>CADAVL010000019.1 GCA_902791335.1 Oscillospiraceae bacterium
AATCCGCGCGAATGGGCAGCTCGCGGTGTCCGCGGTCGATCAGTACGGCCAGTTGAATTTTGGCAGGCCGTCCGAGCGCGATCAGGGCGTCCATGGCGGCGCGCGCCGTACGTCCGGTATAAAGAACGTCGTCCACCATAATAACGGTTTTGCCCGTAACCGAAAAATTAATTTCCGTTTTGTTCAGCTTCGGCTCGTCCAGCGCGGCGGTAAGATCGTCGCGGTAAAGCGAAATATCCAAAGAGCCGGTGCTGACGTGAACACCCAATTCCGAAAGTTTTTTTGAAATGATTTTTGCAAGCGAAACACCGCGGCGCATGATGCCGATGACTGCAATTTCCTTTGCGCCGTCGTTGCGCTCCACAATTTCGTGTGCAATGCGTGTTAAGGCGCGACCCACGGCCGCCTCGTCCAAAATATCCGATTTAAACTGCACGGTGTTCCCTCCCTTTTTAAAAAAATTTCAAGGCATAAAAAAATCTCGGCTTTTTTCCCAGAAAAGAAAGGCCAAGATACGGTGGTTTCTTTTTTTGAACCTGCGGCCGTTTTTGCTAAAGATTGGCTTTTAAGCCTTTGAACGCTCAAAACATCGGTGCGGTTTTTAAAAAAGACAATATTCACTTCTCGCATCTTGTCGACCTCTCGGTGTCGCCCTTAAAGATTTTCCGCTGATTATATTACCACTAAATATGGTGTTTGTAAACCCCTTTTTTGCAATTTTTTACAATTTGTGCAATGTTGCCTATCTATACGACACAGCTTTTGACAGTTTTGTGAAATCTATCATCTTTAATAAAATTCCTCACGAATGCTTCTGTTCGCGCGGGCTGATCTGTTACCGCAGGAAGCTTTTGAAAAATTTTTAAAACCGAAGTCAAGAAATAATTACCGCACATAAATCCGCAGTGGACGTTTTACAATAGTTAAAAAGACGGAATTTGCAACAAATGCGACCCTGCGGCGCGACCGATCAAGATTTCTGTGCGGTGCTTTCGGCGCGGTCGGTGCTTTTGGTGCTATCCGGTGCGGTTGGTCGGAAATCGGTGATTTTGTCGCGACGGATCAAGGATTCTTCGCACGGCGCGGTCAGAAACTGCAATTTTCGTTGAAAACAGTCCGACCACGCGACGGCGCGCGGCGGACAACCGGGTTGCGAGGAAGATTTTTATAATACGATGTTTCGCTAAAAGGAGCTGACTTTCAAAAAATGAATTCGCAAAGAGTTTTGGAGGATACTGTTTATTTCGGCACCGGTGCTTTGGGTTACGGTATGATGGAGATCTCCTGCCGCGGCTACACCCACCCCAGCATGCTGCTGGCCGGCGGCCTTTGTTTTTTAACCATTCGCGGCTTTTCCGGGCTTCGGCGCAGTTTTCCCATAAAATGCGCGCTCGGCGCAGCCACGATCACCTCGGTGGAATTTTTATTCGGCTGCGTTTTTAATTTGGCACTTCACATGAAGGTGTGGGATTACTCCGACCAGCCGTTGAATATATTCGGGCAGATCTGCCCGAAATTTTTGCTGATCTGGTACGCCGTTTCCGCCGGTGGATTTTTGCTTTCCAAATGTATGGACCGTGCGCTGAAAAAGCCGGTTTTCAAAGGTTCAAAAAAGCCAGACTTCAAAATATCCGTCCGGCGCTGTCGGCTTTGAAGCGGTAAGCCGGGAGGGAATTTTAAAAAATCCGGCGGCAGGCAGTCTTTCGGCGCACGCTGTCGCCGCAGGCGACGTTTTTCAAAGGTATTGGGGCGCAGCAGGAATGCTGCGCCCCAATACCTTTGAAAAAAGAACCGCCCCTCAAAGCATGACACTTTGAGGGGCGGTTTTGCGTGCGCCGAAAACCTGCCTGCCGCCGGATTTTTTTAAATTTCACCGGCTTTTTTGCAAACCGAAAGCCGAAACAACTAAGGCTGACGAGAGTCGAACCCAATTTTTTGCCTAAAGCGTAAACGACACTTCCCTGCCGCAAGGCTCGTAAAGGCGGTATTTCACGCCGGCGGAGTCCATCATTTTTTTGGAGGCAATCACCGAATCGGTATCGGCGTATTTGTCCTGCATATAAATAATTTCCGTAATTCCCGACTGGATCAACGCCTTCGCGCATTCGTTGCAGGGAAACAGTGTGGTATAGATTCGGCAGTTTTCCAAATTGCCGCCCCGAAAATTCAAGATCGCGTTCAGCTCTGCGTGACAGACAAACAAATATTTGGTGTCCTGTGCGCCGCCCTCACGCGCCCAGGGGTATTCGTCGTCCGAACAGCCCTGCGGCATGCCGTTATAGCCCACCGACATAATTCGGTTTTTAGGGCTGACAATGCAGGCGCCGACCTGCGTTCCGGGGTCTTTACTGCGGCGCGCCGACAAAATCGCCACGCCCATAAAATAAGCGTCCCAGCTTAAATAATCGTTCCGTTTCAATAAAATTGCCTCCTTTGCCAATCGTTTTGGTTGCAGCTGTGTTGCACGCGATTTTTTAGGAAATACCTCCGGTTCAGGTGGTTTGTTCCTAAATTTCCAATAACACCTGTTGTAATCATTTTAGCAAACAATTCCCTGTTTTTCAAGGTTTTCGCGTTGGCTTTCCGCACTTTTCAGCCCCAAAAGACTAAAAACTGTAATAATCGGGAAGACCACGGCCAAAAGAAGCCCCAGTTTAATCCCGGTCTGCTGTGCCGACCAGCCGAAAGCATCGCCGAAGGCGGAAAGCCGCTCGGAGTGCTCCACCATGCCCGACACCATGCCGGTAAGCCACGGTCCTATTGAGCAGCCGATATCGCCCGACAGCGCCAAAATGCCGAACATCGCCGTGCCGCCCTTAAAGGCCGCGCCGGCAAGGCTTAACGTACCGGGCCACATCACGCCCACGGAAAATCCGCAGACCGCACAGCCCAAAAGCGCAAAATAGGGATTCCTTGAAAGGCCAGCCAAAAGATAGCACCCCACGCAAAGCAGCGCGCACAAAAGCATGGCTTTTTTCAAAGGAATCCTGCTGCCGAAAATGCCGTAGATCACTCTTGCAATTCCCATAAACACCGCAAAGGCGCACGGGCCTAATAGATCACCCAAAAATTTGGAAACGCCCAGACCCTCCTCGGCAAAATACGAAGCCCACTGCGACATCGCAAGCTCGGAAGAACCGGCACTGATCATGAGCAGGACAAAACAAAGAAACAGCTTATTGCGAAACAGCTCCTTTAAGGAAACGCGTTCCTCCTCGGCGAGCATTTCCGGCATCGGCACGCGGAGAAAGGAAATCACATTAAAAAGCGGAACAAGCGACCACACCACCGGAAGAATGTACCAATACTGTTCGCCGACAAGCTTTATAAAAACCGTGGAAAGAAGCACCACAGCCACCTGTCCCCAGCAGTAAAAGGAATGTAAAAGGCTCATGGCGGCGCTTTTATTGTCCGAAGGCATGGCGTCCATCATGGGGCTGACCATCACCTCAATCAGTCCGCCGCCGATCGCATAGAAGAAGGTGGCAAGGATTAGGCCAAGATAGGCCGAGGGCAGGATTATTGGCAGAACGCCTGCCAGAATCAACCCCAAACCGGCGCAAAGATGCGCCAATACCAAGGCGCGGCGATAGCCTAATTTATCGCCGAAGCGCGACGCCGCAAGGTCAATGAAAAGCTGCATTACAAAATTAATGAGGATCAGGCTGCCGAGCTTTTGCGTGCTGATGCCGAAATGCTCTTTAAAGATAACAAACAGCAGCGGCAAAAGGTTGTTCACCACGGCCTGCACAATGTAGCCTACATAGCAAGCGGCCATGGTGTTGCGATATTTATTCATGAGCTTTGATGACCTCCAAAATTTCCTCTGCGTTTTTCACAATATACCGCGCGCCGGCGTTTCTCAGCTCCTCCTCGGTGCGAAAGCCCCACAGCACACCAAGCGGCACTGCGCCGCTGTTTTTTGCCGTTTCAATATCCACCGCCGAGTCGCCCACAAAAAGGCACTCTTCGGGGCTTATATGAAGCGCTTTTATGGTGTCGAGCGTGCGGGTGGGATCGGGCTTTGTGGGCAAAGAATCCACCTGCCCTGCCACCTTGTCCATGCCGCCGAAAAAGTGGTGGATAATATCTATGGCGATCGGCTCGACCTTGTTGGTCACACAGCAAACATAAATGCCGTTTTCCCGAAGCTTTTTTACAAGCGCCTGCACACCGGGATAGACGGTGGTGTGTACGGTGCAGTTTTTCTCGTAATAGGCGAAAAAATCGTTTCGTATTTCGCGCAGTTCCTCGTGGGAAACCTTATCGGGTGCTAATGCGCGCTCAATCATTACATAAATGCCGCTGCCGGCAAAATAAGCATAGTCCTTTACGGGGCGCTCCTCGTAGCCGTGCTTTTTCAGCGCAAAATTGGTGGCGACCGCCAGATCCTCCATGGAATTTACAAGCGTGCCGTCCATGTCAAAAAATACTGCTTTGATCTTCATAAAAAACTACCTCTGCTTTCCATTCAATGCTCTCTGTTTCGATCGGTTTTTAAAGATTAAATAATCGTAACCGAAAAGCTGTATTCGGCCGTTTCTTCGGGCGGCAGCAGTGTAATGCCTGCGCGCTCTGTCAAAAGGCCGCTTGCGGCACTGTGCGTACCCGGTGAGCTCCAGGGTTCAATGCACAAAAAGTTGCCGTTATTCATTTGCCAAAGGCCCAAATTGTCAAATCCTTCAAAGTCCACACGCACGCCGCGGCCGCTGTTTTTGGAATAAAGCGACACCGACCGGCTGACAAGATGTCTTAAAATCAGTACGCCGTTGGAAAACAGCTCGTGACTGAGCGGTAAAGTATCGCTGTTTTGCAAAACCGGCAGGGTGTCCTGAGGCTCGGTCACCTCGTTTCTTTTTAAACGCGGTGAATTGCAGTTTTCCCGAAAGGGGAACTTTAAAGCATAATCGGAAAATTCTTCATCGTCCTCCAACGGCACGCGAAAGCCGGGGTGGCCGCCCACGGAAAAGGGCAGATCCTTGTCGTCGTGATTCTGCACGCGAAAGCGCACGGTCAAAGTATCGCCCGACAATTCGTAGCCGATCGTAAACTGAAATTTAAAAGGATACTGCCGCAGAGTTTCCTTGTTTTCCGAAAGGCTTAAAACCAGTTTATCGGAGTATTTTTGCAAAAGCTTGAAATTCTGCGCGGCCGCAAAGCCGTGATTACCGATTTCATAGGTTTTGCCGTTATAGAGATACTGCCCGTCCTTTTGCGCGCCCACAATGGGAAACAGGATCGGCGCCTGGCCCTCCCAAACGCCCTTTTGTCCCTGCCAAAGATATTCGAGGCCGTGAACATCGCAAAGCGAACGCATTTCTGCACCCATCGTATCGACCGAAAGATAAATATTGCCGTTATTAATTTTGTATATCATGGTTTTTTGTTTCTCCGTTTTTTGACAGCCGGGCAAAAGACACCGTCACGGGTCCTTTTGTCCGGCACGCCTTTCTTTTTTATAGGACATTTTAAAAAATGCCGCGCCTGTGTGTTCTTCGTACAAGGTCTATTCTATCATCATGCGCCGCAGTTCTCAACTTCTTTTTTTATAAAAAAAGAAATTTTTTTTGAAAAAAGACTTGCTTTTTTGGTTTCAATCTGCTATTATAGTTGTTGCTATTGTAAAGATCAACGAAGGAGGTGCAGACTCATGGCTAAGTGTGATATCTGCAGCAAAGAGATCAAGTTTGGTATTAAAGTGTCCCACTCACACAGACGTTCCAACAGAACATGGAAACCTAACGTACAGCGCGTTAAGGCTATTGTGGACGGTTCTCCCCGTCGTATCAACGCCTGCACCCGTTGCCTGCGTTCCGGTAAAGTTACTCGCGCTATCTAATGTTATCGCGAATACAAGGCTTTTTCAGTATTTGAACTTTTGAATATCATAAAGCCCAACGTCGAAGCTTTCTTTTTTAAGAATGCTTCGGCGTTTTTTTGCATAGATTTATAAAAAACAGGTGTTTTTAAAAGCTCGGCAGCAGAATACCTGGTTTTTGGAAAACTGCACGGCGAAAAAATTTTGACGGATTTCGTATTTTGCGGATTGTTTCACCGATAGCAGAGAAACAACAGCACAATATGTACCGCCGCCATAAGGGGAAACCCTAACATAAATCCCTTTTTTCTGGTTTTGTGGTGACATAGTTTCATGCAAAAGAACATTAAAAGCGCACCACCGCAAGCGCCAAAGATATACAGCGTTTCCTCGCTCACCCGATAAAGCCTGTGCACAGCGTTGTATTTATCCAAAAGTACCAGCACCGATCCGGCCACGGAAAAGGACAGCATCATAAGCAGTAAAATTTTAAAAAGCTCGGGCATTCTCTATTCATTCCTTTTTTGAAAGTTTGCCGAAATCCTCCGACGAAGGCTGCGCCGAATCGGCCGCGTCCAAAAGATCTTCTTTTGTGATTGCTACCGTTTTTTTAAAGAGTACGCGGCTTGCGGTTTCCTTTTTTAAATAATAAAGCTTTGTGCAGCCGGGACAGATCGCAGCAACTCGACGGTGCAGCGGATAGACCGAAAGGCCGAAAGGGCCTAAGGACAAGTTGGTGTATATTAAGGAAAACTCCCCGATCTTGCGGCAGTTTGGGCATTGTATTGGGAAACTGCCGAGCGAATTTAAGTGCGCGTGTGAAATCGACATATTTTTAAGGTTACTCCTAAGATTGATTTTTTGAAAATCCTTTTTTATTTTATCAAAAATCGCACCGATTTACAAGCAAAAATAAAGAGCCGCTGTTTTTGCCGGCAAGCCGCCCAAAAAGCTTGAGCGCACTGCGGCTTTATTTCTCTTTTTACCATTGTTTTTTAAAAAAAGAGATATTGACCGGAATTATAAAAAGCACTATAATAAATGAACAGAAGGCGAAGAACGCCCGAAAGCTTTTGCAATCGGGCTTTCTTTGAAATCTTTCAACGGAGCGTGATCATTTGAAGCGTTGTCTTTCACTACTACTCAGTCTTTTTTTGATACTGAGCCTTTTCGGATGCGAATTAAAGCCGGTGAACGGCAGTGAATCCGAAAATTCTCAAAGCGGCAATTTATCCGACGGTCTTTTGGCATCGGAAAGCGTGCTTTCCGATACAGCAGCAAAAGACGAAAGTTCTTCCAAAAATGTGTCTTCTGCCACCCTGTCAAAAGGCGCAGGGTCTGCATTAAACTCGGACGCCGCGACAAAAGAAAAGACGGCAACCGGAAAGTCGGGAACCGCTTTTACCGGAGCTTCTTCGGCCGGCGGCGCTTCTTCTGCTACCGGCGCCGGTTCAGGTTCCGGCACGAAGAATTCTTCCGAATACGTCCGAACGGCCGCAAAGGCTTCGGAAATGCGCGCCGTTTGGTATTCCTACATAGAACTAAACTTTTCCGGCCTTTCTTATAATGATTTCACAAAGAAAATTGATGAAATGTTCGATCGGGCAAAATCGCTTTCCATGAACGCCGTAATCTGTCAGGTTCGTGCCAATGCGGACGCTTATTATCCGTCGGCTTATTTTCCTTTCAGCGCGTCGGTTACCGGCACAGCAGGTAAAGCGCCCGATTACGACCCTTTAAAATACATGGTTTCGGCCGCACACAAAAAAGGCTTACAGTTTCACGCCTGGATCAATCCTTACCGCGTTACCGCCGCGCACAACAACATAAAAAAGCTGCCAAAAGACAGCCCTGCCGTAAAATGGGCGCAGAGCGACAATAAAAAAACGCGGCAAAACGTATTATATACCAAAAGCGGTATTTATTTCAATCCGGCGTCGCCGCAGGTTCGGCAGTTGATTGTAAACGGTGTTCGGGAAATTTTAAAAAACTATGCCGTGGACGGCATTCAGTTCGACGATTATTTTTATCCCACCACCGACAAAAGCTTTGACGAAAAAAGCTACTCGGCCTATTCAAAAGGAAACAGTGATCCGCTGCCCCTGGCCGAATGGCGGCGCACCAATGTCAGCGTACTGGTGGCCGACGTTTACGAGGCGGTTCACAAAAAGAAAAACGTGGTATTCGGCATTGCGCCGGCGGCGGCCGTTTCAAAGGACAAAACCGACGCGAACTACACGGTATATTATGCCGATATTTACCGCTGGATGGCCGAGCCTTGTTACATTGACTACATTGCGCCCCAGCTTTATTACGGCTACCGCTACAAAAAAGAGGCTTTTCAGTTTAAGAATCTCCTGTCTTTATGGACGGGCGTTCGGCGCGCAAAAGCCGTAAAGCTATATATCGGCCTTGCACCTTATAAGATCGGCACAGAAGACGCCGGTTCAAAGGAATGGATCACCGATAAAAACATTTTGGCACGCGAGGTGACCGATTTAAGACGCCAAAAAGCGGTTTCGGGATTTATGATGTACTCCTACTCTTATTTATTCAAGGACAGTCCGCGGCACAGGTCAGAGCTTGCCGCGCTGAAGAAGGTACTTTAAGCATGAGAAAAGCACTTGAAGGATTTAAAACAATTGATGTAAAAGCCGCCGCAAAAAGGGCGATCGCGCAACTTCTTGCTTTGTGTCTTACGCTGACTTTAGCCGGCTGCCAAAGATCGGGGGCGGACAAAACGTCCACCGGAAGCGCCGACACTTCGGCCGATACTTTAAGCAATCAGCCTGAGGATGACGTGATCAAAGGGCTTTATTTTTCCTACCCAAAATCTGATAAACTAACCGTTTACAGTGAAAAGTTGGAATTCAGCGGCAGCTGTTCACCGAACGAAACGCTCACCTTAAACGGTCGCGCGGTGACCACCACCAAAGAGGGATATTTCACCGTTTCCTATACCTTGAAAAAAGGGCAAAACAAAATTACCTTTCAAAGCGGAAAACAGCAAAAAACCTTTGTGATTACCTACGCCCTGCCGCTGATCAAAAGCTACACGCCAAACGAAAAATCACTGTCGCTTGCCGAGGGTACGGTGCTTTCGGTTTCGGTGACGGCGCTGACAGGCAGCCGTGTTGCGGCGGTTTTCGGCAACAAAAGCGTGACGCTTTCGGCCAATGACGAAAGCAACGACGACGGCAAAAGCTATTCTGTCTACCGCGGCGTGCTGCGTGTGCCGCAAAGTGGCGGCACAAAGCTTTTATTAAAATTCAAAGCCGAGCGAAAAAACGAAAAGCAAACCGTGGACGCCACCACGGTAACGGTGCAAAAGACCTCGCTGCCTTCGGGCCTTGTAGGCGTTGGCGGTTGGACGGTTCCCCTGCCGGAAAGCGGCACGCATTCGAGCTATGCGAACATTGCAAACGGATATATTGCCACTTTAACCGTCACGACTTCTGAAACCTTCAGCGGCGACACGGTGGACGATTATTCCCGCCCGACAAACAATTATCTGCCCAAAGGCACGGTGGACTACTGCCTGCCGCAAAAAATTTACGACACCGAATCGGGCAAGAAATATTATCTTTTAAAAAGCAACTACCGCGTTTATGCCAACTCTTCCGTAAAAATTCAAAAAGGCACGCTGCCGAGCGGCAACACTGTGAACTTTTCAAGAAGCGGAACGGTTGGAAAATATTATGAGCTGGCCTTTGACGTGGACTGGAAAGCACCGTTCAGACTGCGGCTGGAATCGCAGAAATATAAAAACACCAAAACGCAGGATTACAGTATTACCGGCGTAACATTCAGCTATGTAGACATCACCTTTTGCTATTCAAACAAAATTACGGGGCAGGTTAAAATTGCCGATTGTCCTTTGTTTAAGCGCGCAAAGTGGATCAAGAACGAGAAGGATTACACGCTGCGGCTATATCTTAAAAAAGCCGGCGCGTTTTACGGTTGGACGGCGAAATACAACGACCACGGCCAATTGGTGTTCTCCTTTTTGAATCCGGCAAAGCTTCAAAAGAGCCACTCGAACCGCTACGGCTATTCGCTGAAGGGCGTAAAGATCGTGCTGGACGCCGGTCACGGCGGCAAAGAGAGCGGCACCTATGGTGTTTCGGGGAAAAAATATGAAAAGTATTACACGCTTTTATATGCAAATTCCTTAAAGCAAAAGCTTTTGTCCCTGGGGGCGACGGTTGCCATGACAAGAACGACCGACACGACTGTTTCACTTCCGAGTCGCTACCGCTACATTATGGAATCGCAGGCCAATATCGGCGTTTCGGTGCATTTTAACGGTTCGGCTTCAAGCTCCGCGCACGGGTATTTTATGGGCTATTTCAATCCCTTTACTTACAAAGCGTCGAGCTATCTGTCCGGCGGCGTTTCACGCATGAATCTGATCTCCAAATACAACGGCGGTCTTGACTGGCACTATTTCAATTTAAGTCGTGTTTCCGCCTGTCCCGTGGTCTTAACGGAAAACGGATATCTAACCAACCCCGACGATTTTGGAAAGATCCGCAACGCGGCCTTTCGCAACAACTACACCGAGGGTTTGGCCGCCGGCATCGTCAGCTATTTTGCGGCGGTGAAAAGCGGCACCACAGGCAGTGCCTCCTCCATTCGCAAAATAACGCCGATCTCGCGGCCGTCAAGGGTGGTATCCGCCGTTTCTTCCAAAGCGCCCTCAAAGGCATCGTCAGCAGGCTCTCTGCCGAGTCATTCTGCAAGCTCCGGCGGCGGATCGTCCACGGGTGGCAGCTCCGGTGCCGACAGTTTTGAAAACGGTGCTGAAGGTACCGGTTCAAGCGGATTATCCGAAAGCTCCTCGAAAGAAGGCAATTCCAGCTTTGGCACGGCACACAATTGAAAACAATAGATAAAGCAGTGAGGCCGAAAGTGAATTTCAGCGGCACTTTGAAAGGTGAGCAACGGCAAACCGAAAGTGAACTGCGGCGGCAATTAAAAAGCGAACTGCAGCGGCGAAGCTGATCCTTTTTAAAGTCAATTCGTTTTTTAAAATTTGCTTTGCTTTTAAAACTTGCATTGTTTTTAAAACCTGCGAAACCGCGGCATTCATTAAAATGCCGCGGTTTCGCTTTTTGGCGGTAACTTTTAAAATCTGCTCTTGAAGCTTAAAAAAACGGTTTGGGCTGGTCGCCCGCGCCGCGCCGCCCGAAGGGCGGCCGGAAAACACGGGAGCCGAAGCCTTTGGCTTCGGCTCCCGTGTTGTTTCGCACCTCAAAGGGCGCTTTGGCGCCTTTGAGGTGCCGCGGCGCGGGCGACCAGCCCAAACCGCTTTTTTAAGCTTCAAAGATCAAAATTCCGTCCGACGGCAGCTTGCAGAAAAAACAAGCGTGATAAATGCCTCGGCCAACCGTCGCCCTACTTATCGCAAATCGAACGCAAAAAAGCCTCGGAAAACCGCACGTTTCGACGGTGCAGTGCTCCGAGGCTTTGTATTTTAATTCGGTTTTTAGAAAATATGATACTTAAACACCAGTGCCGCAAAGACAATGGAAACCATGGATAAAAGCTTAATAAGAATATTGATCGAAGGACCGGAGGTATCCTTGAACGGGTCACCCACCGTGTCGCCCACAACGGCCGCTTTGTGGCTGTCGCTGCCCTTGCCGCCGTGTACACCGCTTTCAATATACTTCTTGGCATTGTCCCAGGCGCCGCCGGAGTTCGACATAAAGATTGCAAGCAAAAAGCCGCTGGCTGTAGCGCCGGCCAAAAGGCCGACCACACCCTGATAGCCAAGGATCAGACCTACCGCAATGGGGCACAAAATGGCGATCACCGTGGGCAGTACCATTTCACGCAGGCTTGAACGGGTGCAAAGATCCACGCAGGAGGCATAGTCCGGCTCCGCCTTGCCCTCCATTAAACCGGTAATATTTTTAAACTGGCGGCGAACCTCCACCACAATGGACTGTGCCGCCTTACCGACCGATTCCATGGTGAGCGCGGCAAACACGAATGGCAGACAAGCGCCGATAAACAATCCTGTTAAAACCACCGGATTCATCAGGTTGAAATTCTCAACCACTGTTTCGCCTGCTTTTTGTGCAACCTCTTTGATCTTGTCAATATAAGAAGCAACCAGCGCGAGCGCCGTGAGCGCAGCCGAGCCGATGGCAAAGCCCTTGCCGGTGGCCGCGGTGGTGTTGCCGAGGGAATCGAGCGCGTCGGTTCTTTCACGAACCGCAGGGTCAAGGCCGGCCATTTCTGCAATACCGCCGGCGTTATCGGCAACCGGACCGTAAGCGTCGGTTGCAAGGGTGATACCAAGGGTGGAAAGCATACCCACGGCAGCCAGTGCAATACCGTAAAGGCCACGGGACGCGTCGGCCGAAGCGATACCGCCGCCGCACACAAAATACGACAGCAAAATGGCGGCCGAAACAATTAAAATGGGTAAAATGGTGGAAAGCATACCGAGGCTGATGCCGCCGATAATAATGGTGGCCGAGCCGGTTTCACTGGTGGCGGCCAGCTTTTTGGTGGGGCGGTAGGTGTCGGAGGTGAAATATTCCGTTACCGCACCGATTGCTACACCGGCCACAAGGCCTGCCAAAATCGCAAAGTAAAAACGAACGTCGTTTAATATGTAATAAGTCACCGGCAAAGAAAGAACGGCAATTAAAACAGCACTGGTGTTGGTGCCGCGGCGCAGCGCACGCAAAAGCTGTTTTTGGTCGGTGCTTTCGCCCGTGCGAACCAAAAATGTACCGAGCATGGAAGCTAAAATTCCCAAAGCCGCCAGAACCAGCGGCAGTGCCATGGCCTTTAAGCTGCCGAATGCGGCCACACCCAAAGCGGAAGCCGAAATAATGGAACCCACATAGGATTCATAAAGATCGGCGCCCATACCGGCAACGTCGCCCACATTATCGCCCACGTTATCAGCAATGACTGCCGGATTTCTCGGATCGTCTTCCGGAATACCGGCTTCCACCTTACCCACAAGGTCGGCGCCCACGTCGGCGGCCTTTGTAAAGATACCGCCGCCCACACGCGCAAACAGCGCCATAGAGGAAGCACCCATACCGAAGGTAAGCATGGCGCCGGTGATGGCGGAAGCCTCCAGACGGAACACAAATTTTAAAAGAATAAACCAAACGGAAATATCAAAAAGGCCAAGGCCCACCACGGTAAATCCCATCACGGAGCCTGCCGAAAAAGCCACACGCAAACCGCGGTTTAAGCTTTCAATGCAGGCGTTAGCCGTGCGCGCGTTGGACGCGGTAGCAATTTTCATGCCGACAAAGCCCGAAAGGCCGGAGAAAAATCCGCCGGTGATAAAGGCAAACGGTACAAACCAGGTCAAAAGGCCGAACACGGCCATCAAGCACAACACCACAAACATACAGGCAAAGAACGCCGCCACAATGGTGTACTGCCGCTTTAAGTAGGCATTTGCGCCCTTACGAATTGAGACAGAGATCTTCTTCATGGTGTCGTTGCCCTCTGAAAACTTCAACACCTTGCTCGCAGAAAAGAGCGCAAAAAGCAAAGCTACAAGCGCACCTGCCAGCGTGACATAAGGCAAACAGTTTTCAATAAAATAATCCATCTTGCTCCTCCTGTCAGAAAATGGCGTTATATCGAAGACAAACTCTGCCGCCGACAAACGCCGAAAACCAATGAAAAAGCGGGGCATGGTTTGTGCGCCGCTTTTTCTCCTATCAATAATATGATACCCAAAATTTTACTGAGTGTCAAGTTTTTTTGTATTTTTATTGGATATCTATTGTGCATAACGCCGCTGCCGTCTGAGTTTTTTAAAGATCAAACACAAAAAAACGCCCGAAAAGTGCTGAAACAACAGTGCTTTTTGAGCGTTTTATTGGTTGCCTTTTCGGCGTTACGCCAAAGCTTTGAGAAATTTCCCGTTTGGATTATCTTTGAACTTTTCTGGGAAAAGGCTTTTGTGCGGTCGGATTTTAAAAAGGTTTCCGCCCGACCGCACAGAGCTTTGCACAAAGATTTTGAGATGAACCACGCGGCTTATCTTTTCATCTTTTGCAGCATGAAAAAGTGTTAATCGTAATCCTCGTCGGTAATCTCGTTTGCATTGCCGGCGTAATTACCGCCGCTGAGGAGATCGCTGCAATAGCATTCGGGCAGCGTTTCAAAAACCTCTGCCGCAGGCTTTATATAATTTCTCATGGTAGCGCCTCCTTAAAAGTTGATTGCTTCTGTAGCTACAGCGGTATTCGAAACCGTGGCACGCACAGCGGCATTGCTGTAAACGGTGTAGGTGTTGCCGCCAAGCTCGTATTTTGCATAGGCGCGCACGTTTCTTACACGACCGGATTTCACGGATTTTAAGGTGATCATAAAATGCGCGTTGTCGCGAATGACCGCAGTGCCCTTTTGATCGCATGCGGTCAATTTAAGGGCTGAGGGATCGGACGAATAGCTGTTGCCGCCGATCAAAATACCCTGCTCCAAGACGGTGGCACCGGCCGGTACATTCACCATAACGGTGTAAACTATGTCGGCCTTGCCGCCGGAAACCGTCCAGATGGGGTTCATGTTGAGGATTACTTCGGCCACGGCCGGTGTTTCCTCGCCGTCGTTCTTAAACACCGCAGTCAGCGCCAAGTTGGAAGCAGCATAGAACGAATAGGTGCTCTCATGGCTTAATACCTGACCGGCCGCGTCTTTCCAGTGAGAGAAGACCTTGCCGCTCGGTACTTCGGCCACAGCGGTGAGCTTTGAATCAAAGCGAGCGTCCAAAGCGGTTTCGCCGTTAATGCTGCCGCCGTTTACGGTAATGTGGCACAGCGTTGCCGTTTCGTCCTTTTCATAAACCGGAATCACGGTCATCGTGCTGCTCATATCGGCAAAATCACAGCTCCAACCAATAAAGTTGTAGCCAAAAATGTTGTCAGCTGCAATACCTGCCGCGGTAAGATCGTCGGCAGTGACAAAGCCCTCGGATTTTGTAATACTGCCAATAACCGTGCCGTTGCGGTTGATAAAGGTAACGGTGTAATCGTTCGCCTCGGACGGTGCATAATGCGCGGTAATGGTTCTCTGATCGCCTGCAACCAGCGGCAGCTCCAATGTTGTGCCGGCGTCGGTATAGCGATTGTCTACTGTCCAGAAGGTCAGCTCATAATTTTTACCGTTTACACTCACGGTGTTCTGAACCGTCGCATTGAAGGCCTTCGGTGCGGCAACATAACCGCTCTCTGTAATGCCGGAAAGTGCGGTCACGTCGGTGCCGTCGGTGGTAACAGCGGCTGTTTTTACAAAGGCCGGATTTTTGACCCACTCACCGGTGACAGCCCATTCCACAATACCGACTGCATACGTGTTGTTTTCAAGATTTAAACGAAGCTTTTTCGTGTAAACCGATTCAAAGGTGTAGTGCGTGAAATCGTCTTTTTGAGGCGCCGGCGCTGAGATCATAGTAACATCAGCCCAAGCCGTGCCGGTCCAATACTGCAAGGATACCTTTTCCGGCAGACGGCAGTTGCCGCCGTCGTCATAATAGTAAATATCCATGGCATTGAACACAGCATATTTCGGGTAGGTTAAGATAAGATAAGGCTTGTGTGCGGCCTCGTCCAAAGGCTCTGCATATGATGTCCAGCGCTTGCCGGTCTGCACAACACCGTCAATAATATTAGCGGCATTGTCGCCTTTCCAAGTGTAGGAAGCTTCAATTGCAGAGGGTTTTGCCTCAGGGGACTCAGCAGGTGTACCTGAAACCTTCAATTCCACAATGCCCACAGCTTTTGTTGCGTGCTGAAGCTTTAAGCGCAGCTTAGTAGTGCTGACGGTATTAAAGGTAAAGTGTGTAAAATCGTCGGTTAAGAGCGTCGGTGCAGAAGTTTCGGTAACGTCCTTCCAATCGGCGCCGTCAAGATACTGAATGGTGTAATTCTCCGGCAAACGGCAACCGCTGCCATCATCGAAGAAGTAAACATCCATGGAAGTAAAGCTTGCATATTTCGGGAAAGTCAAGGTGATATACGGATTGTGCGCAGCATCATCCAAAGGCTCTGCCCAAGAGGTCCAGCGCTTATTCTTGTTTACATCGCCGTCAATGATGTTGGCAACGTCATCACCTTTCCAGGTGTAGGAGGCTTCAATGGACGAAGGCTCAACCGTAGCCGCAATGTCTGTCCATTGGCCGGTGACCTTCCACTCCACAATGCCGAGCGCGCGGGAGGCGTGGTGCAGCTTAATGCGGAGCTTGTCGGTGGTGACCTCTTCAAAAATATAAGAGGTGAAATCGGTGGTAGACGGCGTGGGGGTGGACGCCATGGAAACGTCCGTCCAAGCCGTGCCGTTCCAATACTGAATTTCAATGCTGTCCGGCACACGGCAGCCGCCGTTGTCGTCGTAATAGTAGATATCGGTGCCGGTCAAAGATGCATATTTGGGGAAAGTCATGGTGAGCACCGGATTGCGAACGCCCTCGTCATAGGAGCTGTTCCAGGAGCTCCAGCGCTTGGCTGTGTTGATCACGCCGTCATTGATATTGGACGCGGAGTCACCCATGTGGGTGTAGCTGGCGGTCACTGTTGCGGCCTGTGCAAGATCCTTGCCCTCGTACGGGTCGGTCAAGCCGTCCTGAACATAAACCTTCATGGGCGTTAATCCGCGGTTTGCCCAGGCATAGAACGGAATCATGTTGAGTGTAGCCGTGCCGTCCGCACCAGCAAGGCTTTCGGAAACGGTCTGGGTGCTTGCAATCAGCATTTGCAGTTTTTGCGTGCCGTAATCGTTTGCCGTACCGAAATCATATACCATGTTGGTGGTAAAGGTGGTGTTTTTGTTAATGCAGGCGTTGTTAAAAGCGTCGCCGTTGTCAATGGCCTCCACCGCGTAGGTGATCGGGCCGCGGGTTACGGCAACCGTACCCTTGTTGGTGGTGATCAGCTCGCTGTCGTCCACGATCTTTGCGGACATCGGCATGGTGAGCTTTACGGTATCGCCGTTTGACCAGTCGCGGGTCACGGAAACATAGCCGTCGCTGTCGGGTGTTACGGCGTAAGTTTCGCCGTTAATCAGCAGCGTGTTGCGGCCGGTTGCCCATTTCGGCATACGCAGACGCAGGGTGAAGTTTTTGGCTTCATCAAGGCTTAAGGCCAGTTCGGCATTGCCCTCCCACGGCATGGTGGAGGTCATTTTCATGCCGATCTCGGTGCCGTTGAGATTTACAGTGGCGTCATTGCCGATGTAAAGGTTCACGGAAACGGCATTGTCCTTGGTGGTGTAGATATAGCTGCCGAGCTTTTGAATTAAGCGCATTAAGTTGGTGGGGCAGCAAGGTGTGCCGTACCAGGTCGGACGGGAAACGCCGCCTTCGTTAATTAAGCGGTTCTGATAATAGAAATGCCAGCCATCGAAACCAATACCGGAAAGGATATTGTTATAAAGCTGTTTTTCAATATTATCGTAATATTTCGTCTGACCGTCCTTTAAATGCATGCTCTTGTTCCAGAATACATTGGAGATACTCGAGCAGGTCTCGCAATAGGACTTGTTGTTGGCGAGATCGTAGGAATCGGCGAAGCCCTCGGTGTAATCGTCGTGACCCATACCGCCGGTGATGTAGGTCTTGGTTTCTACATTTTCCCAAAGGGTTTCAAGGTTTGAGTAAAGCGCGTCGCCCGAATAAATGCACATATCGGTCATAGCGGTGTAAAGGTAGAATGCGCGCACGCAGTGACCCCAGGCCTCAGTCAGCTCGCTGACCGGCTTGTATCGGGGGGAATTCTTTACCGCATTGTTGGCGATCTTCATGTTGCGGTCAAGATAGAACTGGCTTAAAGTAATGCACTTTTCGGCGTAATCCTTGCCGTAGTCCTCCATGTTGTAAAGGGTGGCGGCCAATTTGATCAGAGCCAGCTCCACTTCTTCGTGAAAGTCTACATCGTAGCCCACGGTGTAATGGGTGGTGTCCTTTAAATAGAAGGCCTCATAAAGAAGCTCCATATTCTTTACGGAAACGTCCAAAAGGCGGCGGTCGCCGGTGGCATTGTAAATGGCAATGGCGGCCTCATAAAGGTGACCGGCGCAGTAAAGCTCGTGCCAAGCCTTCTTTTTAAAGCGGCCGTCCGGCGTTAAATTGAGATAGTTTTTCAGCGTGTAAAGCGTGTCGATATAACCGTCGGCGCTCTGCGCGGAGACGATCTTCGGGATCCAATCCTCAAAATAATCGCGAATCTTCTGCACCGCAGCTTTGTGTCCGTCGTCGGTACTGTCCTTATAATTGGTGATTGCGTAAGCCATGCCTTCCATCAGCTTGTAAACGTCGCTGTCTGCGGCAAAGTTGCTGGAGAAGGTGTAATTCTTATAGTCGGAAAGGTCGCCGTCGGCAGCAACAAGACCTGCATATTCAAAGTTCTGAATGGAAGTCTTCAGGTTATTGGCGCAGGCTTCAATGCCAACTTCCAAGGACTGATCCTGGCGGCCGGTCCAGAAGTCGTCTTTGATCTGTACATTTTCAAAGCTCACTTCGGCAGAAGTGGTGATACCGTCGGGCTGCACGGCGGATTCTTCACCGAACAGTGCAATTTCAGGCAGACGGCAATAGGAATATTTCCAGTTTCCTGTGTTCAATTTGGTAACGCCCTCGATAATTTTAATGCCGATATATTTGCCGGAATGGGTCCCGTCAAAGCGGAACTTCTGGCAATAGGAATTGTTGGTGTTGACATAGGTTAAGATTTTGTTTTCGGCGTTATAAAGCTCCGCAGCGGTATTGGCGGCGTACATCTCATACACACCGGTTCTGAGGTTGTGTGCACCGCCGTCCATACAGCTCGACTCGCTGTAGAACCAAAAATCGGTCAGATCAAAGGTTTTGTTGAGCTTATAAGTCAGCGTCAAATAGGTGTCCGGATCTTCGTTGTAGGTCATGGTGTCCGGATCGTAGCCGTTATAATAGGTGTAGGTGCCGGTGGTTTCATCGTAGGATTTAATGAACGGCAGACCGCCGACATCGCAGCTGTCGGTGGCGGTGTTGTTATAATAGCCGTCGTTGATCTTGCCAAGGTTCGCGTAATTAATGGTAATGCCGGACTGACCCTCTCTCACGGCGATTACGGAAGGCTGCTTGTTAAAAAGCAGGTTCTCGGTAATCCCCTTGCCGTCGGCGGTTTTGTCGGCAATTTTCTCGGTGCTGCTCATGGTCGGGGTGGGGTAAGTAACGGCAGCTTCAATGCATTTGCCGATAATGCCGATCTCGTAAATACGGACAAAGGCATAGTTTGCGCCAAAGCCCCAGTCGTCGCCAACGCCCTGTTTAATGCGGATACCCACAAAGGACGCTTCGGTGTTATCGTCAAAATGAATATTCTGCACCGAGCCGGAGTCGTCCGTTTTAACATCGTTGGTGCAGGAATATTTCAGATTTTCGGGGTTATAAAGCGTATCGGCCGAATCGGACGCGTAAACGTCGTAATATTTGGCGTACTGTGTGGGCGTGCCGTTGGAATGAACGTAGATCAGCTCGCTCAAGCGGGATTTGCCGATAAGGCGGAATGTAACATCATAATAAACGTCGGTGCGGAATGTACCGTCCGCTTTCATGAAGGTTAAGGAACCGTTCGGCGCGAAATAATCGCTCGACGCGGTGGAAGAGCCCTTCCA
Organism: Oscillospiraceae bacterium; assembly: GCA_902791335.1. GTDB lineage: Bacteria > Bacillota > Clostridia > Oscillospirales > Acutalibacteraceae > UMGS1532. The sequence continues at coordinate 19,457 of CADAVL010000019.1, forward strand.
GGCGCGGATGTCCTTAACTGTGGCGGAATCGTAAACAAGATTGCCGTCGGTGATGTGGTTGGCGGAAAGATCGTCGGTGACCGAATTGAAAACGACATTGCCGTCTTCGTCCACCGCCGTGCCGGTGACGGCATATTCGCCGGCATTCAGCGAATCGAGATCGGTGGTTCTGCGGTAGGTGTTGCCGTATACTAAGTTGTCACTGCTTTTCAGCGTGGAAACCAAGGCTTCACTTCCCGTGAAATTTGCGTCATAGGTAGAATTTGTGACGCTTGCCGCAAGCGCGCCGACCGCACCGGACGCAACGATCCCGGCACTTAACACAAAGCTGAGCACTCTTTTGGCAATTCCTTTATGCTGCATAAGAGAATCCTCCTTTAAAAGATAATTGAAAAAAGGCGCAATCGTCCCTTTTCCCATTTCGTATTTATTATAAAACTTCCCTTTAATTTATGCTATTGCAAAAAGCTTGTAAAATATTGCAAATATCGACCCTGTGTGTTATAATACATAAAAAAGACAGCGGTTTTATCAACACTTTATCTGTTTCGTGCCTCAGTGCCTATACCGACCCTATCTAGAAAGGAGCTCACTGTTTTATGGATCACTATTTAAGTCTGAATACCCTGCCGACGCTTTATTCCAACCAGCTTTGCGGCATTAAGGTCTTTATGAAAAACGAGGTGCACGAAACCCGAAAACCGTCGTTTAACACGCTGTTGCTGATCTTTTCCGGCACGTTGCGCTTTGTGGAGGACGGCAAAGAGGTGGAGGTGAAAACCGGTACCTATTATATTCAGCGCGCCAACACCTACCAAAGCGGTCTGCCAATCACCGATCCGCCGGTGTACGGCTATATCCACTTTTTCGGCGATTTTGTAAACCTGCCGCTGGAGGGCACGCTGCCGCTTACGGGAAAAATCGACATTAACAAGATCCGGCAGGAGGTCATCAGTCTTTCCTACCGCGGCAACAGCCAGGTAGATCGAATGTATCAGTTCTATAAAATTCTGCACCTGCTCGGTCGGTACAACCGCTCGTGCAATAATCAGTTGGCGTCACGAATTGCCGACTATCTTTCCTCCAACGCCGTAATCATCAATTCCTTAGACGATGTTGCAGCGCACTTTAACTACTCAAAGGATTACATTATTCGGGTTTTTAAAGAGGAATTTAATGTGACGCCCTACAATTATCTTTCCGCGCTGAGGATTGACCTCGCCTGTCGGCTGATTACCAACAGCAATCTTTCCATCGCGCAGGTGGCAGAGCAGTGCGGCTTTCACGATCTGTCGGTTTTTTATCGCTCTTTTAAATCCGTGATGGGGTTTCCGCCCTCGAAGCTTAAAAAAGCGGGCGATTACGAACCGCCGATTCCCGATGAAAATACCTGATAATTTACAAAAAGCGCGACGAAAAGGCTCGGTAGCGCGGCAGAGGACACCGAAGAAAAGCGTCTGTCTTTAAAAAATGCCAACAAAGCGGTTTAGGCAAACGGCGGACGGTACCGGACAGGACGACCCTCTTTTTGCTATTGAACACTATGAGCTTTTTAAGGCAGCAGTTTTTTTCAGAAAGATAAGACAAATCGGGGGTTTAAGGTTCGGCCGGCCGCGCGCCGCCGCCCAAAAGGGCGGCGGCCAAATTAAAAAAATTGAGAATGCTGCCCTTTTGAAGATTGCTTTCGTGTTTTTTTAATTTGGCGCGTTTACAAAAGTCTCGCCTTTTGTAAACGCGGCGCGGCCGGCCTACTTTGAAAAGGCGATAAAAGCGGCACTTTTAAAAAAGGCCGCAAACAAACAAAAAAAGCAACCGCAAAATATTTTTCGGTTGCTTTTTTGTTATATTCTTAGAATGATTTTCTTTTTTCTGCTTCGCTGTGTCCGTCAAGCGGTCAGCAAAATCCGTCCAAAGCGGTCTTACAGCACCGCTTCGATTTTTTCCTTGACCGAATCTTTGGATAAATAGCCCACAAAGCTATCAAGGATTTTGCCGTCCTTCATCAAAAACACCGCCGGAATGCTGTTGACGCCGAAATCGACGCAAAGGTCGCCGTTCTCGTCGGTATCTACACTGTAAAAGTCGGCTTTGCCGGAAAGCTCGTCCGAAAGTTCCTCCATGATCGGCTTTAACATGCTGCAAGGGCCGCACCAGGTTGCCGAAAAATCCACCACCGAAACGCCGGACAGCGCTTCGGATAAATCGTTGTTTACAATTTCCTTGACCATTGTATTTTACCTCCCACGGAAATTCGTTTTGCAAAAATACCAGCGCCCAAATTTTTGTTGTTTCAAAACTTTGCTCATCGCCGGTTTCTTTATTATCAGCATATCACATTTTTAGTATATGTCAATATCCAAGCGTTTATTCAAGGAAGAAATTTACAAATTATTCAAGATTTTTTCGATAACTATGATACCGCTCGCTGCAAAGGCCGCTGCGTTGCGCCCTTTTCCCCGAAAACTGCACGGCTCGCGCCGAATCACCATGGCAAAGCCATGACACCGCCGCCGGAAGGACCGCCGAAAAAATTTCGGCGGTCCTTCCGGCGGCGGTTTACGGCAAAACAACGCGTTGTTTTGCCGGCGATTCGGCGCGAGCCGTGCAGTTTTCGGGA
>CADAVL010000020.1 GCA_902791335.1 Oscillospiraceae bacterium
CGACCAGCAAATTTGCACCGTCAAAATAGGGCGCGTTTACAGGAACCAGGCGAATTTGCACCGGCCACTGCGAAAGCCGACTTTCGGTCGCTTTTGAAGCGGTCCTCTCTATATTTTGCCGTTCGATCTTTGCTGCGCGACTGCCGGGGCAGCCGCAAAAGGCCGGTTTTTCGGCTTCTTCGGAATTTTCGGGCACTTTGGCCGATCCGCTCGGCGCAGGGTTTTTAAAAATTTCGGCAGAGTCTTTCTTTTCGGCATTTTTTAATACCGATTCATCAAACGGCAGTGCCTCGCGCTCAATGATCTCAATGGCTCCGGTAGGACAGACCGGCAGGCAGTTGCCCAATCCGTCGCAGTAATCGTCGCGCACAAGCTCGGCTTTGCCGTTCTTCATGGTAATTGCGCCCTCGTGGCAGGCCGTGGCGCAAGCGCCGCAACCGTTGCATTTATCCACATGAATTTTTACAATTTTGCGTATCATAAAATTTATCCCCTTTTTCGTGTCCGGTAAGGCGGTGCTGTCGCCCGCCGACCGTTATTCTGCGGCAAACTTTTGAAAGTTTTTCTGCCGCGCAGTAACCGAGGTAGAACACCGATGATTGCAACCGGGCGGTTTTCGTCTTTTTAAAAAATTTTTTGAAACGCAAAGTGCAGTCGATCGTTGTTTTCCCTTGAATTACTGTGTTCATTATAGTAGAATGAAAAAAGAAAGTATGTTGTAATTACAACGAAATGAGGAATTTTATTTGGAAAATTTTGTAATTTTGAAAAGCTGTCCGCTTTTTGAGCAATTGACCGACAGTGAAATCGCGGCGTTTTTAAAAAAGTACACCAAGGTTTACCGCAGTGAAAAAGAAGAATATCTTTTTTTGCCCGGTGACGCCGCCATTTGGTTCGGCGTGGTGCTTTCGGGCGCTGTTTACATTGAGCGGACGGATTACTGGGGTAACCGCGAACTTTTGAACAAGCTTTGCACCGGCCGTATCTTCGGCGAGACCTTCACCGTTTGCAAAAAGCCGTTTTCTGTGGGTGTAAAGCTCGAAAGAAACACGGCGGTGCTGTTGATCTCCACGGCGGCCGTGACCAAACGAGAGCCCTTTTCCGGCGCTGAAAAAATTGCAAAAAATCTGATGACGGTGCTTGCCGCAAAGAATTTACAGCTCAATGAAAAGCTTCAGCTGATCGCGGGACGCACCCTGCGCGAACGCGTGCTGAATTATTTGTCGTCGCAGGCGCAAAAATCCGACAGCGCTGATTTTTTTATTCCGTTTAACCGGCAACAGCTGGCGGATTATTTGGCGGTAGATCGCAGTGCTTTGTCGGCGGTGCTGAGTAAGCTTCAAGCAGAGGGAATCCTTGATTTTCATAAAAATCGATTTTCTTTAAAGCATGGAATTTCAAAGTAGGGGATTTTGGATTTTGTAAAATTTCGTCGCGGTCGAAAAACAGGTTTAAAAAAGTCCAAAAATTCAAGCAACCGGTCGGTGACTTTTTTGAGAAAGAAAGCCTTCGGCAGAATTGATTTTAAAAGTGTGGATTCCCCTAAAAAAAGCGTTGGGGAGGTTTTGCAAAGGTTGAGGCCTTGGTAGTGGTCGGCGTGCAAGGAATTTTTTGCGCGCAGACGGCGGTTTTGTACGAACTGAGCGTGGTATTTGTGCGTGCTGAGTGCGGCTTTGCACGTACCGGGGGAATTCGCCGCGCGGCGGTTTTCCAAAAAGGAAAACCGCAAACTTTCCGAAAGGCTGCAAAACGGAGCGTTTTGCAGCCTTTCGGAAAAAAAGCCGCCGTCCATTCGGGCGGCGGCGCGCGGCGAAATATCTACGAACAAAAGGCGGATATTGAAAATTTCCGCAAGCGCGGGATCTCAAACGCAAAGCAACTTTCAAAATAGCGTCCAAAATTTCTCCCGGTGCTCAGGCTGATGAGGGACGACTGTTCCGACCTTGAAAATTACGCTTTTCGCACTTTTCTCAGCCAAGGTCGGCCGCCCATTTTTAGGCTGCCGATTGTCCTTTTCGGCCGCTTGAAAATTTATAAAACCCCTTTTTTATAAAGCCCTCTGGTGTATTCGCCGGTGGGCTTTTCACCGTTATGATAGGCTTTTATCACGGCGACGCATTCATCGGCCGTTTCGGTGGTGAATTGCAGAATCTCAAAATCTGCAAAGGAGAATTCGGCCTGCTTATCGGCCAGCCACAGCGGTCTGGAATTGAAAATTTCGGTGTAGCCGCCGCGGCAGTCAAAGGGAAATTCCATCGCCATACGATCCTTTAAAACGTGACTGCAATTTTTACAGCCACCGGCATTTAAACCCGGACAGGTGCGACAGAGCATTAAAGGAATTCTGCCGTAAACCGTGACGCCCAGCGGTGCGCCGCAGTAAAATTCGGCGGCCGCGTTTTGCGAAATTTCGGGCGATAATACCACCGCGGCGGCACCAAGACCGTGCCAAACAGCGGCAGCGTCGCTGTTCAGAATATTAAGCCCCGATCCGGCAATAAAGGGAAGTCCGCGTTCTTTCGCTTCGTTCACCGCGGCGATGTTTTCGCAAAAAACGGCCGAAGCGTGCTTTTCTGCCTTTTCAAAAAGCGTTTTTATAAGCGTTTGGTTGCTCATGCCGCGCGGCAGATCGCAAATGAGCGGCAAAGCGCCTTTGTATAGATCGGCCTCCTCCGCCGGTAAGATCACGGCGGAAAGATTTCCTAAGTTTTTTGGCATTTGCCGCACGCTGCGAAAGCGCGCTACCAATTTTCCGGTTCCGCTTTCGCCGTTTTTTTGAGGCTTTTTCTCTCTTTTGGCAAAGGTCGGCTGTCCGATCATTCTTTCCGGCGGCAGGCTACGCTGTTCATCAAGCCTTTTGAGCGCTTCGCGGCGCAGGGCGTTCAGCTTTCCGGCCGGCAAAAAAAGCCCCTCTGACAAACGGACCGTAAGTTCTTTTAAATAATACGGTGTACCGCCGAGCTTTGAAAGATTTTCCCGGACTGTTTCTTCGGTTGCCGGCGCTTTTTGCGCTTTTTGGGGCGGCGCATCTTTTACGGTTACGGTGTTTTCCCCGTCGCAGGCGGTCAGCGACAGCGGCGCGCCGTCCGCGGCCGACAGTGTCAATTTTAAAGGGATTCGGCCGTATTCGCGGCGGTAGTATTCGTGAATACTGTTTTTTACTTCTTTTGAAAGGGCGGCGTCATCGCGCGTGCGAAAGCCGAAAAGGTCTTTATCTATGCGCCCTTTATAATAACCGTCCGAAAATCCCTGACGCGAAAAAACCTTATAAAGCTCTGTCCAAAGCTTTTCGTCCACCGTGCCGCGATCTAAGGCCTGCCTTGCCGCGGCGGTGGCGGCAGCGACGTATTCCGGAGGTTTCATTCGCCCCTCAATTTTAAAGGAGGTGACCCCCATTTCTCTTAGTTCGGGCAGATATTTGATCAAGGAAAGATCCTTTAAGCTCAAGGCGTGGTCACCGTCGTTTCCTACACGGAAAGGCAGGCGGCAGGGGCCGGCGCACAAACCTCGGTTGCCGCTTCGGCCGCCGAGAAACGCACTCATTAAGCACTGTCCCGAAAGGCACATACAAAGCGCGCCGTGAACGAATACCTCCACCTCCATTTGAAGTGCCGAGGCTACTGAGAGAAATTCTTTCAGCTCTTCGCGGCTCATCTCTCTTGCCGGAACTACCCGACAAAAGCCCAACTCCTTTAAAAGCGGCAAGGCCTCCTTTGTGTGAACTGAAAGCTGGGTGGAGGCGTGCAGCGGAACTTTTGGAAACAGCTTCGAAAGCTGCTTTGCAAGCCCTAAATCCGCGCAAATAATACCGTCTATTCCGGCGTTCACGGCAAGCTCAGCTGTTTTTAAAGCGTCACGCATTTCCCGGTCGTATACCAGTGTATTGAGTGTCAAATACGCCTTGACACCCCTTATACGGCAGTCCTTTACCGCCGAAGCAATATTTTGCTCGTTAAAATTATCTGCATTTCGGCGCGCATTGAAATTGCTCAATCCAAAATAAACAGCATCCGCTCCGGCGCGCAGGGCGGCCGACAGCGTTTCCTGACCGCCAACCGGCGCTAAAACCTCTGTCATTGTTTTTGTTTCACCACTTTAGAACGCAGGGTGCGGTTTTCACGGGTAATTCGCTCCAGCTCCCGCCGCGCCTCGGCAAGCTTCAGCTCGGCGGCGGCCGCAGTCTGTCCGGCGGCAGCGATCTCCGCTTTCAGCTTTTCAAGCTCCCGACGGCGGCTTTTGGCCTCGTCGCAGTATTGCAAAGCGGCAATGCTGGCGGCCATGGTAGCGGAAAGATATTGATTGCTTTCGGAAATCTTTTTCAAGCGGGCATTTAATTCCTCGCCCAAAGCGGCCACGTATTCGGGGGATTCTTCGGTGTTGATGGTGTATTCAATGCCGCCGATTTGGATTTTTACCTTGTTTGCCATGCCGTTCACGCTCCTGTTTTTTTATTGATCCTTCAAAAAAGCTGCTTTTCAACGCGCCGTTTTCAGTATCCTTTTCTTTTATTATTGTATAACAAAACGCCGCCGGAATAAAGGCCTTTTTGAAATTTTATTTTTCGGCGTTTCTTGGGCTTTACGAACGCCCCACTTTTTAAGTCACTGCTGTAGGGGTTCTCTGCATTTTTTGTAGTGCATTTATTTTTGCTGCGCTTTAAAAGAAGGGGCGCGTTTTTGCGCTCTGATGGCCTAAGGCCGCCCCGAAGGGGCGGCCGCGGCGCGCGGTCGAACCCCCAAAAGCGCTGCAACGCGAGCCTCCTCAAAAAACACGGCGTGCGGGCAAGCCCCCCAAAAAACCACAGCACCCGATTCCCCCAAAAAGAATCTATCGAAAAAAGCTCCAAAACCCGAACCGCAAAAATACCACCGCAAAAACTGCGCGGCGTGAAAGCTTTTTCTTCTGCTCTCACGCCGCGTATTTTTTACAGGTTCATAAAAACTCTGCGATTTAATATAAAACTTTTTTCTGCTGCCGTTTTGCGGCGACTGCTTCTTTTGCTCCGCCTTTATTTTCAGTCGGCGGCTACCTCTGCGTTTTCGCCCTCCGAGGCCGTGGATTTACCGGTAGCAAGGCTGACCGCCACAATGAGCAGGCAACCGAACAGGAACGCCGGCAGCAGCTCGTAAATGGCGAAAATGCCGCCAAGCTTTGCAATGCCGTATTTCCAGATAAACACCATGCTACCGCCGCCGAGCATACCGGCCAAAATGCCGTATTTGTTGGCACGTTTCCAGAAAAGGGAGGCCAACACAACCGGACCAAAGGAGGCGCCGAAGCCGGCCCAGGCGAACGAAACAATGCTGAACACGGAATTTTCTTTCCAGGCCCAGATCACCGAGATCACCGAAATTGCAAGAATGGTGCAGCGCGCAATGATCATGGAGGTTTTTGTGGAAACCTTCAGCTTGAAGAAACGCTTTAAAATATCCTCGGAAGCACTGGAGGACGCGGCAAGCAGCTGAGAGTCCGCCGTGGACATCGTCGCCGCCAAAATACCGGCTAAGATCACGCCGGCAATGATCGCGCAAAGCACGTTGTGCGTCGAGATCACCTTTGCAATCTCCACAATGATTCGCTGACTTTTGGAAGGATCGGCGATCTCAGCACCGATCACACCGCTTTTCACAATGGCCGAACCGATTACACCGATCAGCACGGCGACTGCCATGGAGATCACTACCCACACCGTTGCAATGCGGCGCGAGGTTTTGAGCTTTCCGGGGTTTTCAATGGCCATAAATCTTAAAAGAATGTGCGGCATACCAAAATAACCAAGACCCCACGCAAGCGTGGAAGCAATGCTCATGGCGCCGAACGGCACACTGCCGCCGGTTTCGGGGTTGTAGTGGCCGACAAGACTTAAAAATGACGGCATACTTTCGGCGTTTGCCACCACTTCGGACCAGCCGCCGGCATAATTGATGCCGAAGAAAACCACAACGATCAGCGCCACCGTCATCACGATCGACTGGATCAGGTCGGTGGTGGAGGCGGCCAAAAATCCGCCGAGGATGGTATACGCCACAATGACCGCGGCCGAAACCAGCATGGCGGCGGTATAGCTGATCTTGCCGCCGGAAAGCGAGCTGAACAGTGTACCGCAGGCGTTGAAGCCGGAGGCGGTGTAGGGAATGAAGAAAACAATAATGATAAGCGCGGCAACAAGGCTCAGCACATTTTTATCGTCGTCGAAGGACTTGCTGAAATATTCGGGTACGGTGATCGCGCCGATCTTCTGCGAACGCTCACGCAGGCGCTTTGCCACGACCAGCCAGTTGATATATGTACCGATCGCAAGGCCGATGGCCGTCCAACTGGCCTCGGCAATGCCGTATACCAGCGCAATGCCGGGCAGACCCATTAAAAGCCAGCCGGACATATCCGACGCCTCGGCGCTCATGGCGGTGACTAAGGGGCCCAATTTACGGCCGCCCAAATAAAAATCGTCGGCGGTTTCGTTCTTTTTGGAAAGCACAAAGCCGACAATAACCATGCCGATCAGATAAACGGCAATGGTGCAAAGTACGGTTGTCATAAAAAATCCTCATTTCAAAATAAGTTGCGTGTTTTCGGAATTTCCGAATCGGTGTAACACAATAGAGGTATTATAGCACAACAAAATATAGAACGAAATACAGAACGGTGTACAGACTATATTCTGTACACCGTTCTGCTGTATATCCGTTAATTCACGTTATTTAAACAACTTATCAAATAGACGAAAATCAGACCGCCAACCATACACATTTTAAAATATCAGATCTTACGCTTTTTTGTTAAAAATCCGTTCAGAAGCATCGGCAAAATCTGCCCCGAATATTTTCTTAAAGAATATTCGCCGTCGCTCAAACACCAGTCGTAAATCAGCGCACGCTCGCACATTGCGTACGCCTTTTCAATCTCGCTGACGGAGAATTCCTCGGAAAATTCGCCGCTTTTCTGTCCCTCGGAAATAATGGCGCGCAGCATTCGGTAGTAGGTTCGACTGCGATCCAAAAGGTGCTTTTCGCTTTTGGTGACGAGTTGGGTGGAATAAAGCCGTTTTAAAAGCTCCAGTGACACGCTGTTTTCAATCATGCCGAAAAGCTCGCGGTTTAAAAACAACAGCCGCTCAAAGGAGCTGGCAATTTTTGAAAGTTGCGGCCGCAGTTCCTCATATTTTTCGTCAAACAAAATAGAGAGTGAGGAAAGCAGGGCGTCCTTGCCGCTGAAATAGTGGTAAAACGACCCCTTGGAGGTGCCGGATTCAAAAATAATATCCTCAATGGTGGTGTTTTCGTAGCCCTGTTCATAAAACAGCTGCCACGCCGCCGAAACAATGCGGCTTTTGGTGTTGCGCGCGGCCTTTTTTGGCATGATCATCTGTCCTTTCGGTTTTGCCCGGCAAATTTTTTAAGCAGGCTTCCATCGGCAAAGGCTCTTTGAATTTCGCTCCGACAGGATCGGGGTTTCAAAATGCGGCGCTTGCCGTTTTTTGCGTTTTAATACCATCGCGTTTTCTATCGCATTTTCTGCGGCTATTGTACCATAATCCGACGGCGAATGCAAATTCCGGTCAAAATGATTGCAATTTTTTAATTCTTGTTATATAATATGTATACAATGCTCGAAAACTGCGGATTTTAAAAAGCACTTTCGCGCACAAAACGCAACCCCAAAAATTGAGATAAAATGAAAATTTTAAATACAATGAAAAGGAATAAAAAGCCATGGAAGAGTATATCAAAGGCGCGATGAACGGCGACGAGGAAAGTCTGCAGCGCATCTATACACTTTATAAAAGCCAGATCTATTACTTTTGCTTAAAACTGGTGGCCGACGAGGAACAGGCCGGCAATCTCACCGAGGAAACCTTTGAGTGCGCCTACGAACGGTTGGACACGCTTGCCGCGCCCGATCAGTTTGAGATCTGGATCAAAAATATCGCGGCCATTCGCTGCTTTAACTATATTCATAAAATGAAGCCCATGCTGTTTTTGCAGGCGGTGGGCGACACCGACGAACCGCTGTTTTCGGACACGGAAATTTTGGCGCTTCCGCACGGTGTACTGGACGAAGCGCAAACCGCCGGTATTATGGACGAAATGATGAACCGACTGAACGACGCACAGCGCATGACGCTGATGTTCCATTATTACAACGCGCTTTCGGTCAGCCAGATCGCAAAAATTATGAGCTGTACAACCGAGATCGTCAAGCAGCGCATGACCAAAGCCGCCGATCACATGAAAACCACCATTGCAAAGCTTCAGGACAGCGGAATTGTTTTAAAACGGGTGGATTTCCGCACAGCATTGCAGCTTCAGGCGGCCTGCATTACCGTGCCGACGGAGGTTTCCAAAAGAATTGGAGAACTGATGCGCTTAATTGCCGCGCGCACGGTCAAGGCGCCCGAACCGGAGAACAACGCAAAGGCGCCCACGGCTACCCTTTTCGGCGACCTCAACGATTATTCACCCGACGGTGCGGACAAAAAAGGCGCGCTGGAAGAAGCTACTTCAAAATATACCGAAAAGGTACACACCTTAAAAGACGACGAAAGTGAAACCGCCGCGCCGAGCGATCACACTGCGGCACTACTGAGCGCCATTGCAGGGTTCCGGAAATCCAAAAAGTCCGAAAAAAGCGACGCCGCGGTCGGAAACGACCCCTTAAAGATTTCAGACGAGAAACCAGCCAAACCGATGACAGACGTTACGGCCGAAAAAGATCGGTTTGCCCTTTTCGGCGGCGCTTCAAAACCCACAGAGGCCACCGAAGCACCGGCAAAAGAAAGCGCCGACACTGCCAATGCTACGCATCCTAACAACAGCGAGCAGGACCTTGAAAGCGTTCTTTCAAAAAAAGCCGACAGCGTCCCTGCTCGCAGAAGTGCTTTACATACAAAAACGAGCGCACATAAAAAATTTGCCGACGCACTGCCAATCCTTTCAAAGATCAAAAAGCTGACGGCAACTCAGCAATCGGTCGCCCTGCTTTTGTGCGTGGTCATTGTCGCCGGCGTGATCATCGGCGTTTCTCTGTCGCACCGCAAAACAAACCCCGATCTTAAAAAATCCGTTTCTTCCGCGCAAAGCGCAAAAAAGACTTCTTCCGCCGCGTCCTCCAAGGCGGTACTGCCCATTGTAAAAGCGGAGCTTAAAACCGAAACCGCCGAGGTGAAAGCCACCGACGGCACAGTGGTTGCAAAAGCCTCCTATCAATATCCGGTGGTAACGATCAACGCTTACCCCGACGCGGCAACCAAAGTGAACGCCGTGTTTGAAAACGGCAAAGAGAAGGTGCTCAACACCTACGCCTCCGAGCAGGTGCAGAACGAATGCCGCTATGGCTACAGCACCAAAAGCTACGGCTCCTGGAAGAAAAACGAAAACACCGTAACAATGTCCGAAGGACTGGTCAACAAGAAGGTTTTAAGCTTTTCAAAAACGAAATACACTTATACCTACGGCAATGTTCACGGCGACACCACCGTGGAGGGCTTTTGCTTCTCGGCCGAAAGCGGCGAACAGCTTAAAGTTACCGACCTTGTAAAAAATGCAGACGAATACTACAATTTTGCGGCGGATTATATTATAAAAGCGGCAGAAAAGAAGCGCGACGCCGGCGAATACGTGCTTTACAATGCCTACGAAACCACCATTCGCAACACCTTGAAAAAATCCGGCCGCTGGTATCTCTCCAAAGAGGGATTGACGGTTGTTTTTCAGCCGGATGAGCTGGTCTATTTCACCTACGGCGTGCAAAGTTTTACTTTGCCGAAGGATCAAGTAGTGACCTATTTTAAAGACGCAAGTTTATTTGACTAAACAAAGCAATCAGGATACACAAAATTCCAATAACGCAATTCTAAAAATCAAAAAAGAGATCGGCAGACCCCGGAAAACGAGGGCCCTGCCGGTCGCTTTTTATTTGCTCGAACGCTTTTTATAAAGAAAGCTTTTATAACGAATTGAAGTGCTTCAAAAGCTTGCCGGATATTTCCGCCTGTCTATTGTTGCGCGCGGACCCGATCGTCCATTTTCAAGGCAATTTATGAAAAACACTGCGCGAAAAGGGGGGGGGTTCACGCGCTGCCGCTTGGATTTTTTCGGTTGCAAGACAAACCTTAGCCGCGATGAAACCGGAGGCCTCCCCTTGCGCGCCGCCGCCTTCGGCGGCAGCCCAAAACGCCCCAGGCGCTTTGGGCTTTAAGCGGTGTTTTTCCTCAAAAGAAAAACACCGCTTAAAGCGCAGGGGGGACTTCCGGTTTCATCGCGGCTAAGGCTTTAAACGAGGAAGTCCGGACACTGCAACTTTTTTAAGGCCGCGCCGTTTTTTTTATTTTTTGAAAGCCCTGCTTTCAAAAAATAAAAACAAAGCGCGCCGGGGCACCGCGAAAAGCGGCTGCTTTTCGCGGTGACCCGGCGCGCTTTGTGCCGCCCTGCGGGCGGCGCGGCGCGGCCGGTGAACCCACGACCGTGCAAAATCTTTCTATTTTTTAAAATTAAAACTCAATACCGAACGCGTCCAGCCCGTCTGCCTACGTCGTTTCGTTCTCCAAAAGCGTGGTTCTCGTACTGCATTTGAAGGTGAATTTTTGGTAGATTTCCAAATCGCCGGAGGTTTCCTCTGCAAAGGTCACCAGCTGACTGCCTTTAAATAAATTTCTTAACCCCAGCCGCTCATATTCAATGTCAAAAGAGGCCACAGTGAAATAATCGTACCGCTCGCGATAATCCACCGCATCAACCATACGGTGAATTTCCAAAAAATACTGCGGCTTGTTGCTGTCATCGTAGCTTTTTTGAATGTTGAAATAGCTGATGTTCCCCCACAGCGAATTGTTTACCCGAAAGGTAAACCGATTTAAGTGCGTGTTAAAATCCATGACGGTATTCTCCTTGTCTTTTAGCTTATAATAGTGCTGGACGAAACCTGTTTGATCAACTCCGCCGTGCATTCCATGGTGCATTCCATCACAATGGCGCTTAAAATGCGGTCATAATGGATCTTTCCGCAGGTCATTTTCGTCACACGGATCCGATCCATATTCAAGCAGACCGCCGCGATTTTATCAAAGGTTTCTGTGCAGGCAGAGCCGCTGCCGCCGATCTTTGGCATACAAATATCCAGCTTGAAGCAACAAGCAAGATCCATGCCGTAATAAATACGGTTTACGGCGTCCTCACCTTTGACCGTGCCGTTCTGAAACAGCAGATCCACCTTGTCAATGCCCACGCAGACGTTGGTCTTCTGAATGGGTACTTCTCTCGGAAGATCGGGATAAGCGGTGGTGACTGCAAGATCCTCACAGTGGTTGTCGATCTGATTTTCAACATAGTTCAGTAAGCTTGCAACGCTTTCAAAGGTTTCCATCATGATCAGTCATCCTCCTCCACAAGCGTCTGTGTGGTGATGGAAGGTCGAATGATCGCCCAGCTGTAAAGCGGTTTGGAAGAAAGATAGACCCGCTCGTATCGCTGTACCACAAACTTTTTGCCCTTGGCATAAATAAAATCCTCCACCTGAAGTCTTGGCTTGGCCGGACCTAAATAAAGGTAACAGCCGTCGTCCACCGGACCGATCGCAGAAGGCTGCATTTCCACATACAGCTTGTTTTTATATAAAAGCGGCTGCAAAACACCGTATATCGTAGCGGAAGCTGACTTGTCGCTGCGCTTCCAATATTCCATTTTCATGCCGAGTTTATTGAGGATCGCCGTGATCCGGGCACTCATATCAGCCAATCTTTTCACCGCCTATACTCTTAAAACGGATACCGGCGCGAAGATACGGCGCCGCTTGAAGCAACGCTTGCTGCAAAAGTCTTTGCGCGCGGGAAAGCTGCCCGTCGGTATCGTAGGAAATCGTAATATCTCCGGTTTTCAAATCGCTGTACTGTCCGCAGTCGTCGGTCATGACATACCGCACATAAGCCATGGCCGCGGCCGCATAGGAAAGCTCGTCGATCTCGTCGATGTTATATTCCTCGGAGCGCAGACGCCGCTTTAAAATACGCACCGCCGGCCTGCAATATTTCACGGCAATGCAGGTGTCGTCAGTGTGCGAAAGATCCCGAAACCAGGAAACGGTATTTTTTAAAGGAATCGGTTCCATCTGTTTTTTCTCCTTTCCAGTGCCGATATTTTTTAAAATGTCGGGCACAAAAGTCTGCCGCAAGGAGCGCGGCAAAACCTTTTGTACCCCTTCATTTTTAAGGTTTCCTTGTTTTTTAAGGCGAAAACTTTTTTAAATTTTCAGCACAGCACCGGCGTCTTTAAAGATCTTTGCAAAGCCGGCGGTGGAAGTAATCGCGGCGCGCTCTAACTGACGGTCGATCAGCTTGTCGTAATCCACGGCGATGTCGGAAGCAACCACCATCTCCAAAGCACAGTTTTTGTCAATACCGATCAGATTGTCGGCACCTGCGGCCGAGCACCGAATGAACTTTGCGCCGAGCGGCGTGCCCATTTCGCCCGTACCCTGGAAGTTGATGCCGCAAAGCGGATTTTTGAACTCGGAAAGGCTCAAAAGCTTTGCCATCATGTCCGGTGTGGCAATGATGGTATTGAGGGTGTAAGGATCCAGCTTGTTGTAAAGGCTCAAAAGATCGCTGTAGCTGAGCGTGCCGTCGGTCGCAGCCGAAACAGTGGCCGCGGCGTTGTTGTTGCCGTCGCCGTCCAAAATGGTCTTTACCGCGTCGTTCATCTGCTGACGGGCGATGTATGCGCCGATCTGCTTTAAGGTAACGGTGAAAAGATCCAGACGCTGGAATTTCAGTGCTTCGTAAGAAGCCACCAGCATTCTGCCGCGCTTGGACAGCTTTACAAGGTTTTCGTTTGTGTGAATGTTGGTCTGCGGAATGACCGCGCCCTCAGCAACGTCCTTCAGCTCCTTTTCGTCCTCGGTGGGGGTGGAGGTGATGCTGCGGTAGTCCAGGCCGTTCACACGGGTCACGGTGGCAACAATATCCTTTAAATGGTCGGCTTCTTCCATGCCCTGACGCACAGCGCGGCTGACGTATTCGGGGAACAGAGCTGCAGAATCGGACGACTGGAAGAACTTCTGAACCGGATCGGAGCCGATACCGTTCACGCGGATGTCAAAACGCTTGAGCTGACGGCCGAATGCGTCCAGGCCCTCCAAAGCGGTACCCTTGTAATTTTCGTCGGGGTCGTATTCCTTTAAAACGTCGGTAAAGCTTTTGCCCTCCACCGCATACATACCTTTTTCCAGTTTAATGGTATCAAAATTCATGATAATATCCTCCTTAAAATAAAATTACATTAAAAATTCCACGGTGGAGTCGGCGGTGTTCACGCTGAGCACGCGAACCGTCAGACCACCGGTTCCTGCGGAAACGCCGCCGGTACCGTTGGCCAAAAGGCTGCAAAGTCCCAGAGCCGGTGCGGTGTCGCCGGTGTATTTCAGCTTGGCATAGCCCTTGACCTGAACGGCGCCGATATCGCTGCGCGAATTATAAAGCACGCCGACAAACGGTTTCGACGCCGCGGCATTTTTTACCGTGCCGTTGGCGCTGACGGTAACGGGATAGCCAACCGTTGCCGTGTCTGTTTTCATGGTGATGTACGCTTCATCAAAGCCCTTGTTACTGATCATTGTTTCATTTCTTCCTTTCTTTTACCTTTAAATTAAAAAGTCCTTGTTGTCCGGAATGTTCTTGTCGGAACCGCAATTCAGTTGAACCGACTCGGTGTTTTTGCTTTTCAAGGCCGATTTGAACGCCTTCATCTGATCGACCGAAAGCGCGTCCAAAATACCGTTTAAGGTGTCGCCCGAAAGCTCCGGCAGAACGCCCGCACAGCATTTTACGGTTTCGCGCTTTAAGTCGTCACGCAGGGAGTGCCGGTCTTTAAGCAGTGCCTCAAAACCGTTTTTCAGCACATTCGCCTGCGCTTTTGATAGGGTCACTTCGTCGTCCCCCATAGATTTTACAATTTCTTCCGCTGTCATGTCCTTTTCTCCTTCCTGCGTTTTGTAAGCCTTGATTACCCCTGCTTTCCTTTGTGCCGGAACGGCAACAAACGACCATTCGTAAGCGTCGATCGGATCTTCCAAGAGGGTATAGCATTGCATCTTTTTTAAACCCTCCCCATAAAATTTGCCTTTTTTGTGTTCGCAAAGCCCATGTCGGCGGTCGGCTCCGCAAACCGAACAGATCTGGCGGCCGACCGAGCATCCCACGCTGACCTCTTTCAAAATACCTGCTTCGAGGCGTTGGATAAACTCCTTGGTTTGGTCAGTGATCGGGATATACGCCTTTGCTTTCAGCATGACATACGGCTGTCCGTCGGAGGTCTTCTCCGCGGTCTTTTCCACCGCCGTGCTGTAGATCCTGGCAATCTGATTGCCGCTTTTCATGGAATGGTCAAATATGCCCGTCTTTCCTAAAAAGAGCTTGCTGAGCTTTTTTAAGGCTTCGGGGGTAAACCGCTCAAAGTCCCGGTCAATGTCGTTGTCGCAAAGTACAACGCTAAAGGCGTAAACTTCGTCTGCGGTAAGGCTGCGTTTGGTAAACTTATTGATCTCTTTCAGTTCGTTTTCATTCGGTTTTTCGGGTTGTATAAATCCTTTTGTCAAGATAGATCTTCCTTTCTTTTTGCGGTTTTATTTTGTTCTTCGTTGGCAAAACACTGTTTAATCGGTCGAAACGGTGGTATTTGTCGTCTTGGTGGCGTTCGCCTGTGCGCGAAGCAGTTCCGCGCGCGACTGTTCCACCTCGTCCTGTAAGCTGATGTCGGTCCAGTTGACCTCCACGTCGTCGGCAAGGCCGAGCGACCGCAGGTGCGCTTCACAAACGCGGCGGATCACCGGCGTCAATATCGCACGGTAGCTTTCCAGCTCACTGGTTAAAATATCGGCCTGCTGCTGTGACATTCGCTCGGTTGACGACCAACAAAGTCCCAGCATAAACGGCGGAATGCCCAGCTTTGAAATGATCTGCTCCAGCATCTGCCGCACCGGCACCTCGGCGTCCAAGATCTGTCCGTCCGCGCCGATCACCTTTACCGAAACATCGCCCACAGCTACAAAATCGCGCACGCCCTCGTTGGAGCTCATCGCACGCGACCATTCCTCGGAAATCTGGGTAACCGTGTCGTCGTCCAGGCTCATTTCGGGCACTGCGCCGGAGGGCTTATAGGTCACGGCGTAGCGAAGATCGCCCACGCGCTCCCAGTTGGTGCCGATGGTGTTGTAAATCTTTAAGAGCACCGAGCTTACAAACGGCAATCCTCTTAAAAGCGACGTGCCGACGATCTCGCCCGGCATGGGATTGAGCGCGGAAACCAAGATCCGCTCCGGGTGCGGCACGGGCAAAAGCTCTGTCCCCTTTCTTGTGCAGACCGTCACATTCAAAGGACTGTCGCCCTCTTTCAGCTCAATATCCCGAAGATTGGCGCAGTAAAGCGCCGCCACGCCGCCCTCTTTATAAGGCACGATCTCGCCAACGGCGGTGCCCCAGGTCAGCAGTCGATCCAAATACTGACGCACAAAGGCGTCCAGACCAAACCCCGTGGCACCCACGCGGACGCTTTTTTGGAAATTCCTTAAAATCCCCTTGGCTGCCGAAGATCGCGCCGTCACCTCAAAACCACCGATCAACCGAATAATTTTGTCCAGCGCCGCGTCCACGATCGGAATGGCTTCTCTCAACGAATCGTAAAGGTCGATCTGTCCGGTTTTTAAAGGCGTGTAGTCGTTCAGCCGCAAAAACGGCTGGCTCTTTTTTCTGGAGGTCTGCACACTGGCAAGCCCCTTTTGTGCCGCCTCCCGATTTTTTCTTCTTTTCATCATTTTTTCTCGCTCCTTTCATCTTGTGGCCGCACCGGCAACGCGTGAAATGCCCGATGCGTAAAGTACCGTGGAAACAAAATACCGCATATCGTCCATGGCGTGGTCGTATTCCTTGCGCGGACAGTCGCGCGCGGCGCTGTCGTCCCAGCGGTAGAGGGAAAATTCCCGAATAATGTCGGCGCAGCCGCTGCAGATTTTAATGCGACCCGAACGCAGTGCGTCCGACACGCGGCGAATACCGTCTAAAACATCGTTTTTTGCCGGGATCACGCGAAATCTTCCGCGACGGCGGATCAGTGTAATAAAGGAGGCCGCGCTCGGGTCGCAGATGACCGCCTCAATGCGCCGATCACCGGCCAAAGCCTCCAGCTCGCGGTAATATTCCTCGTCGGTCAGCTGTGCGCCGCGCTTTTTGGAATCGTAATAATATTCCTTTATTCGATACCAACAGCCGCCCTCAAATCCCCATAGCCCAAAAGACGAGGGATTGACCGTGCCGTAATCGCAGGAAATATAAAACTTTTTGGGGTGCTTCGGCGCGCTCGCGCAGTCCTTTTCGGAAAATCCGGGATATACAAGGCCGTAGTTTGCCACCCATTTTCCCTCAACGTACCGCTCATAAAACGCGCCGGTGTAAAGTTTTTCATAGCGCGCCAGCATTTTTGGGGATAACGTGGGGTTGTCCTGCATGGTAAAATGCAGATAAAGCGCGTTTTTCTCGGTAGCCTTTAAAATCCACTCGCGGTAAAACCAGTGGGTCGGATTTTCGGGATTGCAGTTAAACCAGAATTTTGACCCCTCCACCGAACAGCGCGCCAGCGCCTGATCCACAAACGACCGCGGCATGAGCGCCACCTCGTCCAATAAAACGCCGCAAAGCGTCATGCCCTGTATCAGCGCCGCCGAGGATTCATCCCTGCCGCCGAAGCACCACAATGTAACCGATCGCTTGCCGCGGCGAATTTCAACCTTGGAACGCGTGGAAATTTCCTTGCAGTGAAAGCCTAACTGTTCCAAAACCGGCAGCATGGGCGAGATGATATTCCGCTTTAAAGAGGACACCGTTTTGCCGCAGACCGCAAAGCTGCCGCCGGGGTGCATGGCCAGCGCCCAAAACACAAACGACAAAAACATACAAAGCGTTTTTCCGCTTCGCACCGCGCCGTCGCAAATAATCGCGTCGCAATCGCGAAAGCGGCTGTCCGGGCACCACCAATAAAACACCGAAAGCTGCTTTTTTGAAAATTTCTCGAATTTCATGAAGTCAGCTCCGTTTCCGCTGCGCCCTTTCTCAGCGCATCAAAAAAGGCGGCATCACCGGCTTCTTTCGGGTCGTCGCACAAAAGGCTCAGCCGCTCCAAAGCCTTCAGTCGGTCAAACAATTTAATTTCCATGCCGCCGTTTTTGGAAAATTTCAGCTCGGCAACATTCATGAGATCCAGCGCTTCAAGATTCAGCGCTTCGAGGTTTTCCGCGTTTAAAAGCCTTAAAACATCGGCAATGCCGCCGAACGCCAGCCGCCGCAGACCCTCTGCAACCTCCTGCCTTGTGGGCGATTCGCTTTTGTATTTTTTAATTTCCGCCTGAATCTCCGTGCGGCTCAAAAGTGCCAGCGCCGCTTTTTCCGAATCACGAAATCCCGCCTTGGCCGCCGCCTCACGCAAGGTCTGCCGTCCGGCGATCAACCGACAAAACAGCCGCTCTTTTTTGGTGAGCTTTTTCTCCGGTTTTTTCTTTTTCGTAAGCTTTTCACACCTTTCTTTTCGGTTTTTTCAAAATTTTCGGACGCTTTTTCTTGTTTTCGCGTTCAAATCTACCCCCAAAAAAGGGTGAAAAGTTGCACCGGTTGCAGCAATGGTTACAAAATTGTAATCTAAAATAAATGTTAAACGTCAAATATGGTGAATGTCTAACCCTCTTTGTGTTTTCGTTCGTTTTTGAAACAACAGGCATGGTTTTTCTTGACTACAAACAAAACTGTTGCTATACTGAACATAAATAATTGAAAATTTATATTGTGGAAAAAACAAACAAAAGGGGTCTTACAAACAAAGTAACCCCCTCATCGGACCTTTTTAAAAGGAGCGCAAAATTTATGACAAGATTTCAAAAGCAGCTGCGGTTTTTAAACTGGGAATTCGGCGTGTTTTTTCATTTCGGCATTCGCACCTTTTATGAAGGACACACCGACTGGGACATGAAAGAAATGCCGGCACAGGGCTTTACGCCCGACCGGCTACAGTGCGACGGTTGGATCAAAACGGCAAAGGAAGCCGGTGCGCGCTATGCCATTCTTGTGTGCAAGCACCACGACGGCTTTGCCAACTGGCCCACAAAATATTCCGACTATTCGGTGGCGGCAACCCCTTGGAAAAACGGCAAGGGCGACGTTGTGCGCGAATTTACCGACGCCTGCCGCAAATACGGCCTCGGCGTGGGACTTTATTATTCGCCCGCACAGTTCGGCTCAGTGAAAATGAATGCCAAAGAATACGACGATTATTTTATCAATCAGGTTTCGGAGCTTTTAGGGCTTTACGGCAAACTTGATTATCTCTGGTTCGACGGCTGCGGCAGTGAAAACCACGAATACGACACCGAAAGGATCGTGAAAGAAATTCGTCGTTTACAGCCGGATATCATGCTTTTTAATATGTGGGATCCCGACACCCGTTGGATCGGCAATGAAGCCGGCGTGGCCGACCTTAATAATCCGCTGACCGTAGATCGGCTTGATTTTTCCGTACTGACCACCAATAAGGATCGCTTAAAGGAAGCTTTGTTCCTGCCGGCAGAGTGCGATTGCAGAATTCGCAAACAGTGGTTCTACAGCGACGCCGACCGCACGCGTTTAAAATCTCTCGAACAGCTCAAAGGCATGTATTTAAGCTCGGTCGGCAGAGGGGCAAACCTGCTTTTGAATGTTGGCCCGGACCGCCACGGCGAAATTTTAAAAGAGGACGCCGACCGACTGCGCGAATTCGGCGATTGGCTGAAAAGCACCTTTGAAACCCCAATAAAAAAGGTGGAAAACCCCGAACTTTCCGACGGTGTGTTCACACTTTCTATGGACGAGGAAACGCCGGTGAATTACGTGGTTTTGCAAGAGGAACTTTCAAAAGACCGCGCCGTCACCTCTTTTGAAATTCAGCTTTCGCCCCAGGATTTCGGTGAAAATGTCACGGTGTATCTCGGCAAAACGATCGGGCACAAAGCAATTTGTCCGCTGCCCTCGCTTTGCGGCCGCAGTATTACCGTGAAGATCAACGGAACGAATCAACCAAAACTGGAAAGTATTGCACTTTTTTAAAGGAATTTAAGATCGTATGAAAAATTTGTCAAAAGAACGCTATCTACACCTTTTTGAAACGGTGAGTGCAAAAAAAAATCTCGCGCTTTCGGTGGTGTGGCTCGGCCGCGTTGTTACCGGAGCTGTTTACCTGTATTACCCGTTGGCCCTTTTGTGGCTGATTTTGAGAAAAGACACCCTGTGGGTGCCTTTTCTTGCCGTGCCTGCGGTGGGGTTTGCAGCGGTATCCCTGCTTCGCAAGGCTTTAAATTTCAAGCGCCCGTACGAGGAGCTTTCGATCACGCCGCTGTATAAAAAAGAAACGCGCGGAAAATCCTTCCCGTCACGTCATGTTTTTTCGGCCTTTGTCATTGCCGCCGTCAGCTTCCGGTTAAATTTTATATTGGGCGCAGTTCTCACGCTTTTGGGCGCGCTTTTGGCCGCCTGTCGCGTGCTTTCGGGCGTACATTATCCAAAAGACGTGCTTTGCGGCGCCGCGCTCGGTCTGCTCATCGGTTCGGCAGTTTGGCTTTTTTAAACGGCGTTCAGCTTTCACAAAAATGCAATCACAAAGGACGGACAAAGAAAAATGTATTTTCAAAACGGCAATGTTAAGCTTTATTATGAAATTATGGGCACTGCCGGCCGGCCGCTTTTGATGCTCCACGGCAACGGTGAGAATCACCGCATTTTTTATGCGGCAGCAGAAATTCTTTCCAAAGACTACTGTGTGATTTTGCCCGATACCAGAGGCCACGGACAAAGCGATCAACCGCAGAATAATTGCTACCATTACAATGACATGGCCGACGATGTTTTGGCGCTTTGCCGTCATTTAAACCTTCAAAGCCCACTGATCTACGGTTTTAGCGACGGGGGGATCACCGCGTTGCTTTTGGCTTTGAAAAGTCCACAGCTCCCCGCGGCGATCGCTGTCAGCGGTGCAAATTTGAACCCTCGGGGACTAAAGTCCTTTTTTTCTCTCGGAATGAAGATAAGCTACGCTTTTAAAAAAGACCCCAAAACGGCACTGATGCTCCGTGAACCGCAGATTGACCCCGATCGCCTGAAAACGATTTGCTGTCCGGCGCTTGTAACGGCCGGCAGCCGCGATTTAATTAAAGAAAAACACACAAAAAGGATTGCAGTCGCCATGCCGCAGGCAACACTTAAAATTTTAAAGGGAGAAAGCCACGGAAGCTATATTGTAAACAACCAAAAAATTGCCTTTTTGCTCCGCGACTTTTTCAAAAAATATGGCCTTTGAAATCTTTTATAAAATATTTTTTAAAGTTCTACATCAAAATGCCCGGCACTTTTTCAAGTAAGGGCAGTTTATAAAATATTCTTTGACATCCTAATTCTCACAATTCAACAAAAAACGCAGTGAATTCCATAAAACAGGGATTCACTGCGTTTTTGTTTTGCCGACAAATATTGAAGCCGTAGCGGCGTCAGCGCTCGGCAGCTGAAAACGAAACGGACGGGATCGGAGCAATAAAATAAAACCCTGCCGCGGCAAATCGCAAACCAACCGCCATGAAACCGGAAGTTTTTCCCCCGCGCCGCCGCCTTCGGCGGCAGTTCAAAACGCCGACCGGCGTTTTGAACTCAAAGCGGTGTTTTCCCTTTTTGGGGAAAAACGCCGCTTGGCGCGGGGGAAAAAGATTCCGGTTTCATGGCGGTTGGTCCGGGGCACTCAAAGGTTCGTTGATTAGATCGTAACATACGTGCAAGGTGTACTTCACGGCGTTGTCGATGATATTGATAAACACCTG
>CADAVL010000021.1 GCA_902791335.1 Oscillospiraceae bacterium
TCAGCTCCATGCGTAAGGTGCGCGAGATCATGCGCGCGCGGTATCTTGAAGATAACTATTCCAAGGATTCTATTTTGGAGTGGTATCTCAACACGATTCCCATGGGCAACGGTATTTACGGCGTGCAGGTTGCGGCGAACTACTATTTCGGCAAATCGGTAAACGATCTCAGCATTGCCGAGTGTGCGTCGTTGGCTTCGATCACGCAGAATCCGGAGTCGATGCGCCCGGATCTTGAAAAGAACGAAAAAGCGCACCTTGAGCGCCGAAACACGGTCTTAAAACAGATGCTCAGCCAAGGCTATATTGATAAGGACGAGTATGACAAGGCCGTGAATACAAAGCTCAAGGTTACGGCTGACGCCGATTCGATCAGTACGACCTCGACCAATCACTCTGATTTTGTGGACGCACTCATTGACAATGTGGTGGATATGCTCGTGAAGAAAAAGGGTTACGACAAGGACGTTGCCGAGGAAGAGGTCTATAACGGCGGCTACAAGATTTACTCCACCATGAATCCCACCGCGCAAAAGGCTTTGGAAAAGGTTTATAAGACCAAATCCTACTTCTCGGCGCCGGTCAGCTCTTATAACGGTAAGACCACGCCGCAGTCCTGTATGACGGTGATGGATTACGAGGGCCATGTGGTGGGCATTATCGGCGGCAAGGGAACCAGAAAGGGTCAGCGGCTTTTGAACCGTGCGACCTCCTCACCGCGGCAGATCGGTTCTTCCATGAAGCCGATCGGCGTGTATGCCCTTGCAGTGGAATACAACGATATTAATTATTCTTCCTTTGTACCCGACGTTCAGATGTCCTGGTCCGATCCCAGTATCAAAGGCGGTTGGCCGAACAACTGGGATTTCAGATACACCGGAACAACATCGCTGGAATACGCGATCTATCACTCCATTAACTGTACGCCGGTATATATTTTAAGGAACTTTATCGGCAACGGTTCGGATAACTATTCCAAGGCCAATAACGGCATTGAGATCAGCTATGATTTCCTGACAACAAAGCTGGGACTTTCGCACCTGACCGATGCGGATAAGAACTTCTCATCGCTGTGTCTCGGCGGCTGCGCCTACGGCTTAACCAGTGAGGAGCTGGCTGCGGCATATGCGATCTTTGGCAATTTGGGCTATTACTACACTCCAACAACCTATACCGTGATCTACGATCAGTTTGACAATGTGGTGGACGACACCACCAAGGTGAAGCCTTTGCCGGCCATTAGTGAAGACACGGCTACGGTGATGAACCACTTATTGCAGCAAGTTGTAAAAAAAGGTACGGGTTCCGGCGCCGGAATCAACGGCTTTGACGTGTTTGCCAAAACCGGTACCACCAGTGATTCTCAGGATCTCTGGTTTGTGGGCGGCACACCTTATTATGTGGCGTCCTGTTGGTACGGCTTTGACAATCCGCAAAAGTATTCGCCCAACGGCATGAGCGGCTATTTCAGCGACGGAACCAATGTCAGTGCCGCCGCGCTCAGAATCTGGCGTGAGGTAATGTCTAAAATTCACGAGAATTTGCCGAAGAAGGAATTTAAGGACAGCGAATACGCACAGCAGATGAAATACTGCACCTCCACCGGCTTGATTGCCACCTCCGGCTGTCCCAGCACGGCAAAGGGTTGGTACAGAGCGGACAATATTCCATCCACCTGCACCCATTCCGGCAAGAAAAACACCGGCGGCAAAAAGGATAAGAGCGACAATAGCTCCGCTGTTTCAAGCACTGCTGAAGCAACATCGAGCAAGGCGAACAGTTCCAAAGCGTTGAGCAGTGTAAAGCCTGCGAATTCATCAAAAACGCAGCCAGCTTCCAGTGCGGCGACGCCTTCCTCCAAGCCGAGTGAGCCTTCCAAGCCGGCGACTTCGAGCGCCGCAACAACGCCGACGACCTCCAAAGCGAGCGGCTGAGAAAAAATCAGATTGTAAAAAATTACGGAATATAAAAAGCAGACCCGAATCTTTTAAAAAAGTTCGGGTCTGTCGATTATTTCGGCACGGTCAAAAATCGGAGGGCTGCGGCCGGGTCGGCTTGCGGCGAATCGGCGATTTTCAGAGCCTTGAATATTTCCTATTGCACTGCGGCGGTAAGTGTGGTACAATCATAGCTAATGTGCTAAAACCGCGGCAGGGTTTTCCTTGTATTTGGTTGGTGAATACAGCTGCAAAAATCGGACGAAAAAATTTTTTCGGAGGGTTATCATGGGTATCATAGAGCTTTTACTAATTGCGATTAGTCTTTCAATGGACGCTTTCGCGGTATCTGTCTGCAAGGGACTTTCCACTGCAAGACTGAAGCCAAAGCATTATCTGATCATCGGCGTCTGGTTCGGCGGATTTCAGGCGTTAATGCCCACAATCGGTTATTTTTTAGGTTCGCTTTTTGAAAAATATATCACCTCCATTGACCACTGGGTCGCCTTTTTACTGCTTGCGTTTATCGGCGGAAACATGCTCAAAGAGGGCTTTTCCAAGGACGAGGAGCAGGCCGGTGATTCGTTTTCGTTTGTTACCATGCTTTTGCTGGCGGTTGCCACGAGTATCGACGCGCTCGCTGTGGGAATCACCTTTGCGCTGCTGCCGAACGTGAATATTGTGGCGGCGGTGCTGTTCATTGGTGCGACCACCTTTATCCTTTCGGCAGTGGGGCTGAAGGTTGGTAATGCTTTCGGTCTTAAATACAAAAGCCGTGCGGAAATTGCCGGCGGTGTGATTCTTATATTGATCGGGCTTAAAATTTTACTGGAGCATTTAGGTGTTCTGAACTTTTAGAAACAGGGGTAGAAAAATTGAAAATCGACAGTCTTTTTGCTGTCGGGTCAAAACGCCCCCTCAAAAAAATATAAAAATCGGCAGCCCCCTCGCGCGCGGCGCATGGTTTCCGCTTTGAGCGGAAACCATGCGCCGCAGGCCCTTTGAAATCTTTGGCTTTTTTAAGCTGAAGATTTGAAAGAGCCTGTAGTCGCCTGAATCAGGCGACGGCGCGCGAGGTAGACTGCCGGTTTTTATATTTTTTAGGGGCGTTCACGCGAAAGCGGCGGATCGTCTGCCGCCGGGATTTGCAGGTTTCCAAAAAGGTGCCAAGCAAAACCCAAAACTGGCTTCAACTTTTTGTAAGTTTTTGCTGACAGGTGCCGAAGCTCGTGCCGACTTTGTTTATCCCAATTTTTTATTGCCCGATAACCGATATTCCTTTGGCAGCTCGATGTCGCAAACAATTTTCCAAAGGTCACTTAGTCCGCCGATGCGGCAGAAATATTTTTTATCAAGCTTTGTGGAGTCACACAATAAAGCCGTGCGCTCCGCTTTTTTCATGTAAGCGCGTTTCAGCTCCGCTTCTTCCTCGTTTGTGTCGGAAAAACCGGCGTCGGGCGTAATACCGCGGCAGGAGAAAACCGCAATGTCGGCATAAAAGCTTTCCACCGAGCGCAAAGCGCCGGTGCCGATGAGTGATTTTGCATTTTCGCGCAGCTTGCCGCCGGTGCAGTAGACCTCAATGCCGTCCTTTTCGGAAAGAATGTTGCAAATTTTAATGCCGTTGGTCACCACACGCAGGTTTTTGTAACCGTTCAGCCGCGCGGCCACTGCGCTGACCGTACTGCTGGAATCCATGAAAAGCGTCATACCGTCGCGAATTTCGGGCAGGAATTTTATCGCGATCTTTTCCTTTAACAGCATGTTTTCACTTTCGCGCAATGTCAGCGGAAAATCACCGGCGTTGCCCTCCAAAAAGACCGCGCCGCCGTGGGTTCTGCGAATGAGCCGATTGTTTTCCAACTCGCTGAGATCACGCCGAATGGTGGCGCCGCTGGAATAGAGCGCCAAGCAGAGCTCCTCCACGGTAACAGCCTTTTTTTTGGATAAAATTTCGAGAATTTTTCCCTGTCTTTCAAGCGGTAGCATAATTTGTTCTCCTTGCAGTGATCATTTTTGATTATTTGCGATTATTATAATCAAAAAAGCTCTTATTTTATCTATTTTCACGCCAATTCTTTACATATTCGCCCAAATGTATTATAATCAGTATACAAAAACAATCACGATAAGTCAATCTCAAAATTTATCGTGACAGGAGGGAACAGCAATGAAGATACTGATTATCAACGCGGGCAGTTCCTCGCTGAAATATCAGTTATTCGACATGGCTTCCGGCGAGGTTCTCGCCAAGGGACTGTGCGACCGTATCGGCATTGACGGCAGAATCACGCACAAGCGTCCCGGCCATGAAAATTACGTGGAGGAAATCTCATTTAAAAACCACGACGAGGCGCTTGCCTGCGTCATTAGACTGCTCACCGATGAAAACCTCGGCGTGCTCAAAAGCATTGACGAGATCAGCGCCGTGGGTCACCGCGTCGCGCACGGCGGTGAAAAATATACAAAGTCCGCTTTGGTGGACGATGAGATGATTCGCTATCTTGAATCCATTGTCAATATCAATCCCTTGCACGGGCCGCCGGCAATTGTGGGCATGAAAGCCTGCCGAAAGCTGATGCCGAATGTAAAAATGGCCGCCGTTTTCGACACATCGTTTTATTCGGAAATTCCGGATTACGCATACATATATCCGTTGCCTTATGAGTTTTATAAGGAGCACAAGATCCGCAAATACGGTTTCCACGGTACTTCCCACCGCTATGTTTCGGCCAAATGCGCCGAGCTGATGGGCAAACCTTTAAAGGATCTGAAAATCGTGACCTGTCACCTTGGCAACGGTTCTTCCATTACCGCTGTGAAAAACGGCGTTGCCATTGATACCTCCATGGGCTTTACGCCGCAGGGCGGCATTGAAATGGGCACGCGTTCGGGCAACATTGATCCCTCGGTTTTGCCGTATCTTGAAAAAGAGCTCGGCCTCAGCGCCGACGAGGTGGAAACCGTTATCAATAAAAAGTCCGGTCTTTTAGGCGTTTCCGGCCTTTCGTCGGATTCGCGCAATGTTACCGATCAAGCGCTTGAGGGCGATTACCGCTGTATGCTGGCGCTCAACATTCAGTTCTACGGCGTGAAGAAATACATCGGCGCTTACGCCGCCGCCATGAACGGACTGGACGCAGTGGTCTTTACCGCAGGCATCGGCGAAAACGATCCCTACCTTCGTTCAAGAGTCTGTGCCGATATGGAATATTTAGGAATTCGGTTCGATGATGAAAAGAACAAGAGCCTGCCGAAAGGCACCACAGCAGAGCTTTCCACAAAGGATTCGCGCGTGAAGGTCTTTGTGATTGCAACGGACGAGGAGTATATGATTGCGCAGGATACTGCCGCATTAGTATAATATTAAAACGACTAAATTAAAGGAGAAGAAAATTATGTCACCTTATGAAATTAAAAAAGAAATTTGCGAGATCGGCAGAAGAATTTATAACGACGGCT
This sequence comes from Oscillospiraceae bacterium, assembly GCA_902791335.1. Lineage (GTDB taxonomy): Bacteria > Bacillota > Clostridia > Oscillospirales > Acutalibacteraceae > UMGS1532. The sequence goes on from CADAVL010000021.1 coordinate 5,400, forward strand.
TTGTTGCCGCAAACGACGGTAATATTTCCGTGAAAGTGAACGACAATGAATTTTATTGCACTCCGACCGGTGTTTCCAAGGGCTTTATGACCCCGGACATGATCATCCGAATTGACGGAACCGGCAAAAAACTGGAGGGTAAGCTCAATCCTTCTTCCGAGATCAAAATGCACCTGCGCGTTTACAGAGAGCGTCCGGACGTTAAGGCTGTGGTTCACGCCCATCCGCCGGTTGCTACTGCTTTCACCGTTGCCGGTGTTGAGCTGGATCAGTACATTCTTCCCGAAGCTGTGCTCACGATCGGCGCTGTGCCGACCTGCGATTACGGCACGCCTTCCACTGAGGAAATTCCGGATTCTTTGATTCCTTACATTCAGAATCATGACGCTTTCATGCTGAAAAACCACGGTGCTTTAACCGTTGGCAACACCTTGACCAAGGCGTTCTTCACCATGGAAGAGGTTGAGTTCAACGCAAAGATCTGTATGTATGCAAAACAGCTGAATAACGGCGCAATTGATGAAATTCCCTGCGAGCAGCTTGAAAAGCTCATGGAGCTTCGCAAAAAGTTCAACATGCCCGGCCGTCACCCCGGCTGCAAAAAGTGCCCGAACCTCGGTACCGACAAGTGCCGTTGCAAGGACAACGCTGCCGGCAGCAGCGCCTGCGCTTCCAACAATGATCTGGTAGCCGCAATCACCAAAAAGGTATTGGCAGAGCTCAGCAAGTAATAGAAGCGCAATCAACCAAGAACAATGAAATCGTATGAAAAAAGGAAAGGAGCATGTCAGGTTGGCTTTTAAAGATTACAATTGCGAAAAAACCGGCAGAATCACCCGACTGATCGAGCATCTGTATGTCGACATGCCGCACGTTGAGGCGGATCGAGGTGTTCTGATTACCGAATCCTACCGCGAAACTGAGGGCGAACCGGTGATTGCAAGACGCGCCAAGGCTTTCCGACACATTCTTGAAAATATTCCCATTGTGATCCGTCCCGAAGAACTGATCGTCGGCAGCTCCACGGTGCATCCGCGCAGTTGTCAGGTTTTTCCGGAATACTCCTTTGAGTGGCTTGAAGCGGAATTCGACACAATGGAGCACCGCGAGGCTGATCCTTTCTGTATTGACGAGGACACAAAGAAAAAGCTCCACGAAGCGTATCAATATTGGAAAGGCCGCACCACAAGTGAGCTTGCCACCGATTACATGGCACCCGAAGCGCGGCTTGCCATGGAGCACAATTTCTTTACGCCGGGAAACTATTTTTATAACGGCGTGGGTCACGTTTGCGTGGACTATGAAAAAGTCCTTAAAATCGGCTATCGGGGCATCATCAAAGAGGCAACTGAGGAACTGGCAAAATGCCGTGTTTCCGACCCGGATTATGCCCGTCGGCATCACTTTTTGAACGCGGTCATCATGAGCTGTCAGGCAGTGATTGACTACGCGCACCGCTATGCGGCGCTCGCCTTAAAACAGGCGGCCGAATGCGCTGACAGTGCGCGCAAAGAGGAATTGACAAGAATTGCTCACAACTGCGAAAATGTGCCGGAAAACGGGGCTCGAAGCTTCTATGAGGCTTGCCAGTCCTTCTGGTTTGTGCAGCAATTAATGCAAATGGAATCCAGCGGACACTCCATTTCACCCGGTCGGTTTGACCAATATATGTATCCTTTTTTCAAAAAGGATCTTGAAAACGGGAAGATCACGCCCGACTTTGCGCAGGAGCTGATTGACTGCATTTGGGTAAAGCTCAACGATCTCAACAAGATTCGCGACGTTGCCAGTGCCAAGGGCTTTGCCGGCTACAGCCTGTTTCAGAATCTGATTGCTGGCGGCCAGAATACCGAAGGCCTTGATGCCACAAACGATCTTTCGTTTATGTGCATGCAGGCATCGTTACATACCAGATTGCCGGCACCGTCACTTTCCATTCGTGTTTGGAATGGCAGTCCGCAGCAGCTGCTTTTAAAGGCGGCCGAGGTCACAAGAACCGGTATCGGCCTGCCGGCTTACTATAATGATGAGGTCATCATTCCGGCGCTGCTGAGCCGCGGCCTTACCATGGAGGACGCACGCGACTACTGCATTATCGGTTGCGTTGAACCGCAAAAGGCCGCCAAAACCGACGGCTGGCACGACGCCGCATTCTTTAATATGTGCAGGCCTTTGGAAATGGTCTTTACAAACGGCGTGGACGACGGCGTTCAGGTAGGACCCCGCACCGGCGATGTTTCAAGCTTTGCCACCTTTGAGGATTTTTGCAACGCTTACCGCACGCAGATGAATTATTTTATAGGTCTTATGGTAAACGCCGACAACGCCATTGACGTGGCGCACGCTGAGCGTTGTCCGCTGCCTTTTGAATCGTCTATGGTGGACGATTGCATTGCGCGCGGCAAATCGGTGCAGGAGGGCGGCGCGATCTATAACTTTACAGGTCCGCAGGGCTTCGGCATTGCAAATATTGCCGATTCGATGTTTGCTATTCGCGAGTTGGTCTTCAAATCCCACAAATACACCTTGAAGGATTTCAAAGAAGCGCTGGCCGACAATTACGGCGAGGGCAGTACGCCAAGCGATGAAGACGTTGTAAAGCTCACCGCCATTGTTGCCGAAAAGATGAAAGAAAACGGCCTTACACCCACCGCCGCGGACATCGAAACCATCTGCCGCACCATTAAAGCGGAAAACCCGGGCGGCAATTCAAAATACAAAGCACTTCGCGAGGATATTCTTTCCCTGCCGAAATACGGCAACGACGTACCGGAGGTTGACAGCCTTGCACGTGAAATGGCTTATACCTACACGCGGCCGCTGCAAACCTTTAAAAACCCGCGCGGCGGTATTTTCCAGGCAGGACTTTATCCCGTTTCGGCCAATGTGCCGCTTGGCGCGCAGACCGGTGCAACGCCCGACGGACGTCTGGCGCATAAACCGGTGGCGGACGGTGTTTCACCCTCGGCCGGAAACGATACCCACGGTCCCACCGCCGCGGCCAATTCCGTTTCAAAGCTGGATCACTACATTGCTTCCAACGGAACGCTTTATAACATGAAGTTCCATCCGTCGGCGCTTTCCGGCCGGCAGGGACTGAATAATTTCGTGGCTTTGGTTCGTTCTTATTTCGACCAAAAGGGCAGTCACATGCAATTTAACGTGGTGAGCCGCGAAACACTGCTGGACGCGCAAAAGCATCCAGAAAATTATAAATCACTCGTTGTCAGAGTGGCCGGATACAGCGCACTGTTCACCACGCTTTCCCGTTCCTTGCAGGACGATATTATCAACCGCACGGAGCAGGGCGGATTTTAAAAGAACGGTTTTGCTTTAGACATCGTTTCATCTGTTGAAACAATCGTTTGATTTTTCAAAGAAAATTAAAATAAGGGGGTCGCAGAATGGAAAAATCGTTTGCCGAAACAACCGGCCGTATCTTTGATATTCAGCGTTTTTCCATTCACGACGGCCCCGGAATTCGCACCATTGTCTTTTTAAAAGGCTGTCGGCTTCGTTGCCGCTGGTGTTGTAATCCCGAATCGCAGGATTACGCCATTCAGGAAATGATCGATAAAAACGGGAAGATTACCGTTACCGGCCGCGATGTCACTGCCGGCGAGGTCATGGAAACCGTACTGCGTGACAGCACCTATTACCGTCGCTCCGGCGGAGGGCTCACGCTTTCGGGCGGCGAAATGCTTTGTCAGCCCGATTTTGCCAAGGCGCTTTTGATGCTTGGCGTGGACAGTGACATCAGCACCGCGGTGGAGACCACCTCGTTTGCCTCATTTGATACCATCGAACAGCTGCTGCCGTACATCGACCACTATTTAATGGATATCAAGCATATAAATTCCGAAAAGCACAAGGCGTTTACCGGCCAATCCAATGAGCTGATTCTGGAAAACGCCGCAAAGATTGCAAAAAGGGCGGCACACATGGTCGTGCGCGTGCCGGTCATTCCGGGATTTAACGATACACCGGCCGAGATTTCGGCCATTGCCCAGTTTGCAGCAGGACTTCATAATGTGCACGAGTTGCATCTTTTGCCGTATCATCGCTTGGGGCAGGACAAATATACCATGCTTGGCCGCACTTATACCTTGCCGGATATTCTGCCGCCGGACAAAGCACAGATGGAAACTTTGGTTTTAGAAGCGCAAAAGTCGGGGCTGTCGGTTCAGATCGGCGGTTGAAAGATCGGCAAATTGGTCAGCACTAAAAATGGAAACTGTATTTTTTATAGTATTTATAGAAGATTTTTCGATAGATATTTATCAATAGAAAGGAGCGGGTCTTACCCATGAAGATTTATACAAAAGCGGGCGACAACGGCCGCAGCAGTACCTTATCAAGAACCGCGCTCCCAAAAAACAGTCCGGTTTTTGAATTACTCGGCACTTTAGATGAGCTGAACAGCTTTTTGGGTCTTGCCAAAGGAAAAACCACCGAGGGTATTTCAAAGATCATTGAAAAATTACAGCAAAATCTCATTTCTTTAAGCGGTGAGGTTGCAGGCGCAAAGAAATTCGCCTCAAAAGAAGAGATTGACTCTTTGGAAAAATCCATTGACTCCGTGAGCGAGGCTGTACCGGAATTTTCGGGCTTTGTATTGCCCGGAGAAACCGAAGCCGGTGCACTTTTGGACGTTTGCCGCACCGTGGCAAGACGTGCAGAGCGCGCGGCCGTGGCGGCGCAGACGCGCGGCGGCATCACCAAAGAAACACTGGCCTGGCTCAACCGTCTTTCGGATCTATTGTATCTTTTAGCAAGGCTGTGCGACGCATTACCGCACGAAAAGTCATCGAATGAAACGGCAGCTTCGGTGCCTTCAAGCGCCACGGTGGACGGCTTTTGCAATTTGGCCGAAAGTCTTTGCCGAAAGGTTCGGGAATACGCGCGATCCAAAGGGGTGCGCGTGGTCGTGGCTGTCTGCGACGCCGGCGGCAATCAGGTTTGTATGCAGCGCGAGGACGACGCATTTGTTGCCAGCGTGGATATTGCCGTGAATAAGGCGTTTACCTCAGCCGGTCTTAAAATGCCTACAAAAGAGGTTGGAAGGCTTTCTCAGCCGGGCGAACCTCTTTATGGAATACAACATACCAATAACGGTCGCATTGTGATCTTCGGCGGCGGCGAGCCACTGGTGAAAAACGGCGCGATCGTGGGCGCTTTGGGCGTTAGCGGCGGCACTGCCGAGCAGGATACCGCTTTTGCAGAATACGGCGCCGCATATTTTGAAAAGGAGATGTAAAGATGGCTCTGAATATCAGCGAATCCGACATTGCCAAGATTGTGCAAAACGTGATCGACGCCATGCCGAAGGACGCGGCCAAAAAAGTCGCAAAGCCGTCGGTGCGCGATTGGGATTCTACGCAATATAAAGGTCGGAAATTGATTGGCATTTATGATGACATGAACGAAGCGATCATCGCCGCCAATGCCGGATATAAAGCAATTCGCGATATGAGCGTGGAACAGCGTGAAAAGATCATTACAGAGATCCGCCGCTTAACGCGTGAAGAAGCACCTATGATGGCACAGCTCGGCGTTACCGAAACCGGCATGGGTCGTGTGGATCATAAAACCGCCAAGCACATTTTGGTGGCCGACAAGACCCCCGGCACGGAGGACATTGTGGCCAGCGCCAAAACCGGAGACAACGGACTGACGCTCATTGAAATGGCACCGTTCGGCGTGGTTGGCGCCATTACACCGAGCACCAACCCAAGTGAAACGGTCATTTGCAACAGCATTGGCATGATCGCGGCAGGGAACGGTGTGGTGTTCAACCCCCACCCCCATGCGATCGCCACTTCAAACTACGCGGTAGACCTTGTAAACCGTGCCTGTCGCTTAGGCGGCGGCCCCGACGTATTGGTCTGCTCCATGGTAAAACCCACCATGGAAACCGCAAAGATCATGCAGACAAGCCCCTTGATCCGTCTGCTGGTTTGCACGGGCGGCCCCGGCGTGGTTCGCGCGGTGCTGTCCTCCGGAAAAAAGGCGATTGGCGCCGGTGCCGGAAATCCGCCGGTCATTGTGGACGATACCGCTGACATTATAAAGGCCGGCAAGGATATTATCGACGGCTGTACCTTTGATAACAACCTGCCCTGCATTGCAGAAAAGGAAGTTTTCGCATTTTCCAATATCGCCGACCAGCTGATCGGCGAAATGCTGAAAAACGGCGCTTACAAGATCACGGCCGAGCAGGCGGCACAGCTTAATAAGATCGTTTTGGTGGAAAAAACAACCAAGGACGGCCGCACCGTGAAGGTCGTCAACCGTGATTGCGTCGGACGCGACGCCGCCGTACTGCTTCAAAAAATCGGCGTACATGTTGGGCCGGAGGTCCGCTGTATTATTTGCGAAGCTGATTTTAACCACGACTTTGTTCAGCATGAGCTGATGATGCCGATTTTACCGATCGTTCGCGTGAGCAACATCGACGAGGCCATTGACCTTGCCGTAAAGGCCGAACACGGAAATCGCCACACCGCGCACATGCATTCAAAGAATATAGATAATCTGTCCCGCTTTGCCAAGGCGATCGAAACCACAATTTTTGTGAAAAATGCACCGTCTTACGCAGGTATCGGCTTCGGCGGCGAGGGTCACACGACCTTTACCATTGCCGGACCGACAGGCGAGGGCATTACCTCCGCCAGAAGCTTCACCCGTCAGCGCCGCTGCGTGATGGCCGACAGCTTCAGAATTATTTAAAAAGGAGAAAGTGAAAAATGGATCTTAATTCAACACAGGTCGAAACCATTGTCCGCCAGGTACTTTCGGAAATGAACGGCACGGACGCAAGCACTGCTAAGAGCAAGGCTTCCGCCGCTTTCCGGTCCATTCCGGCTACCGCAAAGGTTGCCACATTGGTTGAGCCGCACAAAATTGTTGTGAAAGAATATCCGATGCCCGAAATTGGCGACGATGACATTCTTGTGAAAGTTGAAGGCTGCGGCGTTTGCGGCACCGACGTTCACGAGTGGAAGGGCGATCCTTTCGGTATCTGCCCCGTAACGCTCGGTCACGAAGGCACCGGCGAGATCGTAAAGCTTGGTAAAAACGTAAAGACCGACACGGCCGGCCGTCCCATTAAGGTGGGCGACAAGCTGGTAACTTCGGTCATCAGCTGCGGCGAGTGCGATATCTGCCGCCTGCACCCCGGCAACACCAATCTTTGTCAGAATCAGGGCGTACACGGCCTGATCACCGACAGCGAGGCGCATCACCTCTGCGGTTGGTTTGCAACCTATCTGCACATCACCGGCAAGGGTGCAACCTATTTCGTTGTAAACGATTTGAATCTTAAAGAGCGCATGCTTTTGGAGGTTGCCGCTGTTTGCGTTCACGCATTAAAGCAGGGCAATTCCACCGGTCTTATCAACTTCGGCAGCGCGGTTCTGCTTCAGGGCTGCGGTCCGGTAGGCCTTATGATGCTTGCCGTTTTGCGTGCGGCCGGCGTGAACCACATTATTGCGATCGACGGCTCTGAAAAGCGCCTTGAGATGGCGAAAAAGCTCGGTGCAAAGACCATCATTAACTTTACTTCTCCCGAAGCGGACACCATTGAAAAGCGTGTGGGCATTGTAAAGCGTGTAACCAACGGCGTTGGCGCAGACTTTGCTTATCAGTGCACCGGTGTTCCGGCAGCCGCAGCGGACATTTACAAGTTTATCCGCAGAGGCGGCGGACTGTGCGAAATGGGCTTCTTTGTAAACAATGGCGAATATTCCATCAACCCGCACTTTGCAATGTGCAACAAAGAGATCCACATTGTTGGTTCCTGGGATTACAGCGCAGAGGATTATCCCACCACCATTGCTTTCTTAAAGCAGGCGCGTGAGATGAACATTCCGATCGAAGAGCTGGTGACCCACTCCTTCCCGTTGGATCAGCTCAACGAAGCAATGGAAGTAAACATCGCTCAAAAGGGAATTAAAGTCTGCTACGTTGCAGAATAAAGCGGGGAACAAATTATGGAAGCACTCGGAATGCTTGAGGTTTTCGGATTTACAACCGCAGTGGTCGCCGCAGACGCCATTGCCAAAGCGGCGGACGTAAAAATCGTTGCGCTTGACAGAAACAAGCCGGCAAACGCCGACGCGGCAAGAGTTCCTTTGCTGATGACGGTGAAATTTACAGGCTCCGTTTCCGCTGTAAAATCCGGACTGGAGGCCGGGATTCAGATTGCAAAGGATCGCGACCTTTACGTTACCTCCGAAATGATCAGCCGCGTAGCGCCCGATACCGAGCTGATGGCAAAGATCAATGCACTGGGCAGGGATAAGCTGAGATAAGCTTGGCGTTCGACGGCTGTCAGCGCAAAAAGTAAAGGCTGTTTTTTTGAGAATTCACCCTTTACAAAAGCTTAAAAATAATTTAAAATAATAATATTAAAAGGAGATTTTTCAAATGATGGAAGCATTAGGTATGGTAGAAACCAGAGGTCTTGTAGCAGCAATCGAGGCGTCCGATGCCATGGTAAAAGCAGCAAATGTTGTTTTGATCGGCTCGGAAAAAATCGGCAGCGGCTTGGTAAGTGTTATGGTTCGCGGTGATGTCGGCGCAGTAAAGGCTGCAGTTGAAGCCGGCGGCGCAGCTGCCTCCGCTTTGGGCGAAGTTGTTGCAACCCACGTGATCCCGCGTCCGCACAGCGATGTTGAGAAGCTTTTGCCGAAGCTCGACTAATTTTTTAAGCTGGGATAGCAAATGGATCTTTACATCGAAGATCTTGAGAGAAAAAGTTTTTAGTTGAAATGAGGCGAACATCATGGAAAAAGCGATTGGACTGCTTGAAGTCCAGGCAATGGTCGCGGCAATAGCTGGTCTTGACGCTATGTGCAAGGCCGCTGATGTTCGACTTATACATGTTGAAAAGAGATTGGGCGGCAGGTTGGTGTCGCTGGTTGTGGACGGTACGGTTTCCGATGTGAAAGCCGCCGTTGAAGCCGGCGCCGTTGCCGCGGCCGAGGTAGGCAATGTAAAGCTTGCCGAGGTAATTGCGCGGCCGCACCCCGAGATTACCAAATTTCTTTATACCGATAAGCTTGACTGATTTTTTTAGTTTCCTGCATTCCGTTTTGTCATTTTGTAAAGATAACGGAGCTGTTTAAAAAGAGGTTTTGGCAAGGTATAGAATATCCCGAAAAGAGGTTTCAAAATGCCCCAGAAGAAATCACAAAAGCCGAAGGCTCCGGCAAAAGCGAAAGCAAGCGCTTCTAAAAAGCCGGATGAGGCAAAAAAAGACACTGTTCAATCTGTTCAAAAGCCGGTGGAGACAGAGGCTCCCAAGCTGAAAGAGCAAAAAACCACTGTAAAGGAGTATTATAAAATGGAAGCATTAGGTATGGTAGAAACCAGAGGTCTTGTAGCAGCGATCGAGGCGTCCGATGCCATGGTAAAAGCAGCAAATGTTGTTTTGATCGGCTCGGAAAAGATCGGCAGCGGCTTGGTAAGCGTTATGGTTCGCGGCGATGTCGGCGCAGTAAAGGCTGCAGTTGAGGCCGGCGGCGCAGCTGCCTCCGCTTTGGGAGAAGTTGTTGCAACCCATGTGATCCCGCGTCCTCACAAGGATGTCGAAAAGCTTTTACCGGTTTTAAAGTAATTTAAAAGCTTGTAATTGATTGGTTCAATGACCGCCGCGCGGAATATTCATTCTTTTCGCGCGGCGGAAGAATCCCTTTTTCATGGGGGTCACGACACGTGTATTTTAGAATTAGTGTAGACAAGGGAAATACGGTGCAAATGACATTGCAAATACGGTAAAAAACATCATAGAATCGTGTGGTTTATCGTTTTGTATTTTGTTCTTCAGTAAAATTACCATTTTTTTATTTTGCAAGTTTCATTTATTTATTTATTCTTTTTAACTTTGTAAACAAAAGCGTTGGAAAGTACCGCCAAAAATTTTTTCGGTGGGTGGGCGCGGATAGACAAACGAGAGTCCAAACCGTAACGGGGTTCGGCTCTCGTCAGCCTAACGGGGTTTGCTAACTGTGGGGCATGATTTCGCCCCCGGCCGCGGCGGCTCGCTTTGACCGCAGATGAAAACCGACGCTATTACATAAATTTTTCAAGGGAGATGTTTGTCCGTGGAAATTTCTGCTCAGCTTGTTGAACGGATCGTTCGGGAAGTGGTTGCCCAAAAAGGCGGCGCCGAGGACGATATGACCGCGCCAATCGGTATATCCAATCGTCACATTCATTTAACAAAGGACGATGTTACCACTCTGTTCGGCGAGGGCTACGAGCTTCAAAAGCTCCGCGATCTATCCCAGCCGGGACAGTTTGCCTGCAAGGAAACCCTCACTATTGTGGGGCCTTCCATGCGGCCAATCGAGGGCGTTCGTGTGCTCGGTCCGGAACGCAGCAAAACGCAGGTGGAGATTTCGCGTACCGATTCTTTTCAGCTGAAAGTAAAGCCGCCGGTTCGTGAGTCCGGTAAAATTGAGGGTTCTGCGCCGATCACCATTATCGGACCGAAAGGCGTAGTCACCTTAAAAGAGGGCTGCATTATCGCCAATCGCCACATTCACATGAGCCCCAAAGACGGCGAGCGCTTTGGCCTTAAAGATTGTGATTATGTCACGGTGGAGCTTTCCGGCGAACGTCGCACCACCTTTTACGACGTACAAATTCGTGTGCATAAGGATTTTCGTCTGGAAATGCACATTGATACAGACGATGCAAACGCCGCCGGCGTGAAAAACGGCGACCGCGTAAAAATTATAAAATAAATTCGGAAACGGAGATAGAATTTTATGTTGATGGGACAGGTTGTGAGCAATATCGTTTCAACCCGCAAGCATTCCGGTATTGTCGGTTCTAAAATTTTAGAGATCCGCATTATTGAAAACGGCAAAGACACCGACCGGTTTATTATTGCGGTCGATCACGGTATCGGCGCCGGCATCGGTGAACGGGTGCTGGTTACCACCGGCAGCGGTGCAAGGCTTGCCTTGGCTGACACTTCCACGCCGGTTGACGCGGTTGTTGTGGGTATTGTTGATTAGTTTGTTTTGAGTAGTTTATTTTTCAAAAGGAGAATTTAAAGTGGCGATGAACTTAAACGAGTTAAAAGCTGCTATCGTGGCGGCTGGCGTTGTTGGTGCAGGCGGCGCAGGATTTCCTACGGCTTTTAAATACACAGAGGACGCCGATACGCTGATTATCAACGCGGCAGAATGCGAACCGCTATTATACACGGACTATTATATTATGAAGCGCGAAATGGCCAAGGTGGTTGGTGCCGCCGAGGTGATCATGGACGCTTGCAAAATGTCCCACGGTTATCTTTCCTTAAAAAAGCACACCGCAGAACGCCTGAACCTCACAGAAGGGCAAAAGCTGTCGGAAAAGCTCTTTGTTAAAGTGCTGCCGAATGTCTACCCGATGGGCGACGAGGTCGTACTGATCTACGAAACCATACATAAAGTAATCACCCCGGGATCGTTGCCGATCTCCGCCGGCGTTGTTGTAAACAACGTGGAAACACTTTACAATATTTACGAGGCGGTTTACGGCGGCCATCCGGTCACGGAAAAGTGGTTGACGGTGGGCGGAAACATCCCGAACGGCTGCGTGCTGAAGGCTTATATCGGCACGCCGGTGTCAGAGCTTCTCGACAAGCTTTCGGTGTCCGTACCCGAAGATCACGTGCTGATCGACGGTGGCCCTGCGATGGGACGGATCATCAATCCGGCCACGGCGGTGATCACCAAAACCACAAAATCACTGCTTGTCTTGCCAAAAACCATTCCGGCAATCATTTCAAAGCTGACAAACGATGAACTGAGCATGAAGCGCGCGGCTTCGGCCTGTTGCTCCTGCTCGCGTTGTACCGACCTTTGTCCAAGACATCTGCTTGGCTATTCCTTAGAGCCGCACAAGGCCATTCGCGCGGCGTCGGCCGGTGAGATCGACCCACAGCTTTACACCAATGCTCAGCTGTGCTGTGCCTGCGGCGTGTGCGAGATTGCAGCCTGTTGCCACGGTTTAAGCCCCAAAAAGGTATTTGCCAATATCAAAGGCTTAATGGCGAAAAACCGCATTCGCTATCAGCACGACGGCAGCCCGGTCACCCCCGATCCCGACCGCGACTACAGAATGCTTCCTTCCGACCGCTTTATGCAAATGCTCGGCGTTGCCCGATTTGATAAAGGCGTTCCGGTATTTTTAAAGGATTTTGAACTCATGCCCACAAGAATTGTAATCGGCATGAAGCAACACGTCGGCGCACCGGCCAGTCCGGCAGTTAAGGTTGGCGATTTTGTCTGCGCGGCCGATCTCATCGGCAAAGCCGCCGACGGCATTTCGGCCAATCTGCATTCCTCTATCGACGGCAAGGTTTTGGCGAGCACCGATAGAGAAATCGTGATCGGTAATTAAAGCGGCATATTAAAAGGTGGTATATAAAGATGATTTATTCAGTTGGAGTTGTTGAACTTAAAAGCATTGCCAAGGGCATTGAGGCTTGCGATGACGCGTTGAAATCCGCCGGTATTCGGTTGGTAACGGCGCACACGGCCTGCCCCGGCAAATATGAGATCATTCTCACCGGTGAGCTTGCCGATGTGCAGACGGCCGTGGAAAGAATTAAAAACGGTTACAGCGACAGCGTGATCGACGCCGTGATGCTTGGCAGAATTGATGAAACAGTGGTTCACGCCCTGCTCGGCACCGAAACAACCACGCGCCGCGAGGCCATTGGCATTATGGAGACCTTCTCCGCCGCCAGCGCTGTGAAAGCCGCCGATACTGCGGTGAAGACCGCCGATGTTGAGATTTACGACCTGCGCCTTTCCAGAGGTCAGGGCGGCAAGGGCGTGGTCATCATTACCGGTCAGGTCAGTGATGTCACCTCTGCTGTGGAGGCCGGTACCGCTTATGCAAAATCTCAGGGTCTTTTGCACGGCAGTTCTGTTTTGGCAAACCCCCATCCGGAGGTTTGGGATCATCTGTAAGCCGGGAATCGCATTTTGCAGCGTTTAATTCTCGTTTTTTAACATTGCTTTTAATATTATTATTTTTCTAAAACCCCTCGGTCGGTTTTTGAAGGGACGGTATTTTGTCCCTTTTAAAATGCGGCCGAGGGGCTTGTTTCTTTTATTGGTAAAGTGTGCTTTTATTTTTTCTTTATGAATGCTTTAAAATGCGACAGCTTTTTCTGCGGCGCTTCGGCATAAATTGCAGACGAACTGTGCTATGATGATTATAAGAAAAAGCGGCGAGAATCGAAAGATGACGGAACCGTCGGTCGGACCGGTCGGAGCGCTAAAAGAACTTAGTTTGCAATCGGCCGCCGATCAAAAGACAGTCAGGGGTTTTCCTTTATAAAATTCGTCAGGGAAAGGGCAGCGACTTTGAATGGTGATTTATGCAGATGTGCTGATTTGCGTGAATATGATTATGGACTATTTTTTATTAAGTCTTACGTCGAAGCTTTGCAAAACGGCCTGTAGTTTTCGCCGACAGCTGATCGGCAGCGCGGTAGGCGGCATCTGTGCGCTTTCGATTTTACTGCCCTTTGACGGTCTGATGTTTTCTTTTTTGCAAAGGCTTGTAACAGCGTCGATCTTAACGCTGACGACGTGGGGCTTTGGCACAATCAAGGCGTTTTTCCGGCGGTTTTGCTGTTTTATGATCTGTTCGTTCGGCTTCTCCGGCGCGCTGTTTGTGGTGATCTATTTTTTGAAGCCAAACGGAATGTTTGAGCGCGGCGGCGTTTTTTATTATCAATTGTCGCCGCTGTTTTTGGTACTGTCGTCGGCCTTTTGTTATTTCCTCATTACACTGCTCAGCCGCTTCATCAACCGTGACAGAAAAACAACGGTGCAGCTATTTATCAAGGAGGGCAGTGCGGAGCTATCTACCGTTGCTTTGGTGGACTCAGGGAACTGTTTGAAGGAACCGTTTTCGGAAAAAGGCGTGATATTGCTTGACCCGAAATATGAAAATATGCTGATAACCAAAAAGGATCGGCGCGTGATACCGTATGAAACCGTGTCGGGCGGCGGCGTGCTGATGGGCTTTCGTCCCGATAAAATCGAACTGCTCGATGAAAAAAATCGGGAGCCGTTGGATCTGTATATTGTTTTCAGCAATACGCCGCTTAAAAATTACGGCGCAATTTTACCGGCCGAGGCAATTTAGTCCGGCAGACAAAAAAGAAAGGTTGATATATAATGACCCGATTGAAAGCATTTTTTGAAAAAATATTTTGTCGCCTTTTTAAAAGGAGAGATTGCCACTATATTCACGGTCCGGAGACGCTGCCGCCGCCGTTTACCAAAGCGCAGGAAATGGAACTGTTGCGCCAGTTTGACACGAATCGGGAATTTGTGCAAAATGAATTGATCGTACATAATTTGCGGTTGGTTGTATACATTGCAAAGAAATTCGACTCGGTGTCTGCCGGCGTGGAGGATCTGATCTCAATTGGAACGATCGGCTTGATCAAAGCGGTGAATACCTTCCGCCCGGAAAAGAATATAAAGCTTGCAACCTACGCTTCGCGCTGTATTGAAAATGAAATCCTGATGTATCTTCGGAAAACCGCGCAGCTTCGATTGGAAATATCCATTGATGAACCGCTGAATACCGACTGGGACGGCAACGAATTACTGCTTTCGGATATTCTGGGCAGTGACGGTGACGAGATCGGGCGTGGAGTTGAGCAGGAGGCGGAAAACAGTCTGCTTTTACGATCGGTCAATCAGCTGGATCCGAGAGAGCAGAAAATTATGGAGCTGCGCTTCGGTCTGCACGGCAAGCGCGAGCACACGCAAAAAGAAGTGGCCGATCTTTTGGGAATTTCGCAGTCGTATATTTCGCGGCTTGAAAAAAGGATCATTGCAGAACTCAAAAAAGAACTTGTGAGCGCCGGAATTTGACGGAGGACAATTTTTGATGGCTTTATGTCAGGCGGCTTTATAAAATGATCGTGGGACAAAAAGCAAAATAACGGAGCTTT
>CADAVL010000022.1 GCA_902791335.1 Oscillospiraceae bacterium
TAGCACTACGAAAGTCAGGTTTTGCTCTGTTTCGGCTCTACCCAGTCAGCCCATCTTCTGAAAACAAGGGGCCTTGGCCCCCAAAAAAATATATCGTAGCACTACGAAAGTCAGGTTTTGCTCTGTTTCGGCTCTACCCAGTCAGCCCATCTTCTGAAAACAAGGGGCCTTGGCCCCCTAGAAGTATTTGCGGTCAAGACTGCGGAATTGTAAAGCCTCGGCAATGTGACTTTCACCGATCATTTCGGCGTTTTCAAGATCCGCAATGGTTCTGGCAACCTTTAAAATGCGATCGTAAGAGCGGCCGGACATTCCAAGCGCGTCGAACGCACTTTTTAAAAGCTCCTCGGCGGCAGCCTCCAGCGTGCAGAACTGCTGCAAAAGCTTGGGCGTCATTCGGGCGTTGCAGGTGATCCCCGTACCCTCAAACCGCCGCTCCTGAATGGCTCTGGCGGCAACCACGCGCGCACGAATCTCTTTGGAGGTTTCTTCCTTTTGGGTGGAGGAAAGCTCGGAAAAATCGACCGGCGGCACTTCTATTTGTAAATCCAACCGATCCAAAAGCGGCCCTGAAATCTTGCCCATATAGCGGCGTACTGCGCTTTCAGAGCAGGTGCATTTTTTGGTAGGATGCCCGAAATAACCGCAGGGGCAGGGATTCATGGCAGCGATCAGCGTGATCGAACAAGGATAAGTCAGTGAGCCTGCCACCCTTGAAATGGTAACACGGCCGTCCTCTAAAGGCTGACGGAGCGCTTCCATGGAGGAGCGGTCGAATTCCGGCAGCTCGTCCAAAAACAGCACGCCGTTGTGTGCCAATGAAATTTCACCGGGTCGCGGCACGGTGCCGCCGCCGGAAAGTCCGGCCTGTGATACCGAGTGGTGCGGCGCGCGGAACGGCCGCTTTTTAATAATAGGCGTGTTTTCGGGCAAAAGCCCGGCAATGCTGTAAATTTTGGTGGTTTCAATGGCTTCGTCAAAGCTGAGCGGCGGCAAAATGGACGGCAGACGTTTGGAAAGCATACTTTTGCCGCTTCCCGGCGGGCCGATCAGCAATACATTGTGACCGCCGGCCGCGGCGATCTCCAACGCTTTTTTTGCGCGGTGCTGACCCTTGACCTCGCAGAAATCCGGTTCGTAGCCGTAGTCCACATCGGCGAATTCAACCGGTTTTATGGGTTCCAACTGCTTTTTGCCGGTAAGGTGCTCGATCAGCTCCGAAACGTGCGCCACCGGAAAAACATTTAAGCCTTTTACCACACTGCATTCCGCAGCGTTTTGTATGGGTACAAAAAAGTTTTTAATGCCGTGCTCCTTCGCGCAGATCGCCATGGGCAGCATGCCTGCGGCCGGACGTACCGAACCGTTGAGCGATAATTCGCCGATAAAAGCACAGTCGGACGGCGGCACTTTCAGCTTGCCGAGGGTGCAAAGAATGGACAGCATCATGGGCAGATCGTAAAGCGCGCCCTCCTTGCGAACATCGGCCGGCGCAAGATTTACCACAATTTTTGCCGGCGGTACGGAATATTTGCAATTTTTAATCGCCGCACGCACCCGATCTCTCGATTCCTTTACAGCGGTATCCGGCAGACCCACAATATTAAAAACCGTTACCTCGGCATTGCCGCCTAAGTCCGATTCCACCTCTATCATATAGCTGTCCATTCCGAAAACGCCGACACTTCTCAGCTTGGAAAACAAAACGCTCCATCTCCCTTTGTTACGCCCCGGTGAAAAACCGATTCCACAACACCTTTTAAAAAACGGCAAAACACCGCCCGCTTGCAACTTACTTGAAGTTTAATAACATTTTACCACATTTTAGAGTAAATAACAATAGACAAAGCGCACCGCTTTGAACATTTGTTTTACACCCACCGGATCGCCGCTTATGGAGCCGTACCCAAAAATCCCCTTGACATAATGGTACAAGCGACCTTAATAAATATAAAAATGTATAAAAAGCAAACGGAGGGCAACGCTTATGAAACAACAATTAACACTTCCGGGCGGCATTCTTCATTTTTCGCGCCGGAAATGCACCCTTGCGGCGTCGGCACTGTTTTTATCGCTCTGCACGGTCTTTACCATAGCGTGCAGTGCCGACGGTACAAAGACCGCCAACGCATCGGTGGCAAAATGCACCGACTGGGGACTTTCCTTTAAAACTGCAGGCGAGCAGCCGGTGGGCAACGCCTCGAAAGAGGAGCTTTTACAGTATAACGCTTATTATATGGGCAAAGCGGATCAAAAGGTGCTGTATCTCACCTTTGACTGCGGCTATGAAAACGGCAATACGGGAAAAATCCTGGACGCTTTGAAAAAGCACAACGCAAAAGCCACGTTTTTTGTGGTGGGGCATTTTTTGAACACTGCGCCGGATTTGGTAAAACGCATGGTAAAAGAGGGACACACCGTGGGCAACCACACCTTTCATCATCCCGATATGTCTAAAATCGGCGACCTTGCAGCCTTTCAAAAGGAGCTGGACGACACCGCGGCGAAATACCGCGAGATCGTGGGGTCGGAAATGCCGAAATACTACCGTCCGCCGCAGGGAAAATACAGCGTGGAAAACCTGAAAATGGCAAACGAGCTGCAATATAAAACCTTTTTCTGGAGCCTTGCTTACGTGGACTGGAACAAAGATCAACAGCCCTCGGCCGAGGAGGCCTTTTCGAAGCTTTGCACCCGTGTGCACCCGGGCGCGGTGGTGCTGCTGCACAACACCTCGTCCACCAACGGCGAAATTATGGACGAATTGCTTTCAAAATGGGAGGCCATGGGCTATTCGTTCCGGCCGCTCGAAGCGCTTTTTAAAGCTTAAAATCGGCTTTTTAAAAAGTTTAAATCCGGACGGTCCCCGGCTTTGCAGGTTTTTAAGAAAATCAGCGATCTTATCGCCGAAAGAGAAAGCCTACCAAAAATCCTGACGGCGAGAAAAAACACCGTTCTTGCCGTCAAAGAAGAAGTGACCCGATTTCGCGCGCAAAGAGTTGCCCGTCTCCGCGCCAAAAAGCGCAAAGACGGGCGATTGCCCCAAAAAGAATGAAACTAAAGAACACCGCTTTGCGGCGGATTTTGAACCGCCCCAAAATATCCTCCTTTGCGGCAAATTTTGGGGCATCGTGCCGTCGGCATTTCGGCGGTGTTTCGCCGAAATGCCGACGGCACGGCCTTTGCGCGCGAAACACTGTCTGCCCTTTTTGACGGAAAAATCAGACCTTTTTTTAAAAAGCGATCACGGACTTCTTTCAAAAAAAGTGAAATGTCGGCGCCGACAAAGCGCGGCAGCCTCTTTTAAAAAAATCAAAAGAAGCTGCCGCCGATTAAGAGGCAAAACCGACAGCAGCGCACCCACGACAGCGCATTCATCGCGGCACCCCACAAAAAATATAAAACGAAAAGCTGAAACTTATAAAAATTTGGCAGATGTAAACACTTGTAAAAAAGAAAAGAATTGATTATAATGTATATGTATCTTTTGGCACAAAAGTGCCCCGAAAAGTACAAAATCGGCAAAAACGACAAAAACAGTTTAAGAAAAATTTTAAAAGCAAAGGAGTGGACAAGCACATGGACGCCGGTCATAATAACAGTACAAAACCCCGAAGTATTAAGCTGGCGGAGTTTGCGGCAAGCGGAACCTCACCGATTGCTCTTGTGCTGTCAGGTCAACCTTTCTAATACTTTCTATTCGTTTTGTGCTTTATTGACCCTTAAAAATTCAGTATAAGGAGCATAAAGCAAGATGTTTGAAAAATTTGTGGAACTATTGTCGGAAAAGCGGTTTTCCGACCTGCGCGCCATGCTTGCGGATATCAACGCCATGGATCTGGCGCCGATCTTTGACGAGCTGGACGCGGAACAGCGCGTGCTGCTGTTTCGGTTGCTGCCGAAGGAGCTTGCAGCGGAAACCTTTGTTGAAATGGACGGCGACTGTCAGCAGGCGCTGATCAAAAGTTTCAGCGATAAAGAGCTGAAAGCCGTAATTGACGAGCTGTATCTCGACGACGCGGTGGATATTATCGAAGAAATGCCGGCCGGCGTGGTCAAGCGGATTTTACGTCAGTCGGACAGTGAGACGAGAAAAGCCATTAACGAGCTTTTGAATTACCCGAAAGACAGCGCCGGCAGTATTATGACGCCGGAATTTGTGGATTTGAAGCGCGATATGACGGTTGACGACGCGGTAAACCACATTCGCAAAACCGGTATTGACAAGGAAACGGTCTATACCTGCTATGTCACCGGCCCCGACCGAAAGTTAGAGGGTATTGTAACGGTCAAGGATCTGTTATTGGCCGACCCGAACGACAAAATCAGCAATATTATGGAAACGCACGTGATCTATGCCGGCACACTGGACGACAAAGAGGACGTTGCAAAGATTTTCAATAAATACGATTTTCTGGCGCTGCCGGTGGTGGACAAGGAAAATCGCCTGGTGGGTATCGTCACGGTTGACGACGCGATGGACGTTATTGAGGACGAAAACACCGAGGATATTGAAAAAATGGCGGCAATTATACCGAATGACCGCCCGTATCTCAAGACCGGCGTTTTTGAAACCTTTAAAAAGCGCGTGCCGTGGCTAATGATCTTAATGGTTTCGGCCACCTTTACCGGTGCGATCATTTCAAGCTTTGAGGACAAGCTGAAAAGCATTGTGGTGCTGACATCGTTTATTCCCATGCTCATGGATACCGGCGGTAATTCCGGTTCGCAGGCGGCGGTTACGGTCATTCGCGGCCTTTCACTGGACGAAATTCACCTGCGCGATATTTTCAAGGTGCTTTTTAAAGAGCTTCGCGTGGGGTTGGTTTGCGGCCTGACGCTGGGCGTTGTCAACTTTGTGAAAATTTTGCTGGTGGATTATTTGCTGCTCGGCACCTTTTCGGGCTACGAATTTCCGGCGGTCTGCATGATCAGTGCCACCGTCTGCCTTACCATGGCGCTGACCGTTGTGGTGGCAAAGCTGGTGGGCTGTACCCTGCCGATTCTGGCCGAAGCTTTGCGGTTCGATCCGGCAGTCATGGCAAGTCCGTTTATCACCACCATTGTGGATGCAATTTCTCTGCTGATCTATTTTGGCGCGACCAACGTATTTTTGGGTGCGTTGATGTGATAGAAGCAATTCCGCAGGAATTGTATATCACCAAAGCGCAGCTTTGCATATTATTGTAAACGAGAATTGAACCGGCCGCGATAAAACCGGAAGTTCCCCGCGCGCCGCGCGGTGTTTCCCGCAAGGGAAACACCGCTGAAGACCCCAAAACGCCAACGGTGTTTTGGGGTCTTCAGCCGAAGGCGGCGGCGCGCGGGGAACTTCCGGTTTTATCGCGGCCGGTTCTTTGTCGTCAGCCGGCAAAAGAGCGCTGTCTTTGCAGTCTTTCCCGGATCTTTCTTGTTTTGTCGGCAATAAAAATCCCTGCATTTTCAAAAATCGCGTGAAAAGCACTTGACTTTCATAAAATTTTGTGCTAATATACTATGGCGGTAAAAAAATAATCGTATTTGCGCCAGTAGCTCAGCCGGATAGAGTGTTTGGCTACGAACCAAAAGGTCGGGGGTTCGAGTCCCTCCTGGCGCACCAAAAAAAGACAAGCGGAAGCTTGTCTTTTTTTATCCATTGCGAAAGCAATAGCATCTCATCACAGACGGTATTTCCGAACAGGAGTATTTATCTTTATGAGTATTCGATTATCCGATCATTTTAACTACCGCAGACTGCTGCGGTTTTGCCTTTCTACCATTATTATGATGGTGTTCACCTCGATCTACGGCGTGGTGGACGGGCTGTTTATTTCCAATTACGCCGGCACCGTGCCATTTGCCGCAATTAACCTTGTTATGCCGTTTATTATGATTTTGGGTGGCTTTGGTTTTATGCTTGGCACGGGCGGCAGTGCACTGGTGGCGATCACGCTCGGCGAGGGCGAACACGACCGCGCCAACCGCTATTTTTCCATGATTATTGGGTTTACGGTGGTTTCGGGCATGGTTTTATCCCTGCTTGGTGTTCTTTTTATGCGGCCGATCGCCGTGTTATTGGGCGCGACCGATGCCATGCTGGAGCATTGCGTGATCTACGGCCGTACCGTGCTGGCCTTTAACACGGCTTTTATGCTGCAAAACACCTTTCAGACCTTTTTGGCCACGGCCGAAAAGCCGAAACTGGGCCTTTTGTGCACCGTGGCGGCCGGCGTGACCAATATTTTACTGGACACACTTTTTGTGGCCGTTTTTCCTCTGGGAGTATTCGGCGCGGCGCTGGCCACCGGTATCAGCCAATGCGTGGGCGGCCTGATTCCCTTTCTTTACTTTTTGCGTCCGAACAAAAGTCTGCTTCGGCTGACAAAGTTCCGCTTTGAGGGGAAAACCATTCTGCGCGCCACGGGCAACGGTTCTTCGGAACTGATGTCCAGCATTTCCGGCTCGGTGGTGAGCATGCTTTATAATTTTCAGCTTTTAAAATTCGCCGGCGAAAACGGCGTGGCGGTTTACGGCGTGCTGATGTATGTTCAGTTTATTTTTGTGGCGGTGTTTATCGGCTACACCATCGGCACGGCGCCGATCATCGGCTATCACTACGGTGCGGACAACAGCACGGAGGTGCGCGGCATTCTTAAAAAAAGTCTTTTCCTCATGCTTTTGGGCGGACTTCTGATGATGCTGCTGGCCTTTTTGCTGGGCACGCCCATTGCGGAGATCTTTGTGGGCTACAACAAGCCGCTTTTAAAAATGACGGTGGCGGCGTTCCACATTTTCAGCTTTTCGTTTATCCTCACAGGCGTGAATATTTTTATGTCGTCCTTTTTCACGGCGCTCGGAAACGGCGCGGTATCGGCCGCGATCTCCTTTTTGAGAACGCTGGTCTTCCAGTCGTTCTCGGTTATGGTGCTGCCGCTTTTATTCGGGCTGAACGGCATTTGGTACGCTCTTTCGGTGGCGGAGGTCTTGGGCGCGGTGATCTCCATGATCTTCCTTATTGCCAACCACAAAAAATACAATCTTTAAACGTCAGTTTCGGCGGACGGGCATGCTTTGTTTGCTCTCTCCCAAAAAATTTCAGATTTTCCTTTTGCTGAGTGCTTTTTAAAGGCACTCAGCTTTTTGCGGCTGTAAAAATGCGGTCTTGGCTTTTTAAGGGCGCTTTTGTGCCATGTTCGGCAAGTCGGGTTCGCGCCGCGCGGTGCCGCCCGAAGGGCGGCGAAAAGCCAAGGCGGTTTTTTGAAAAAACGGCTGTTTTTTGAAAAACCGCCTTGGCCGGCCGATTGAAAATCGGCCGCGCGCGGCGCGAACCCGACCGCCGAACATTGCACGCAAGCGCCCCCTCAAAAGCCTGCCGCACACCCTTTTGAAAAAATTCTAAAGCACAAACAACTTATATTTTGAAGCTCCTACCGTGAAGCAACCCTTCAACCAGATTTATAAAAAAACCGCCAAAACCGCCAACAAAAAAGCGCGGCCTTTTTCTTTGGCTTTTGAAAGCCTTGGAAAAAGGTCGCTCTTATCACGATTATAATTATAAATTCTTCCCGAAAACCGCCGTTTTCGTCGCGCAAAATCAAATACGAAAAACCGCAGCCGCAGGTTTTGGTTTCGGTGCCTCTTTAAACCCGCCTTTTTTACGGAATGCATACAAAGGACTTTGTACTGCTTTCGTAAGCATTTTGCGGCAGCACCTGCTGAGAATAGACCAGTCTGAGACTCAGCTCGCCGCTCGGCAGACCCTTTTCGTCAATCGTAAACACCGCCGTAGCGCCGCCCAAAACAGAGGCGGTATCATAGCTCACAATTTCCGTTGGCAAAATGTAGCCAAACAAGCGCAGTTTGTCAAGATTTACCTGCAACGCCTTGTCGGTCTTGTTTTTCACGGTCAGATAATATTTGTGGTCATATTCAACCGATGTCACCAAAAACTGATCGTCCTCAAAAGCGGTTTTCCCCTCAAACTGCTTCAAGCTGTCCTCGGTTTCACCACTGGGCTTGATCTCCAGCTGACCGGTCGTGCCGAGCAGCTCGTTTTTGCCGGTGGAATAAAGCTCAAATTCCATTTTAATATTGTAGTGCGAAATATCGTCATCGTCACCGGTATCAAACAAATCATCGTCGTCATCTTCAATATCAATGCCGGAATAAAATCCTGCACCCATTTCGCGGCTTTCACCGGGCGCCAAGTCGAAATAAATATGATTCTCGTCACCCACGTCATCGTCGTCAGAAAGATAAAGGGACACCGCGCGACCGTTGAGCGACCCGCCCGACGGCACAATCCGAACCGATTTGTCGGTACGGTTTTTAAAGGCCAGTGTTAAGTCGTCGCCCGTAAACAATGAAGCGGAACCGAATTTTGCGCAAATTTCCAAATCCTTGTTGTAAAGTACGCGCCAATCGGAGGAAACAATCCGCTCCTGGCCCTGATCCTCTTTGTCGTCGGAATTGTCCGTATTTGTCGCCTTGGGAATCAGGGTGATCAATAAAATGCTGACCGCAAAGATCACTGTGCCGATGATCAACCACAGCCACCATTTTTTATAAAGCGGCACGGTACTCTTTTGCGCTTTCTTGCTTGCGGCGTAGGTGGCGTAAGGCGTATAGCCGCACTTTGGGCAGTAGCCCAGGGTTGCCGGATAGACCGTGGCGCAGACCGGACAGGTCTTTTGCGGCACGGCGGTTGTCATAGGCGGCGCGGCGTTCTGCAGCACGCCGTTTTCGGACGTCCCGAAGGTTTCGCCGTTTAAAACGGTCTCCTTTGAACCGCTTTCCGGAAAATTTTCCGCCTTGCCCGTCGCGGCGGCTTCCTCCGCGTTTGGCGCAGCGGCTGCTTTTGCACCCGGCGCGCTGTCTGCACCGGCGCTTTGCGCGTTCATGTTATCACCCAGTGCGTTGTCTACACCGGCGGCTTGCACCCTTATTTTATCACCCGGCGCTCCGTCCGCCGCAGTATTCGGCGCAGGATTTCCTTCTATCGGTGCCTGAATCCTGAAGCCGCAATAAGGACAGGCGCGGTACGGCGCGATCAGCTCGCGGCCGCAGACCGGACAGACCGGCACTTTTTCATTTATTTTATTCTGCTCGTTAGATTCCATGGTGAACCCTCCGTTTTATCTTCTGCAAATTACAAGACAATTTATCTACTTTTATTTTAAAAATACCACAAAGAAGCCTAATTGTAAAGAGCCTGATCTCGGTCTTGCCGCCAATGGGCGGTGATTTCTGCCTTTTTCGGCAAAAAATATCTGCAATGTATAAAAATAGTTGGAAATTATTTGCACGATGTGCTATACTATAGAATACAATATATATTTTTAAGGATTAGAAGGTGCCCAAAACATCATGAACATGATCACGATTCGTCAACTTCACAAAAGCCCTGCCGATTTTGCCGACCGCGAAATTGAGGTCTGCGGTTGGGTGCGCTCGGTGCGCGCCTCCAAAAATTTCGGCTTTATCGTTTTGAACGACGGTACTTTTTTTGAGCCGCTTCAGGTGGTTTACGATACCGAGCTTTCAAACTTCGAGGAGGTTTCCAGGCTGAATGTCGGCACGGCGCTGATTGTAAAGGGCACCGTGGTGTTGACCCCCGACGCAAAACAGCCGTTTGAGATCCACGCGGCCGACGTTTCGGTGGAGGGCGTTTCCACGCCGGACTATCCGCTGCAAAAAAAGCGTCATTCGCTGGAATATCTCAGAACCATCACCCATCTGCGGCCGCGCACCAACACCTTTCAGGCGGTGTTCCGCGTGCGTTCGCTCATTGCCTTTGCCATTCATAAATTTTTCCAGGAGCGCAATTTTATTTATGTGCACACGCCGCTGATTACAGGCAGCGACTGCGAGGGCGCCGGTGAAATGTTCCAGGTCACCACGCTGGACCTCAACAACGTGCCGAAAGCCGACGACGGCAAGGTGGATTTTAAAAAGGACTTTTTCTCCAAACCCACCAACCTCACCGTCAGCGGTCAGCTCAACGGTGAAACCTTTGCCATGGCTTTCCGCAATATTTACACCTTCGGCCCCACCTTCCGTGCCGAGAATTCCAACACCACGCGTCACGCGGCGGAGTTTTGGATGATCGAGCCGGAGATTGCTTTTGCCGATCTGGACGACAACATGGCGCTGGCCGAAGACATGATCAAATACATTATCCGCTATGTTTTGGAAAATGCACCCGAAGAAATGAACTTCTTCGGCACCTTTATTGACAAGGGCCTTATTGAACGGCTCAATCACGTTGTCAATTCCGAGTTCGGCCGCATTACCTACACCGACGCGATCAAAGAATTGGAAAAACACAACGATAAATTCGACTTTAAGGTTTATTGGGGCTGCGACCTGCAAACCGAGCACGAGCGCTTTTTGACTGAGGAGATCTTTAAGCGTCCGGTATTTGTGACCGACTACCCGAAAGAGATCAAGGCTTTTTACATGAAGCTCAACCCCGACGGAAAAACCGTTGCCGCCATGGACTGCTTAGTGCCCGGCATCGGCGAAATTATCGGCGGCAGCCAGCGTGAGGACGACTATGAAAAGCTGAAAACACGCATGGACGAACTGGGTCTGAATGCTGAGGACTACGGCTTTTACATGGATCTTCGCCGCTTTGGCTCTGCCCGTCACGCAGGCTTTGGCCTGGGCTTTGAGCGCTGCGTGATGTATCTCACCGGCATGAGCAACATTCGTGACGTGATCCCCTTCCCGAGAACGGTGAACAACTGCGATATTTAGGCGAACAATAATAAAGCCGAACCAGTCTAAGAAAACTTTTGAAAAAATTCTGCGGCGGCAATGGGAAAAATCCGCCGAAAAAACTCAAAATTTTAATCACCGTATCTCGGCCGCCCCCCCCGACCGAGATCCTAAAAAAATTCGCCGGCAGCCTTATTTTTTGAAAACGATGTTTTTTGGCGGACGGCTTTTAAAATTCAAAAGCACCGGGTTCTTGCCGATTTGAGAAACAGCGACCGAAAACGTGCTGTTTTTTATATAAAGTCGGGTTCTCTTTGCCGTTTGGGGGGAGCTTGAATTTTTAAAAAATATTCTGCAACGGCAGACAAGGAGCAAACCTAAATTGAAAAAAGCGATCAATTCCAGCAAGATGAAAACTGTAAACCGGCGAATTGTGTTGGAATGCATTCGTCGGGAGCACATTTCACGCGCGGATATTGCCGAAAAGACTCATTTGACGCGCCCCAGTATCACCATTATTGTGGAAGAACTTTTGAACGAAGGACTTTTAAGAGAGTCGAGAAGCGAGAGCAATGAGGTCGGGCGGCACCCGGTGCTTTTGAGCATTGAGGAGGACGCGCGGTTTATCGTGGGCATTGCCTTAAAAAGAAATGCCTGCCATGTTGGTATTGTCAACCTCGGCGGCAAGCTTTTGAGAGAGCGGGTCATTGAATATTCCAACGATCTGACCGATTGTTTGGACAGAATCGCCGTTGCGGCGCGCGCCATGCTGCGTGAAATGGCCATCAACAGCAACCGGGTGCTCGGTATCGGCATTTCCGCGCCCGGCCCTTTAAATGCACGCGAGGGCGTGATTTTGAATCCGCCGAAGTTCGATCTGTGGCACAATGTACCAATCGCAAAGGAGCTTTCCGACCGAATCGGCTACAAAGCGTATTTGGAGCACGACGCCGATTCCATTGCGCTGGAGGAGAAATATTTCGGGAAGATGTCCAATGAAACGGACTTTGTTGTAATTGTTTCGGAAAACGGCGTTGGGGCAAGTTTGGTGCTGAACGATCGCTTGTTCTTTGGAAAGCACGGACGCACGGGCGAGGCCGGCCACCTTTCCATTCGATACGACGGGCCGCGCTGCGCCTGCGGAAACCACGGCTGCTTTGAGATGTATGCAACACCGGAATGTTTGCTGAAAGGCTCCTCCTTTAAGAACGTGGCCGAGCTGATGAGCGCGGCAGGCAGCGAGGAGGCCGACCGCCTGATTCAAAAGGAAGCGGAATATTTCACCTTACTTATCAACAACTACATCAATCTTACAGGCATCACAAGGGTGGTGATTCGCGGCGACCTGGCGATAAACTCCAAGCCGCTTGTTGACAGGATCAATAAAAATCTTTGCGACCGCCGCCTGTCTTCCGGCGAATTTTGTCTGGCAAGCGAGCTTAGCTGCACGGCAAGAACCGCCGCAATGAATGTTTTCAGGGGATTTTTCCTGTAAATCTCCCCGTTTTTAAGTCAAAAGGTTTCAGCGCCGGGATCTTTTTTCCGTAAAGCCGATTTTGGCGAACGGTCAAAATTTTCGGCCATTGACATTTTCCGTTTTATGAACGCTGTTTTAAAAAAGCAAAAAAGCAAAATCGGGTCAAAGCCGAAACAAAGCCAAGACCGTAAACCTGCCCGAAAAAAGGGCATTGCATGAAAGTGAAAAGGTGTGAAAACAATGCAGGTGTACAAAGCCGAGGATTACATAAAACCGGGGTTGCACCTGCATATTTCTTTTTCCACCTGCAAGCGGCCGGAAAATCTTCACTGCCACGATTTTCCGGAGATCGTGTATATTGTTTCCGGTTCGGCGCTTCAGACAGTGGACGGCCGCACCTATCGCGCAGAGCAGGGCGATCTTCTTTTTATCAACCGCAAAAGCACCCACGCCATCGCGCCGAACGACCGCGCTTTTTCCTATTATAATTTAATATTAAATCCCGATATTTTCTCTGAAAACATTGTGACCGAGCAAAACGCTTTCGGCCTTTTGTCGCTCACCGCCTTTGATCAGCTGCGCGACGGTGCGGACAGCGGCGATCGGCTGATCACCTTCGGCGGCGAGGATCGGCTGGAGTTTGAACGGATACTGAACACCATGCTGCGCGAATACGAACGCGAACAAATGGCCTACGCGTCGGTATTGAACAGCTATTTAAACGTGCTGTTCACCCTGATGCTCCGACGGTTTCTTTGGAACAGCGACGACACTGCCCGATCGCAGCCGGAGCGCTGGCAGCAGCTTTTGCAATATATCGACGAAAATCTTGACCGCAAGCTGACCTTGGGCGAGCTTGCCAAAGCCTGCTTTTATAACCCCTCCTATTTCAGCCGCGTTTTCAAGGAAAAATATCACCTGACCTTAGTGGAATATTTAAACCGCGAGCGTGCGGCGCGCGCGGCGACCCTTTTAAAAACGACCGATCTTACCGTGCTGGAAATTTGCGAGCGCTGCGGTTACGGCGACAAATCGGGACTTTACAGGGGGTTTCAAAGGATTTACGGCTGTACGCCGTCGGAATACCGCAAAAAGTAAAAATTTGCAACCTTTTGGTAAAGACTTGGACTTTTCATGTTCGACTTCACTGTGCTATGCTATAGATAAAAGAAGCGGCGCCGAAAAAATTCGGTGCGAAAGATGTCTGCGGCAAACGGCCAAAAACCGATCGCCGCACTTTCATTAAAATTCTTTTTGGCGAAAAACTTTTTAAAAAAACTTTTTTCTAAAGGAGCGACAAGACGATGATTAAGC
The DNA here is from genome assembly GCA_902791335.1 of Oscillospiraceae bacterium. GTDB lineage: Bacteria > Bacillota > Clostridia > Oscillospirales > Acutalibacteraceae > UMGS1532. The sequence goes on from CADAVL010000022.1 coordinate 13,490, forward strand.
TGAACCGTGAAACCTACCGCGATAAAATTTTAGCCTGTTGGCTTGGCAAAAACATTGGCGGCACCATGGGCGGTCCGTTTGAGGGCACCCACGATATTTTGGACATTCAGGGCTTTTCCACGCCCGAGGGCAAGCCGCTGCCCAACGATGACCTCGATCTGCAGCTGGTTTGGCTGCGCGCACTGGAGGAGATCGGCCCATACGATCTCGACTGCAAAAAGCTGGGTGAATGCTGGCTGAGCTATGTCAGCCCCCACTGGAACGAATACGGCCTTTGCAAAACCAATATGCAGGCAGGGCTTTTACCGCCGCTTGCAGGCGATTATAAAAACCCCTGGAAAAACTCCAACGGCGCCTGGATCCGCACCGAAGTGTGGGCTTGTCTGGCACCGGCCTGCCCCGACATCGCCGTAAAATACGCTTACGAGGACGCCTGCGTGGATCACGGCGCGGGCGAAGGCACCACGGCTGCTATTTTTGTGGCCGCAATGGAGGCCGCCGCCTTTGTGGAAAACGATATCCGCAAGCTGATTGAGATCGGTCTGGATAAAATTCCGGAGGACAGCCGCATGGCGCGCACCGTTCGTCTGGTTTTGAAATGCTACGACGATGGCATGACCTGGAAGGACACCCGAAACACCGTATTAAAGGAAAACATGGACATTGGCGACGGCTGGTTTGAAGCGCCGTCCAACGTGGGCTACGCGGTCATCGGCTTACTTTACGGCGAGGGCGATTTTAAAAAGACGATGATCACCGCGATCAACTGCGGCGACGACACCGACTGCACCGCCGCCACGGTGGGCTCTGTTTTGGGTATTATGAACGGCACCGCGATTATTCCGGAGGACTGGAAAGCGCACATCGGCGACGAAATCATTACAATTTCCGTGTCGAAAGGCATTCTTAACAACGTGCCCGAAACCTGCACCGAGCTGACCGACCGCATTATAAAAATGGCACCGCTGATGCTGGGTGCAAACCGCGCACAGCTCCAGTTTACCGACGGTGAGACCGAAGTACCGGCCGAGGATCTGGAGGCGTTCCGCTCCGGCGATTTTACCCGCGCGCTCTGCCGCCGTCCGGCGAACTCCTTTACCACCGACTTTAACTATGCCACCTGCACGTTAAGCTTTGAGCGCGAGCCGGATATTCGCCCCGGCGAAGAACTGAAGCTGAAGCTGCATTTTCACAACAACGACAAGCCGTTTGGCGGTATACCCTATTTACTTAATCTGCGTTGGATCCTGCCGGAGGGCTGGCAGGTGATTGGGCCGAAAAGCTTACAGCTGGAACACATTACCATTCGCGGCGAGGGCAACGCCGAGGCGGAATACACCCTGATTGCCGGTGAACAGGTGTCGGCCATCAACCGCCTGATCTTAGAGGTCACCGCTGTGGGCAGACCCACTGCCGGATTGATTCCGGTAGTCGTGATGGGCTGAGAGGCTGCGGGCACAGATTTTGGCGTGAAGAACAAAACCAACAGTAATTTGAGAAAATCAGCAGAGAAATTGCGGCGCGGCAACCGATAAGCGATGGAAAAGAGCCCGCCTGCGAGGCACTGCGGTTTTAAAAGAAGAAAAGAGCGACCCTTCAAAAAAGGTTGCTCTTTTTTGTTTTTGGATATTGAAGTTTTGCGGTTACCGCCGAAGAAAAGATACTGACGGCTAAGATCGCGCCGCGCGCGACCGATTGAAAATCGGCCCGCCGGTCGTGGAACGGGGAAAAGCTGCCGCTTTTCCCCGTTCCACGACCGGCGCAAGAGGGGTTCGCCGCCAAAGCGGCGAGCCCCTCTTGCGCGCGGCGCGATCTTAGCCGTCAGTATCTTTTCTCGGCGGTAGCACGAGATTTCGGTCTACATTTTTAAAGAATCAACTTTTTTAAAAATCTGCAAACGTCGCAAGGCGCTGCATTCCCCAAAAAATCTGTTCAAAAAAACAAATTGACCGTTCGTTTTTTTTAAACCCGGCTTTTAAAAAGAAAAACAGCCGACAACGTCCGCTTTGATAAGGCGCGTTGTCGGCTTCGGTGGCAGCCGCGAAGAAATTATAAAATTCTGTTCGCCGGCCGCCGTTTCATACTTATTCCTTTAAATTTTTATTCCTCCGGGTTTTGCTGTTCTTCGTCGCCTTGGCTTTCATCGTTTGACCGATTTTCCGGCACGTCGCCGTATTTTTTCAAAAAGGCCGAAAGCGTTTTGCGGCAAAGCGGCTCGTTTCTTAAAAAGCTCATGCCGTGCTCTGCGCCGACCACCGTTAAAAGCTCCTTTTTTGCGCGGCAGGTTGCATAATTTCTCAGCGTCATTTCGCAGGGAACAAAGGTGTCCCCCGTGCCGTGAACAAATAACACCGGAATTTTGCACTTTTGCATCGCCAACAGCGTATTATCGTCGCGCAGGTCATAGTCGGCAAAAATGCGGCAGAAAAAGTTGACCGTACTTAATACAACCTTTGGAATGTGGCGATTGATCTTCCTTGCGGTGATATTAACGATATCCCAACCGCCCGAAAAGCCACAGTCGGCCACCACTGCCCTGACATTTTCCGGCAGCTCCAATCCGGTCGCCATTAAAACCGTGCTGGCGCCCATCGACATACCGTCCAATACAATGGTTTCGGTTTCGGGAAAACGGCGGTTCAGCTCATTGACCCAGCTTAAAACGTCGTATTTTTCCAAAATTCCGTAACTTAAATACCGTCCCTCGCTTTGGCCGTGCGCGCGCTGATCGACAAGCAGAATATTGTAGCCAAGTTCGCGGTAATACGGCAGTACAATGCTGAAATCGCTGCGGTAGGACGAATGGTAGCCATGCATGGCAACAATGGTTTTGCGCGAACCCTCCAGCGGCAGATAATCGGCGTACAGCCGAAGGCCGTCAAAGCTTTCTATATAGATCGGTTCGGTCTTCTGCGCGTCAAGCCATTCGCCGGCTTCTCGAAAGCGGTCAGCAAAGGGGGCTAAAATGTGATCCGCGCGAAAGGTCTCACGCGTGCGGTCAGACGGACGTCCGCGAACGCAGGCCACGCGAAAGCAGACGTAGCAAAGCAGAAAATAAAGAAAGATAACCCCCAGAAAAATTACAGCAAAGAGCAAAAGATCACCTCAAAATAACTTCAATTTTTTTTATGCGATTTCCAAAAAAACAAGAGAGCGGACAAACCGGATCGGCCTTTTATTCGGCAAAACGCCGCCCTGATAAAAAGCCTGCAAAAGACAAAACCAAAACGGTTTTATTTGACCGGTTGTCGGATTTTATTGCACGGCTTAAAAATCATGTAATCAAAGATTGCGCGGTTTAATTCGGAAAAATAAAAAATCCGGAAACAAGGCCCAAGGCCGCGCCCACAAGAATTAAAAGAATGGGGTGAAGCTTTTTTTGCAGTAAAAGCAGCGAAAAAGCCAGAATCCCGAGGCTTACATAAATCTGCGGATTCGTAAACTCTGCGGCCGAAACGCCCGAGGGAAAGAACACCGCCGCGCCCACCGACACCGCTGCCGCACCGATGAGCCCTACCACCGCCGGACGAAGCCCCGAAAGCGCACCCTGAACCGGCGCGCTGCTTTTAAAGGCGACATAGCATTTTGCAACGATCAAAATAACGATAAACGAGGGCAGTACCACCCCGAACGTAGCCACCAGTGCGCCGAAAAATCCGGCCGTTTCGGCGCCGACATAGGTGGAGATATTAATAGCGAAGGGGCCAGGGGTAGACTCGCTCACCGCCACGAAATTGACCAACTGCTGTGTGGTAAGCCAGCCGTGCGCCGTGACTTCCTCCTCAATGAGCGGCAGCATGGCGTAGCCGCCGCCGAAGGTGAAAAGTCCGATTTTAAAAAAGGTGAGGAAAAGATTTAAAAGCGTCATTTTTTCCACCGCCTTTTGATAAGCAGGGTGTTCAAAACACCCAAAACCGCCGCAATCAGCAGTACGGGCAAGGCGTTTTGAGAAAAGACGGCCACCGCCAAAAAGCTGAGCGCGGCAACGCTTAGAGAAAAGACCGACTTGGGGCACTGCCGAAGCATGGTATACACAGCGTGAAGAATCAAAGCCAGGACTGCGGCGCGCACGCCGAAAAATGCCATTTTAACGGATTCAACGGATTCAAACTGCCGCAACACGGCAGATACAAGCAGAATAACCAAAAACGAGGGTAGTACCACCCCGAACGTGGCCGCCAGCGCGCCGAAAAAGCCGCAGCAGCGATATCCCACAAAGGTGGCCATATTCACAGCAATCGGGCCGGGCGTGGATTCGCTGATTGCAACAATATCGAGGATCTCGTCCGCACTTAACAGCTTTCTTGACTGCGAAAGCTCCCGTTCGATTAACGGAATCATGGCGTAGCCGCCGCCAAAGGTGAAAAGCCCGATCTTAAAGAAGATCAAAAAGAGTTTTACGGCGTTTCGTCGGGCACCGTCCGCGATTTCATCGCTTTTATTCTGTCCGGTTTCGTGATTTTTAAAAGGTTTCATCGTTTCACAGCCTGCCGTTTTTCTTATAATACGCCAAGACCTCTTTTAAAGAGTCAAAGCAACAGTCGGTGACGTCTTCGAGGCTATCGTTTCGGTCACAGTCGTGCACGCCGATACAGCGGATCTTGAGCTTGGACGCAGTGTAGTGGGCGTAGGCGGCGTCGTCGATCAGCACGGTGTTTTTGGGGCGCTTGAAAAGGCGGAGGCAAGCGACTTTGAAAATCGGTTTGTGAAATTTGCCGCCCTTGACCTGCTCGGGCGTGAGAATAAATTTAAAGCTTAGGCCGAAGCCTGCGTGTTCGAGCGCTTTTTGTGCAAGCTCGCGCGGCGTGGCGGTAACAACGCACAGCGGCAGTCCGTCCTTTTTCAGTCGCTTCACCAAGGCCACCGCACCGGGTTTGGGGCGGCATTCACCGGTGTAAAACTGCAAAAGAGCGGACTTTACATCGTCGTTGTAAGTAATTCTTGCGTGGTGATGCTCGTTGATATATCGCAGTGCGCCGCTTAAAGACAACCGCTCAATTTTTTGCACTTCTTCCTCACTCAGCAATATCTCCTGCCCTGTGCGCTCGCGGTAGGCTTCGCACATATAAAAACGGATTTTGCGCCAAAACGCCATGGAATCGATCAGCGTACCGTCCATATCAAAAATAACGCCTTGTTTTTTCATGCTTTGCTCCTAAATAAATTCACAAAAAGAAATAATTTTTCCTTAAAATGTATTGTACCACGCCGCGCACGGTTTTTCAAGATTTTCGGTGCGGGGTAAAAGCCGAAACCCTTTGACCGTGCAAAAGCTTGGCGTGCGGATTTAAAAAAGCCGAACCCGCGCGCAGAAATTTGACGCGTGGTTTTTTAGGAAAGACGGTAGCGGCAGCTTTGGAACTGGGTTTTAAATGAAGTTCTTTTGTGAAAAGCCAGTTTGCGGTCTTCACGGGCTGTATCGGCAGGGCGGCTGGTTTCCGGCGCCCGCGCGCATTGAAAAAATTTTTTTCAATGCAAGGCGGCTCAATTAAAGCACGGCAAAGAATTTTGCCGTGCTTTAATTGAGCCGCGCGCCGCCGTTGCCGGCGGCCGCGCGGGCGCGAAACCCTGCCGCCCTGCCGATACCGTCCGTGAAAGAACCGTCTTATTAAAATCAAAAAATCGGCAATCGCTTTTTTGGGGGCTTTCCGCAAAAAAACGGCGACAATCCCACCCTTTTGCTTTAAAAGCCTGCTCGTTTTTTGGGGGAATTGTCGCCGTATTGCAGCGTTTTGCCGCTGAAAGTTTGTTTTTTAAGAGTTTGCCCTTTGGACCGCTTTTTTGCGCGGCGGCTTTGCCTTTCAATTTTCGGAATAGAAAATATAGCTGCCCTTTTTCACGCGGTGGGACTTGCCGTCGATCACGATTTCCGCTTCCACCGGAACGGTGATCTCATAGCGGCAGGAGTTACCGCTGTAGCTCCAGCCGGAGCGGATCACGCCGTGCGCGGTTTTTAAAGTGGCGGTCAAAGTGCCAAGGCGCTTGTCGGGGTTCGGACAAATTTTCACCTTCTCGTAGCCGGGGTTTTCCTCCATCGGCTGAATACCGGCGGCAACGCCGTAAACCCAGTCGGCCACCGAACCGTAGGCGTAGTGATTAAATGAGTTCATGTCGGTGCTCCACATCTCGCCCTTTTCGTTAATGCCGTCCCAATGCTCCCAAATCGTGGTCGCGCCCATTTTTACTGAGAACAGCCACGAAGGATAGCTGTCGGTCAACAGCAGATCGTAAGCAAGCTTTGTTTCACCGATTTCATGAAGCGCGTGCAGTAAATACGGCGTGCCCACAAAGCCGGTAGTCAGATGATCGCCGGCTTCGTGAATGAGCGCGGTCAGCTTTTTGCCCACCGCTTTTGGGTCCTCACAAAGGTCGAAATGAATGGCCAGAACGCACTCTGTCTGGGTCTTGAAATCGTTATAGGTCTTTAAAAATGCCGTGTAAATTTCGCTGTGAAGCGCGCGATAATCTGAAACATCGCGCCCCAAAACCTCGCCGGCTTTTATCACAAGACCGGTGGAATAATAGTAAAACGCAGAAGCGATGAGATCCTTGTCACTGCTGCCGAAATAGCTGCCGGCCGGTGCGTCAAGACCCAACCAGTCGCAAAAATGCGTGCCGCCCGTCCAAAGATTTTTTGTGGTGGTGGAATTTGTGATATAATCCACCCAGCGGCACATACTATGGAACTGATTTTCTAAAATTTCTTTGTCGCCGTAGGCTTTGTAAAGCTCCCACGGACAAACGCAGGCAGCGTCACCCCAGGCGGCACTGGCCGTGCAGTTCGGATCGTCGCGGCTTTCGTTCGGGTCGGGGATTTCGTCCGGAACACTGCCGTTGACACGCTGATCGCATTTGAGGTCGTTCAGCCACTTT
>CADAVL010000023.1 GCA_902791335.1 Oscillospiraceae bacterium
AGAGCCTCCTTCTGGTATGGCCGCAGCAGCTTCTTCCGGATGATTCTCTTTTTCCCGGCAAGGAGCGACTTCCAGTCGATGTCGGAGCTCTCGAACTCCTTCAGTGTGATGAGGCTGACGGAAGGGCTGGCATTCCTCAGGGTGTTAAGGCAGTTATCAGTCCACCTCTCGTTGGTCGCGACAAGGAAGCGGTGAGAGAACCTTTTCTCGGACGCGGAGATGAACGAGTCGATGTCGCCCTTCGGAACCGACGCATTTCTACGGTAGAACTTGCACTGCACCGCGGCGAATGAGCCGTCATTCAGGGTGCATACGAGGTCAATGCCGATGTCCTTCTTCTCAAAGCCGGGGAGATCGGCTTCCAGCGTGAAGTGGTCGCCCTCGTCTTTAATATCGGTTTTAAAGGGCGCAAAGCTGCGTTCATCAAAAAGCGGCGTGTCAAAGAAATTCCTTTCAAATTCTTCCATTTCACGGAAGGGATCAAAGGTTCTGCCAGTCATGTGGTTCTTTCTATAAGGGGTAAGTTCAAACATAAATCATTCCTCCAAATTCTATTATGTAAATTTTGTTGTGGTTCATTGTTTGGTAATTTTGAATTCCTGCGTTTGTCGCTGCAAAATCAATTTCGCAGCGTATTAAATTTGAAACATCACATCATAATCACCTTCTAAAAAGAAGCTTTTTGTTTTTGAAAGGCACTCACCGGTTTTTGTTTTCCGGTTTCTTTCCCTTTCTTTATCCTTGCTCCTTTTCCTTTCTACATTTATTATTATATCCGGCATTATTGCATATTTTGTTATCTACTTATGAATAAATTGTAAATATTAGCACTCTATAGTTAAGAGTGCTAATATTTGTTTTTTATCGCTTTTTTCAAAATTGTTTCAGCGTCCGCGCACACCGTTTAAATGCATTCTGAACCAATGCTTTAAAATCCGGCCATTTTATGAAGCGGACGGCTTTTGGGGTTGCCAAAAAGCGCCCGACGTGATAAAATAAATTCAGTGAATACAAGATACCTTTTGGAGAAAAATCATGGAAAGAAAAGCGCTTTTTTTCGACATTGACGGCACGCTCATGGAGCTTACACCGCCCACAGACAGAACGCTGAAGGCAATTGAAAACGTGCGAAAAAACGGTCACTTTGCTTTTATCTGCACCGGCCGGTCGGAGGGCTACGTGCCGGACTTTATAAAAAGCATTCCCCTGGACGGCGCAATTTACGGCGCCGGAAGCGCTGTGTTTTTGAACGGCAAACCGCTTTCCCACCGCTTTTTGTCAAAGGAGTTGTTTCAAAGAACCTTTGACGTTTTAAACGAATATCATATTTCCGGCTTTTGGGAATGCGAGGACCGCGATCCTTTACACAAAAACGGTGGACTTTGCGCTTTCGGGCGCAGACCGCAGTCGGAATACTTCCGCGCGTATCCGTTTGTTTGCTCTTCGCAGGAATTCTTTCAACGGTTCCCCAATGAAACGGTCACGAAGCTTTCTGTGCATTCCGAGATTCCCTTGGCGGCGGCAACGCTCTTGAAGAAAGATTTTCATTTTATTTCCCACACGCCGCAGATCACGGAGCTGGTTTTGCCGGGTGTCAGCAAAGCCGCAGGCATTGGGATCATGCTCCGTCACCTCGGCTTGACTGCCGCGGATGCCATTGCTTTCGGCGACAGCATGAACGACTATGAAATGATCAAATACGCCGGTTGCGGCGTGGCCATGGGCAACGCCTGCGACGCATTAAAAGCGGTTGCAAATGAGATCACCCTGCCCTGCTCCGAGGACGGCGTGGCGGTGTTCTTGGAAGAACGGCTGCTGTAGACAAAGCGCAATACTTTTGAAAGAAATGGAATTTCACGCAGTAAGGAGAAATAAACATTGAAGCTTATTAAAACAGACAGTTACGAAAAGCTGAGCCGTCAGGCCGCAAACATTCTATCCGCGCAGGTGATCTTAAAGCCGCGCTCGGTGCTGGGGCTCGCCACCGGTTCTTCGCCGATCGGCACCTACCGCCAGCTGATCAACTGGTACAATAAAGGCGATCTCGATTTTTCGCAGGTCACCACGGTGAATTTGGACGAATACTGCGGTCTTGCGGCGGATAATCCCCAAAGCTATCGCTATTTTATGAACACAAACTTTTTCGACCACATTAATATTGACAAAAACAGAACCCACGTGCCGAACGGCCTGAACCCCGACATGGAGGCTGAATGCCACCGCTATGACGCACTGATCGAATCGCTCGGCGGTATTGATCTTCAGCTGCTCGGCATTGGTCACAACGGCCACATCGGCTTTAATGAGCCAAAGGGCTCTTTTGAAAAGACCACCCACATTGTAGATTTAAAGCCCTCCACCATTGAGGCCAACGCGCGCTTTTTTGAAAGCATTGACGAAGTGCCGAAACGCGCGATCACCATGGGTATTAAATCCATTATGAACGCCAAAAAGATCATTTTGATTGCCAATGGGCAGGACAAAAAGGAAATTGTGAAACGCGCATTTTTCGGCCCTGTTACCCCGGAGGTTCCGGCCTCTATTTTGCAGCTGCACCCCGACCTGACGGTGATCTGCAACGTAGATTAAGAAATTTTTTAAAGAAGGAGTACCGCTTTTATGCCCCGCAAAGAGACAGACCCAGAAATTCGTTCCGACGAGGCAAGGTTCAAAAAATATTATAAAACACCAAAAAAAGAATCGGTTTTTTGGATCATTGCAACGCCGGTTCGGGAATACGGCGTCTTTGCCATTCCGCTGCTGCTTGCTTATATCCTGCTTTATTATGTAATCTTTGAAAACGGCGGCAAAGAGGACGGCCTCCGTGCCATGTATATCATCGGCGCTGTGGCGCTTTTGGCGGCGGACATCGGCTCGATCTTTTTAAGAAAGCTTTACAGAAAGCACAAATTTATAAAATATTCCTCGCTCAGCGTACCGATAAAAGCCGGTAATCTTTGGCGCTGTCCGCACTGCAAAAACGAAAACCGCGGGCGCGTGCCCTGCAAATACTGCGGCATTTATCCCACCTTATACAAGGAAACACCCAAAAGCGCCGCCGGCAAAAGCCGCAAAAAAGACGGCGTGCGCTCCAAAAAGCTTCAAAAGCAGTATGACGCTTACAAGCCGCAATTTTCTATGAAAAGCGGCGATGCCGATACCACGAACGGCGAACAATAACATAAGCGCAAAAAGCGCTGTTCAGTAACGACGTTTAAAAACAGAACAACAGAAAAAACCGACCGCCGAATTTTTAAAGATTCTGCGGTCGGTTTTATTTTGTCTAAAGATGGTGCTGCACCAAAATTCAGGCTGCCGAGAGTTGGCCTGAAAGGAGGGCAACACGCCACGGCGCTGCCCTTCTTGACGCACGGCGATTTTCAGCACGGCGTTTTTCTTTTTTCACAGTCTTCGGCTTGAACTGACGAGAGTCAAACCAGCCTAAAAAAGCCCCGATAAAACTCCCCTTTTCCGTAGAGGCTTTCTTGAAAACTTCGCTGAGAAATATAAATTTTGGCCCAATCAGCCGCCCAAATAAGCCTTTTTAATGCGGTCGGACTGTGCCAACTCCTCGCCGGTGCCGGAAAGTACAATTCTTCCCGATTCCAAAACATAGGCACGATCGGCAACCTCCAAAGCCATTTCGGCGTTCTGCTCCACCAGCAAAATGGTGGTGCCCGTTTTGTGCAGTTCCTTGATAATATCAAAGATCTGCTGCACCAAAATCGGCGAAAGACCCATGGACGGTTCGTCAAGCATTAAAAGCTTCGGCTGGCTCATTAAAGCACGCGCCATGGCGAGCATTTGCTGTTCGCCGCCGGAAAGCGTGCCGGCGATCTGATTTTTGCGATGCTTCAGTCGCGGAAAACGGTTGAAAGCGTCGGCAATGCCGTCTTTCATATAGCCGCCGTCCACATAAGCGCCCATTTCGAGGTTTTCCAAAACCGTCATTTGCAAGAAGATGCGTCTGCCCTCGGGAACGTGGGCCAAGCCCTTTGCAACCAGCTTGTAAGCCTCGGCGTGGGAAATATCCTCGTCCATGAGGCGAATACTGCCGGTTTTTGAATGCATCAGGCCGGAAATGGTTTTCAGCGTAGTGGATTTGCCGGCGCCGTTTGCACCGATCAGCGCAACGATCTCGTCGTTGTGAACGTCTAAGGAAATACCCTTCAGTGCATGGATATTGCCGTAATAAACATTAATATCATTTACCTTGAGCATCGGCGTTCTCCCCCTTATCCGTGTTGTTATCCTGATCCTTGTTCTTGTCCTCGTCCTTCCCCTTTTTCTTTCCAAGGTAGGCTTCAATAACCTTCGGATTGGATTTGATCTCGTCCGGCGTACCCTTTGCAATGATCTTGCCGTGATCCAGCACGCAGATGCCTTCACAGATGTTCATAACCAGGCTCATATCATGCTCGATCAGCATAACAGCGATATTGAACGAATCGCGGATCTTGCGGATATTGTTCATAAGCTCTGCGGTTTCCGACGGGTTCATACCGGCCGCAGGCTCGTCTAAGAGGACAATGCTCGGACTTGTTGCCAAGGCGCGGGCAATCTCCAGTCGTCTTTGTGCGCCGTACGGCAAAGAGCCGGCGGCTTCGTTTGCCATGTCTGCCATGGAGAAGAAATCCAGCAGCTCCAACGCTTTTTCATTGGCCTGTTTTTCGGCCTTGCCGTAGCCCAAAGCGTGGGTAACAGAGGCGAAAAATCCCTCTTTAATAGAATTGTGAAGCCCCACCTTTACATTGTCCAGCACCGACATATTGGAAAACAGGCGGATATTCTGGAATGTACGGGCAATGCCCATGCGGTTGACCTGCGAGGTGGTTTTGCCGGCGGTAGACTTGCCGTTGAGCATGATCGTGCCGCGCGTGGGCTGATAAACATTGGTCAGCAGGTTAAACACGGTGGTCTTACCGGCGCCGTTCGGGCCGATCAGACCTGCGATCTCGGTCTTGCCAACCGTTAAGGAAAATTCGTCAACAGCGGTAAGACCGCCGAAATCAATGCCCAAATGGTGGGTTTCCAGCACGGGGCGTTTGTCAACATCACGTTCGGGAACGATTGCACCGGACGGATATGGAACCATTTTATCTTTTTCCATGTCACTCTACCTCCCCGCTCTTATTCTTAGAAAATTTCTCCCGGAAATTAAACTTTAAATTCTCAAGGAAGAGCTTTGCTCTTGAGCTGTTGGTCAAAAGCATTACCGCAATCAGGAGAATTGCATAGATCAGCATTCTGTAATCGCCGACGCCACGCAACAGTTCCGGCAGCATATAAAGCAAGGTGGTTGCAATAATGGTGCCGAAAATGTTGCCCATGCCGCCCAAAACAACAAAAACAAGGATTAAGATGGAGGTGTTGAAGTTGAATTTTTCTGCGGCAATGGTGGAGAAGTTCATCGCGTACAGCACGCCGGCCATACCGGCCAATGCGGCGGAAGTCACAAAGGCTATCATTTTATATTTCATCACGCCGATACCAACGGATTCCGCGGCAATACGGTTGTCGCGAATGGCGGTGATGGCGCGGCCGGAACGGCTGTAAACCAAATTGATAACGATGAACAGTGTAAATAAAATAAGTAAAAATCCGGCAGTAAAGCTGGAGATCGGATTGATACCTGTTGCACCCTGCGGACCGTTGATCAGAATACGGCCGTTTGTCATACCAAGGCTTGCAACGTCTTTCATGTTGATATGAAGGCCGTTCTTATCAATACCGACATAAAGACAGTTGATGATATTTTTAATAATTTCACCAAAGGCCAAAGTCACAATGGCCAAATAGTCGCCCGAAAGTCTTAAAACAGGAATACCGATCAGGCAGCCGGCAATACCGGCGATAATGCCGCCGATCACCATGGCAATCAGCAGTCTTAACGGGTTGGAGGTGATACTGTCCTGCATTGCCGCCGTGGTCACAACGCCCGTAAAAGCGCCGACGCTCATAAATCCGGCATGGCCGAGCGAAAGCTCACCCAAAGTACCAACGGTCAGGTTCAGGGAAATTGCCATAACAATATAAGCGCAAATAGGAACCAGCTGACCGGTGATGGAATAACTGATCACGCCGTTCTTTGAAAGCGGAAGCAACAAAGCAAAGGCGATGATCACCAGGCTGTAGGTTTTCATGTTGGTGCGGGCATAACCGCTAAGCGATTTGTATTTTGAAGCAATATTCATCATCAGCACCTCACACCTTCTCCATAATTTTTTTGCCGAGCAAGCCGGTCGGCTTTACCAGCAGAACGATAATCAGCACGGAGAACACAATCGCATCGGAAAGCTGGGTCGAAATGTAAGCTCTGCCGAAAATTTCGATAATACCCAAAACGATGCCGCCGATCATGGCGCCGGGAATGGATCCGATACCGCCGAAAACCGCCGCTGTAAAGGCTTTGATACCGGGCATGGAGCCGGTGGTAGGAATTAAGACAGGGTACGCCGAGCAAAGCAGAACACCGGCGATGGCGGCCAGCGCACTGCCGATTGCAAAGGTTAAAGAAATGGTGAAGTTTGTGTTAATACCCATAAGCAACGCCGCATCCTTGTCCTCTGAAACGGCACGCATGGCCTTGCCCATTTTGCCTTTTTTGGTAAACAGCGTGAGCGCAACCATAATCACCACGCAAGCCGCAATGGTGACTATGGATTCCGGCGTGATGGTCAATTTGTCGTTGAACAGAGAAATGGATCCGAAAGGCACTACCGATGTAAATGCGCGCGGAGTGCTGCCCCAGATGATCAGCGCGGCATTTTGTAAAAAGTAGCTTACGCCAATGGCTGTGATCAGCACGGCCAACGATGAAGCTTTTCGCAAAGGACGGTAAGCAAGTCCTTCAATCGTTATGCCGAGAATTGTACAAACAGCCATAGAAATAAGTATGGAAAGAACGGTGGGTAATTTCATCGTTGTAGCGCAGATATACGAAATATACGCGCCCACCATGATCACATCGCCGTGGGCGAAGTTGAGCATTTTTGCAATGCCGTAAACCATGGTGTAGCCGAGCGCAATAATTGCATAAACGCTTCCGAGACTTATTCCGTTAATTAGGTTGGAAATTAAAGTCATTGCTTGCACCTCAAAACATACATACATTAATAAATAAAATAACTAAAAACGGTTGCGTAAAAAAGGGGATTTTAAAAAACTGCCTTAGATAACAGGAAAAGGGGGTTGATTCTCAACCCCTTTTTCCTTTGTGAATTGATTATATATGATTATTTATCCATACCGACGTATTTGCCGTCTTTGATAACCATACCTTTCGGTTCCTTGGAAATCTCACCGCTGGCTGCCCAAGTCATACCGGTACCGGTCAAGCCGTCAACCTTGAAGCTGGAATCGGTGAACTGTTCGATCAAAGCGGAGCAGATGTCCTCGCGCTTGGAGTCAGCAGTGATTCCTTTTGCTTTGCAGGCATCGAAAAGTGCATATACGCAATCGTAAACATCGGCTGCGAACTGGTTCGGCACATCACCGTATTTTTCTTGATACTTTTTCACAAAGCTCTGGGTCTTTTCATCGGTAGCGTCTGCGGTAAAGGGCGTTAAGAGCATGACGTCTTCAGCAAGTTTTGTGTCGAAGTTCTTCACGGTCAAGATGCCGTCCATACCGTCAACACCGAAGAATTTGGGCTTGTAGTTCATTTTGGAAGCCTGAGTTAAGATCAAGGAAGCCGGCGTATAGTAGATCGGCAGGAACAGAAGGTCTGCGCCGTTCTTTTTCGCGTCGTTCAGCTGAGCGGAGAAGTCGCTGTTGGTGTCGTCCGGGAAGGTGGTGACACTGACAATGTTGAGGCCCAGCTTTTTCGCTTCGCTTTCAAACTTCTGATAGATGCCGGTGGAATAAGCGTCGCCGTTGTTATAGATAACAGCGACCTTTGTGCCGAGATTCTGTTTTTTAATGTAATCGGCAGAAGCAATGCCCTGGTTCGGGTCGGTGAAGCACATCTGGAATACGTTATCCTTACGCTGAATGGTGACGTTGCCGTCTTTGTCCGGCTGGCCGCCCAAAACATCGGTGGAAGAAGCGGAAGGAGTGAGCTGGAAGATGCGATCGGTGTTGGTTACAGAAGAAACTGCAATACAGGGCTTTGTGGTAACGGTGCCCATTAAGATCTGCATACCCCAGTCTTTTAAGTTATTGTAAGCGTTTACGGATTTTTCTGCGTCGTTTTCGTCGTCTTCAAATTTCAATTCGAATTTAACGCTGTCGTTCTTTGCGTTAACTTCTTCAACAGCGAGCTCAGCAGCGTTCTTAACCGCCTGGCCGTAAATAGCAGCACCACCGGTTAGCGGGCCGATGCCGCCGATCTTAATAGCGCCGGTAGAAGAATCTCCGGAAGTTGTGCCCGTTTTGTTGCCGCAGCCTGCAAAGCTGGTCAAGACCATTGCACCTGCCATCAACAAGCTGACTACTTTTGCTGTTTTTTTCATTTTTGTCAACCTCTTTCTGAAAATTAAAAGCCGTTTAAAAGATCCTTGTTCCACGAACTCTCAGCTCCCGCCGGTCGTGTTAAGAATGTGTTAAATCCGCTTTTGTTGTTGTCAATCATAGCACGCAAGCCGCGCGAAGTCAATAACAAAACCGCAATTCGTCTGGTACAATGTAAAATAGAGGGTATTACAAACACTAATACCTATGTTAAAAATAACCGATAAAACCGGTCGTAATTCGTCGATAATATGGAAAATTGTATAAAAGTGCTGAAAATAATGAACCCTCCGACCAACCGTCGACAAATGGCTACGCTTTCACAAAACCCAAAATTTTTACGAAAAAGTTGACTGTGCCAAACAAAAGCCATAAAATTTACCCTAAACAAACCATACTTTGGTGCTCCCGGTCGGCTTCTCGCGCGGCGCCGCCCGTTTTGCCACAGCAAAACGGGCGTTTGAAACCGAGCTTTGCCGGTTTCACCGCCGCCTTCGGCGGCGGGCGCCGCGCGAAAAGCCGACCGGGAGGCACCCAAAGCATGGTTTGTCCACCCTGAAAAAAGCTAAGCCGCGCACTGCAAGCTGGCGAGATAAAACTCTCGCTTGCCTGGGCTACGCGAATGATCGACCCCCAATCGCGGTCCGACCATCGTCAGCCCACAGCTTTCGGAAGAACAGTTTTTTGTCCACCCAAAGCGTGCGTGCGCGGCTATTTTAAAAAATCCTGTTTTAATTTTAAAACAATTCTGTTTTTAAAGAAATACCGGAATTCCTGCTTTTAAAAGCGCGATTATCTTCTGTTGCGGAAGCCGTGACGCTGACGGTCACCGCGTCCGTTCGGGCGGCGGTCGTCCTCGTTGGCGTCTTCATCAACGGTCAGACCCTTGATCTCCACCAGTGCAGCGCGACGGGAGAGGTTCAGACGACCCTGATCGTCGATCTCCTCGACCTTGACCATAACGCGGTCGCCCACGGAAACGCAGTCCTCCACCTTTTCAACACGTTTTACGTCCAGACGGCTGATGTGTACAAGACCCTCCACGCCGGGAACAATCTCAACAAACGCGCCAAAGGACATCAGACGGGTCACCTTGCCGTTGTAAATAGCGCCGATCTCGGGGCCGTTGGCAATGGTGTTGATGATAGAAATTGCCTGCTCGGCTTTTTCAACATCAAGGCCGGAAACATAAACGTGACCGTCGTCCTCAATGTTGATGGTGCATTCGCACTGATCCTGAATGGACTGAATGATCTTGCCCTGCTTGCCGATCACGTCACCGATCTTCTGCGGATCAATGGTGGTGGTGAGCATCTTGGGTGCATATTTAGAAAGCTCTTTGCGCGGCTCGGGGATACATTTCAGCATAACTTCGTCCAAAATGTAGTTGCGCGCTTTGTGTGTCTTTGAGAGCGCCTCTTTTACAATGGCCGGGGTCAGACCGTGAACCTTTAAGTCCATCTGAATGGCGGTGATACCGTCCTTCGTGCCGGCTACTTTAAAGTCCATATCGCCGTAGAAATCCTCTAATCCCTGGATATCGACCATGGTCATGAAGTCGCCGTAAACTCCTTCATCGCCGGTGATCAAACCACAGGAAATACCGGCAACCGGTGCTTTGATCGGAACACCGGCGGCCATAAGCGCCAGTGTGGAACCGCAGACAGAGCCCTGAGAGGTAGAGCCGTTGGAGGAAAGCACCTCGGACACCACGCGAATGGTGTAAGGGAACTCCTCAACCGGCGGAATTACCGGCAGCAATGCGCGCTCCGCCAGTGCACCGTGACCGATCTCACGGCGTCCGGGGCCGCGGCTCGGCTTGGTTTCGCCCACGGAATAGGACGGGAAATTATAATGGTGAATGTATCTTTTCTCGGTTTCTTCATCGAGGCCGTCCAAACGCTGCGCGTCGCTGACAGAGCCCAAGGTTGCAACCGAGAGCACCTGCGTCTGACCGCGGGTAAACAGGCCGGAGCCGTGTACGCGGGGCAGCAGGTCGATCTGAGCGTTCAAAGGACGGATTTCGTCGATTCCGCGGCCGTCCACACGCTTTTTATCGTTTTTCAGCCAGTTGCGGACAACGTGCTTCTGAATGAGGTACATAATTTCGTCCAATTTTGCTTCTTTGCCCTCAAACTGTGCGTCGTATTTTTCATGCACGGCGTTGTAGATCGGCAGAAGTGCCGCGTCGCGCACGCGCTTATCGTCGGTATCCAGTGCTTTCTGAACGTCCGCGTATACCTCGTTTTCAATCTCGGAAAGAATTTCCGGATCGGGATCGTTGGATTCAAACTCAAACTTCGGCTTGCCGATCTCGGCAACAATGCCTTTAATGAATTTTACGATCTCGACGTTGGCCTCGTGACCCTTCATGATCGCGTCAAACATTACTTCGTCGGAGATCTGGTTTGCACCGGCCTCGATCATGGCGATAAGGTCCTCGGTGGAAGAAACCGTGAGTTGTAATTCGCTCTTTGCACGCTGCTCTAAAGTGGGGTTGATCACAATTTCGCCGTCTACAAGACCGACCATCACGCTGGAAATCGGGCCGTCCCACGGAATATCGGAGATCGCAATTGCGGTGGAAACACCAATGGCTGCCGCAACTTCGGGCGAGCAGTCGGGATCCACAGACATTACGGTTGCCACAACGGTGCAGTCGTTGCGCATATCCTTCGGGAACAGCGGACGAATCGGGCGGTCGATACAGCGGCTGGCCAGGATCGCCTTGTCGGCGGCTTTGCCCTCACGTCTTTGGAAACTGCCGGGAATTCTGCCCACAGAATACATTTTTTCCTCATAATCCACCGAAAGGGGGAAGAAATCCACGCCCTCACGCGGTTTTTGAGAAGCGGTCACAGTGCAGAGCACCGAGGTTTCGCCGTAAGACGCCAGCACAGCGGCGTTTGCAAGCTGTGCCATTTTGCCGGTTTCAAGCTTGAGCGGACGACCGGCTAAGGTTGTTTCGTAAACCTTGTAGTTTTCAAACATTTTTATTCCTCCGTTTTTTTAAGAAGAGCCCGCTTAGCAATAAATCCAACAACAAATCCGCAAAAAATCACGAAAGCTACGCAGGAGCTTCTGCCCCAAAAAGGCTTGTTTTGCCTTTTCCCTTTTGTTTTGTTGCTCGATTTACCGCTAAGACACGATACCCTTCTTTTTTATTTTTTTGCCGAGCGGTTATCTTTAAAAACTAAAAAACTACCGTTCGGCAGCAAGAAAGCAGACCGGCGCGCATAAGGCACCAATCTGCTTTTTTGTCATTTGGATTATTTACGGATGCCGAGCTTTTTGATGATTGCACGGTATCTTTCAATATCGTTTTTCTGAAGATAGGCCAGAAGGTTTCGTCTGTGGCCGACCATTTTGAGCAGGCCGCGACGGGAATGGTGATCGTTCTTGTGAATCTTCAGATGCTCGGTCAACTCGTTGATACGGTTGGTGAGCAGCGCGATCTGAACCTCGGGAGAACCGGTGTCACCCTCGTGAGTAGCATACTCTGCGATAATGGCTGTCTTCTTGTCTTTTGTCTGCATTTTCTTTCACCTCATTAAAACAGTATTCCGAAAACCAAGCAATGGGAAAACGGTGATCCGCAAAACGGCATACTCCCATAGCATAGTAAACGGTAGTTTGTATTATAGCATACTTTTTTATGAAAGTAAAGAGTTATTTTTTTTAAAAGTGCCGCGCAGCCTTTTTTGAAGGTTTAGACCCGACCGGGATAGTCCCGGAGGTTTCCCGCGCGCCGCCGCCTTCGGCGAAAAGCTCCCAAAACGCCTTTGGCGTTTTGGGGCTTTGGGGCGGTGTTTTCCCTTCGGGGGAAAACACCGCGCGGCGCGTGGGAAAACCTCCGGGCCTATCGCGGCCGGGTTCTTGATTTCGCTTGCCCGAGCAAATGAGAATGACCCGACCGGATTCTTTAAACGGCGCCATCGTTACTTCGGTCTTTTTACCGACGAATACTCCGACAGCACCTCTACTCCGCCGATCTTCTTATAAGCGCGAAGCGCAAACCGTGCATAGCTGCCGCGCTTTGCCAATTTTACGGTATAGCGCACAGTATTTCTGCTTTTCACGGTGGCCACCACCTTATATTCGCCGCCGGACGCCGACTGCATATAAATTTTATAGCCGTCGGCCGACACACTCTTTTTCCAGGAAAGTGCCGTACCGCCGGAGGTATAGCGCGCGTCGTAAATCTTTGTGTTAAGCGTTGGGCAGTCTTTCACCCTGCCGGCATTGGAAAGCCGCAGCTTTAAGCCCTTATAAGCCACCGTTTTATTCTTCTGCAAAACTCCGTCCGCACCGAAATAGTAAAGCGTGCCGTCAATATTATATGGACCGGTTGCGCGCAGGCCGGATTTAGGAGAGAAATAGTACCGTTTCTTATTGAGCGTTGCCCAGCCGGAACGCCGCACGCCGCCCGAACCGTAATACACATAGCCGCTGCCCTTTTTCACCCATTTGTTTTTCATCATTTCATGGTATTTGGACGACGGATTGAAATAATACGCCTTGCCGGAAAGCACCTTCCCTCCCGAAACAGTGTAACCGGTTTTTGGGTCAAAATAATACCGTTTATTATTGAGGGTTCTCATTCCGGTGGCCATAATGCCGGTACTGCCGTAATAACGGTACTTCTTTTTGAATGCGACCCAGGCATTTTTCTTTAGCACACCAGTTTTTGGATCGAAATAATAATATTTTCCGCCGATCTTTGTGTGCCCGCCGGCTGAAAGTCCGGTCTTTGTATCAAAGTAATACCGGTTTTTCCCCACCGTCTGCCAACCGGTCAGCATGGCGCCGGAGGAGGCAAAATAGCGGCTTTTTCCGGTTTTCGAATCCTTTAAAAAGCCTTTTTTAAACATAATTCCGGTGTTCGAGAACCAATAGTAGTAATTATTGATCTTTTGAAGTCCCGTTTTAGCGTAGCCGGTTTTTGGGTCGAAGTAGTACCGACCGCTGCCGATTGTTTGCCAGCCGATCAGCATCATACCGTTTTTATCAAAATAGCGGTACTGATTGCCCGACTGCAGCCAATAATTTTTTACCGCCGCACCAGAGGAACTGAAATAGTAATATCGGCTGTCTATTTTCTGAAATCCCTGTTTTCTGAAGCCGGTATCGGGGCTGAGATAAAACCGATTGCCGCCGATCGTCAGCCAGCCGATTTTCATTTCACCGTCGGAATCAAAATATCGGTATCCGTCGTCATAGCGATACCAACCCTTGCGGTAGATCACGCCTTTATTGTTGATCGCATAGGTTTTTTCGCCGATTTTCTGCGGCGTGTATTTACTGTCGCCAACCTTTCGAAAACCGGTATCATATTCAAAATAATAACGGTTCTGATTTACGGTTTTAAAGCCTACATACATTTCGCCGTTTTCTTTAAAAAAGCGGTAACGGCCGTCAAATCCGCGCCAACCGTTATACACGCCGTCGGAATAAGAGCCGACAACGCGGCGGCCGGTATCGTCAAAATAATAGGCCTTGCCGGAAAGTCTGTTGACGCCGGTCAAAAAGCTGCCGTTTAAGGTGAGATAATAAGCGTCGTATTTTCGGTTGGTTCCGTCGCCGCCGCGCAGGGTGATCCAGTCCTTTAAACGGCGGTCGTAGGTATATCCGCCGCGATAAAGAGAGGCTTTCCCATTGGACGTATAAAAAACAAAGTCGGTCTCCTCCTCGCCCAACATCACGCACGGCCCGTATTTGATCGCACGGCTCAAAGAGGTGTAGGTTTTATAATAGCCGCTCGGCCCCACGCCGGCGTGTCCGCAGTTTGGCAAAAAGGAGAACGAGGGCGACACGGCTTTTAAAAAGCTTTCGGAATTGGAGGTTTTCAGTCCGTGGTGCGATACCTTGAAAACATCGGCTTTCAGTTCCCCTTTTTTATACGTTTTTAAAAGTGCGCTTTCTTCCTCCGTTTCAATATCACCGGCGCTGAGATAGCGCGTACCGCCGCCTGTAAACATGGTAACGAGCGAATAGTTGTTGTAATAATGTCCCTCGGCCTGCCCCTCGGCGGTGTCCTTGAAATCCGACAGCCGATAACTGCCCTTCGGCCCCAGCACCTTGGCGCTGATCGCGCCCACAGAAAAGGAGTTTCCGGTTTTTAAATAAGTAACCGCGCTGTTTTTTGAAGCGTTCAACACCGCCGTATAAGCCTTATTCCTTGCGGCATACTCCGACCCATAGCTTTTATCGGGCAGATAGACCTTGGTAATGTTAAAATTGTCCTGCAAACTCAAAAGGCCGCCGCGGTGGTCAAAATGCATGTGACTGATCAACACCTGCAGCCGTGTAACGCCGAGATTTTTAAGATAAGCCACAATGGCAGGCGCCGATTCCGGCGAACCGCAGTCCACCAAAAGATATTCGCCGTCAGACTCCAAAAGGGTGCTGTCGCCGCACGTGTCGTTCTGACTGCCAAGGTAAATGGCGTGCACGAGCATTTCGTTTCGGGCAGCATCGGCCGGCAGTGCAGAAACGGTACTTAACAGGAAAAAGGCCGAAACGGCGAGAAAGGCCACAAAACGACAGCCGAGCTTTTTTATGAGATTGTTTTTAAAACTTTGCATCGGCTTTCCCTCGCTTTCTTTCAGCCTGCGTCTTGATTTTTTCAGATTGCTTTTATTTTCATTTTGCTTTTATTTTCAGTTGTTGATCGCTTTGTTGACGTATTACAAGTGATAAGACAAACAAAACGGGAAAATATTCTGTTTCAGGAATCGTTGTACCCTGAACGCTTTGTCTATTGTTCCCTTTTTCAATGCGTATACTAAGGAAGAAATAGGCGATATTTTTTAAGCTGCTTCTTAATTTTAATTGTTTTGTCTAAACTTTTGCTTTTCGCCTTGTTTTTTGTAAACGTCCGGTTTTTTAATAAAATATCCCGGCTGACAATTTCTGCCGCCGGGATATTCAGGAAAATTACGAAGAAAATTAAAATTGCCCGGTTTTTTTAAGGAAGCGTAATTTTCCGGATTTCTTTTGTTTTTGCGCTACAAGGATTAAAAGACCCGTTTTTATTTTTGCAAAACGCCGGAGGAGCTGAACCGGTAAGTCTTTTTACCAATCTTCTTTTTGCCGGTTACACGGTAGCCGTTTTTATCAAAATAATACTTTTTGGATTTTATGGTTTTCCAACCCACGGCCATTTTACCGTTTTTATTGAAATAGCGGTATTTCTTCGAATATTTTTTAAAGCCTGCGTTGAAACGGACGCCGTACTTAGAAAATCCGTAGGTCGAAGAACCGATCTTATAAAGTCCGGTGGCGCGATAGCCGGTGGTCTTGCTGAAATAATAGTTTTTCCCGTTGATCTTCTGCCAACCGGTTTTCATGACGCCGTTTTTGTCAAAATAGCGGTACTTTTTACCAAAAGCCTTCCAACCGTTTTTATACATGGTGCCGTAATCGGAGAACCAGTAATATTTGGAACCGATCTTCTGAAGGCCGGTTAAACGGTAGCCGGATTTTAAATTGAAATAGTACTTTTTGCCGCTGATCGTCTGCCAGCCGGTCTTCATTTTGCCATCTTTATTGAAATAGCGGTATTTCTTCCCAAAAGTTTTCCAGCCGTTTTTATACATGGTGCCGTAGTCGGAAAACGAATAATAGTAAGCGCCGATCTTACGCATTCCGGTAGAGCGGACGCCGCTTTGGGGATCCAGATAATAGGTATAGCCATTGTATTTCATCCAGCCGGTCTTCATCACACCGTTACTATCAAAGAAACGATATTTGCCGCCGGATTCTTTCCAACCGTTCACCCGGACAGTACCTTTTTCATTAATGGAATAAGTTTTGCCGTCGATCTTTACAAGGTCTCCCTCCGATTTTCCGGTAACAAGCAGACCCGTGGTTTTATTGAAATAGTTATACCAGTTCGGCACGTTCTCGTTATAGACCTTTTGAAGTCCCGTGAGCATAACGCCGTCTTTACTGTAAGCGCGAATGCCGCCCAAAGAGGTGACGCGCTCGAAATATTCTCCCTCTTTATTATACCGTCCGCGCTCCATGCAGCCGCCGGTGGAAAAATTATAAAGCTTGCCGTCAATTTTTTGAATGCCGGTAAGTACGGTGCCGTTTTCGTCAATATAATATTTGTCTGTTTTGCGATAAACGCCGTCGCCGCCGGAAAGCTCCACCATTCCGGTAAGCAGTTTTCCGTCGCGGTAGAAGGTCAGCTTGCCGTTTTCGGCTTTTACGGAGAAATCAACTCCCTCGTCGCCCACCATGCAGGTCAGGCCGTATCGGGAGGCATTTAAGCGCTGGGTGTAGGTGCGCCGATAGGTTCCGGTTTCGGTTTCTACAAGGTTTGTACCCTCTCCGAGATTCAGGCCATAAGATGCCTTTGGGGCAACCGCCGCCAAAAACGCCGGTTGATTGGAGGTGACATAGCCGTGGTGCGAAAGCTTGAAGATATCGGCTTTTAATTCGCCGTTTTTATAAACCTCTAAAAGTGCGTTTTCCTCCTGCGCCTCAATATCGCCGCAGGTAAGATAAGAAAACGCGCCGCAGGTGAATTTTGTGGTAAGCGAACAATTGTTGGTGTAAGCGTCCTTATCCATTTCGTTTATGCTGTGCGAGCCGACAGGACCCAATACCTTGGCTTCGGCCGCACCGACAGAAAAGGTGTCGCCGACATTGAGATACCGTACTTCGTCTCTTGCCGACGAAGTGCTGACAACCTTTTGATAAGGGTGCTCCGTTTCATTTGCAATATTCTGGTCGGGCAGATACAGCGTACCGATTCTGAAATTTGCGCCCACCGCCGCAACGCCGCCGAAATGATCGGGGTGCATGTGACTGATATACACGTCCAAATCGGTGATTCCGTATTTTTGAAGTTTTAAAACAAGTTCGTCGCTCGTGGATTCGTCGCCCGCGTCGATCAGCAGCCATTTTCCGTTTGAATAAAGCAATGAGCTGTCGCCGGCCACCGAAAGGTTGAGACCGTACACCGTCATTGACGCCTGCGGTTCCTCAGCCGAAACCGGCACGCAAAGTACCGTGAGCGCCGTGAGGACGCAAAGCATAAGCGAAAGCAGTTTTTTCATAAAATACCTCTCCTATTTTGCGGTTTGATCGGCTGTTTCAAGCCGAATCATCTGGTTTTTAGTTTTTGGCTGAACTTGCCACTTTTATGCCAGATTGAGTTTGTTTTTCATTAAATAATTGCAGATAAAGAAGGCCAGCACCGCCACTGTGGTGTTTACGATCAGCCCTAAAATGTTGGCTTCATCAATGGCACTGAAAAGAATACCGAAAGCTCCGCTTGCAGTATCTAATGCGGGGTTATCCTCTACGACCTTGTTTGCGGTCGATCCGCCGACCAAAACACTCAGCAAGGAATTGATGGTGGAAAGGATAAGGTTGATACCGTAATAGGTGCCGATACCGGCTAATACCTTGTGCTTTTTTGAGATGATCGCGCCCACGGTGATAGAAAGAAAAAACACCGAAAAGCCACAAACCGTGGAGATCAGCAGAGAAAGCACCGCCGTGATGATCATCCGAATATAACTCACTTTAAGCGATTTCAGCGCGTTAAGCGCATCCTGAAGACTGGGGACCCAGTCAAGATTTACAACACCGTCGCCGCTTCCGAAAAGAATGATCACTGCCGCGCACAGTGCGATGACCGCAAAGGAAATTATCATCCACAAAACGGCACACAACAGCTTTGAAAGCAGGATCTGCCAGCATTTTACAGGCAGTGTAAAGGTGAGATAGCCCTCATCGGTGTAAAGTCCTTTATAAAAGTGGTAGAGCTGAACGACCCAGCAAACAACGGCGTAAACAATAATAGAAAGGATTGACAGCACAAAGATCGTGGTCATGGTAACATTAAGCGCGGCCGCTTTGGGGTTGTCGCCAAGCTTTACAAGAACCTTTAAAGACACGGTGGCAAGCATGGCGACCAACAGTGCCAACGCACTGACGGGAGCCAGAATGCTTGACGTGGACTTCATATCGTATTTGAAAAGTCTTCCTAACATCTAAAAACCTCCCGAAACAGTTCGTCAAGCGATTTTCCCTGCTCCAGTCGTGCCGCCTCCGCACTGCCCTGCATGAGGATCTGACCGCGTGAGAGAAAAATAAAATCGTCCAAAACCTTTTCAATATCGTAGATCAAATGGGTGGAAATAATAATGGTGGACTGCGGTTCAAAATTGCCGATAATTGTTTTGATAATATAATCGCGCGCCGCAGGGTCCACGCCGGCGATCGGTTCGTCCAGTAAATATAGCTTTGCCCGCCGCGACATTACAAGCACGAGCTGTACCTTTTCCTTTGTACCTTTGGAAAGCGTTTTTAACGGTGCCTGCGGCTGTATATCCAGCTTTTCGAGCATTTCCTCGGCACGGGCTCTGTCAAAGTCACTGTAAAAATCGCAAAAATAATCGAGAATTTCATTGATCTTCATCCAGCTGCTGAAATAGGTGCGCTCCGGCAAGTAGGACACCAGCGCCTTTGTTTGCTCGCCCACCTGTTTACCGTCCACCGTGATGGCGCCGCTTGACGGGGTTAAAAGACCGGCGATCATTTTAATGAGCGTGGTCTTGCCGCTGCCGTTCGGTCCCAAAAGGCCTACAATGCGGCCGGCAGGCAAATTTAAATTAAAATTATTGAAAACCGGCTCGGCACCGTAATATTTTGTAACTGCAATGCAGTCTAAAATGTTATCCATCCGTTTTGCCTCCTTTAAGGTAAATGATCAATTGTTCCTTGGTGATGCCGTAAGAATTCAGACTATTTAAAAAGGTTTCCGTTTTTGCCGCCAAAAGTGCGCCCTTGATTTCGCGAATCGTTTCCTCGTTCTTTGTGACAAACTTTCCGGCGGTGCTTTCGGTAACGACCAGGCCTTTGTTTTGAAGCTCCATGAATGCGCGCTGAATGGTGTTGGGGTTTACCTCGGCCGAAAGTGCAAGCTCCCGCACGCTCGGAAGCCGATCGCCGCAACCGTACACGCCGCGAATGATCTGCCCCATCAATCGGTCTGCGATCTGCAAATAGATCGGTTCAATCGCATTAAACTGCCACGCCACAAAGATCACCCCCGCAAAGTCTTTTTGAAAATTACAGAATATTTGAGTAAAATTTCAAGATCTTTTTCCTAAATTATAGAAGAAGCATTTACATTTATATATACTTCTACTATTATATAGAAATACAAAACAAACGATTTGTCAAGTGTTTTTGGTAATTTGTGCACATTTTTTTATCGATTTTTATCATGAAAATACCGGCGGAAGCTTTCCGCTGCACGCTCTTTGCGCGCGCAAAAAAGTAAAAATCAGCAAAAGGTCGGGCGGCGCCCCGCCGCCCATCGCTTTGCGATGGCAAGGTGGACTATTCGGCGCCGGCTGGCCGCCGCCGCATACTCCACCTTGCAAGGCCGCCTGCGGCGGCCGCGGCGGGGCGCCGACCGACCTTTCGCTGTTTTTTACTTTTGGCGCGCCATAAAGAGCCGAGCCTGTCACGTCTACCTAAGATTTGCTGTAGATAAAACAATCAGGGTACAACGATTCCTGAAACAGAATATTTTCCCGTTTTGTTTGTCTCATCACTTGTAATACGACAGTATTGCTGCGTTCTTCGACTTT
>CADAVL010000024.1 GCA_902791335.1 Oscillospiraceae bacterium
TTTTTCAAAGTTTTTTTTGCCGGGATGCCGGCGCTGTCAAAAAGAATCAGCTTTGGCGGCGTGTAAAGACCCTTTGTGATCATGTATAAGCAGATCCGACCGCCGTGTGAATGCCCCACCAGAATCGGGTTCTGAAGTTTTAAGGATTCCATGAATTTCAGCACGAAGTCAGCGTAATCTTCAATGCCCCAGTCGTTGCTCAAAATGTCGCTTTCGCCGCAGCCGGGAAGATCCGGTGCAATTACGCGGTGTCCTTCAAAGCCTTGTAAGATCGGTTTCCATGGCAATACCGAGCTGCCCCAACCGTGCAAAAGCAGGACAGGACTGCCTGCACCCTCGTCTATATAGTGAATATTTAATCCGTCTATTGTAATGTTCATAAATATCTTTTCTCCAATATAAAATGGAAGCCGTCCTAAGAATTTCCCTTATCACAAAATAATCGTGCATGTTTTCACTTCCGGAATAGAAAGAGCAACACGCAGAAACCACCGGTTGTAAGAAAACAATCAAATTTCCGACATCTATTCATAATATATACATGATACATTATACCAAATCTCGGTGCAAATTAAAAGATAAATTCTCCATTTTTTTAAAAATTCTTTCAAAAACACAAACTCTTCGACCTGCCATTTAGAAAAATTTCTTATATATCGAAGTCGCAGGACGCCGCAATAAGAACTGAACAAGCCCAGCAAAAACGGACAATAGAAAAAGCCCCCTTTTATGGTAGAATTAAATAACAACCCTAGGCAAACAATAATAATCCGAACTGGGTTTTTCGCTGCGGATCTTCACGCAGACAGACCAAATCAAAGTGGGTTACAGATATTTCGTACATTCATACGAAGCAAGGCGTGGAAATCCGTATGACAATGCTTTGGCGGAAAATTTCTTTTCAATTCCCAAAACAGAATGTATCTACCGTGCAAATCTTCAAACTTATGAGGAGACTCGCCCCCTCATAGGCGAATATCTCTGTTTCTACAATCATCAGCGTATCAATTAAAAACAAAATTCCATCATTTCGCGTTTGCACGCGTTGTGTGGTTGTTCTGTCATCCGCATATAAACCAGCCTTCTAATAAATAACTAACCAGGTATATGATTATGAATATAAAATTATATTTGTTCATCACACTGATTTCGCAGAAATATAAAAGCGCGGGATCTTGTCACTTGCAATCGGCCGCTTTTTTTGAAAGCGCTTCTTCATGTGAATCCGCCTGTTTTCAAGGCTTTCGGTACCTTTGAAAGGATGAAATAAAACCTTTTTTAAAAAAATTTAAAAAAATTAAAAAAAAGGGGTTGACTTTAGCGAAGTAAAGTGTTACTATATTAGCGTACTAAAAAACAGACGGCAAAACAATTGCCGGGGAGAAACACTTTCTAAGGAGGAAAAAGAAAATGAAAAAATTTATCGCACTCATTCTTGCAGCATTAATGGTGGCATCCTTTGCCGGCTGCAAAAAGGACAGCAAAAAATCCGACAAGCTGGTGGTAGGTATCACCGAGTTTGAACCCATGGATTACAAAGACAAGGACGGCAACTGGGTCGGCTTCGACGCCGATATGGCCAAAGCCTTTGCAAAGTCGCTCGGCAAGGAAGCAGAGTTCGTTGTGATCGACTGGGACAACAAAATTTCCGAGCTGAACAACGGCACGATTGACTGCGTATGGAACGGCATGACCTTGACCGACGATGTAAAATCCGCAATGTCCTGCTCCAAAGCTTACTGCAACAATGCACAGATCGTTGTGGTGAAAAAGAGCGTTGCCGATAAATACAAAACCGCGGAAGACTGCAAATCTTTGAGTTTTGCTGTAGAAGCAGGCTCTGCCGGTGAAGCAGTTGCAAAAGAGAAAGGATTTAAATATACCGGTGTTCAGGATCAGGCCACCGCATTAACCGAAATTGCCGCCGGCACCAGCGACGCCGCCATTATCGACTCTTTGATGGCTGCCGCCATGGTAGGTGAGGGCACCTCCTATGCCGACCTTACATACACCGTCAGCTTAAGCACCGAGGAATACGGTGTCGGCTTCAAAAAAGGCTCCGAGCTCACCGAAAAGCTGAATGCTTTTTTTGATGAATCGCTTTCCAACGGCACCACCGAAAAGACCGCCGAAAAATACGGCGTGCAGGCTGCAATTGTAAAGTAATTTTTAAAAAAGCAATTTCCAAAGCGGATTAAAAAATATAATAATGCAAAGGCAAGTTTACTTGCTGAGCCTAGCGGGGGGAGCGCCATAATATGGCCTTCTCCTGCTTTGGTGTTTTCATATTCTTAAAGAAGTTTCAGGATGGTACAATTATATGTCATTTAACGGTTTTGCCGAGCAGTTTCCCATTGTATTTGCGGCGCTGAACGTCGGCTTTTTGCAAACATTAAAGCTGTTCTTTGTAACGCTGATCGGCGCAATTCCCTTGGGCCTTATCATTTCGTTCGGCTCCATGTCACGCATTAAGCCGCTTTCCGGTCTTGTAAAGGTCATCGTCTGGGTCGTTCGCGGTACGCCTTTAATGCTTCAGCTGTTGATCATTTATTACGGCCCCGGAATTTTATTAAACAATCCTATTTGGGGCGGCGGCGAAAACGGTCGTTTTTTGGCTTCGGCCGTGGCATTCATCATCAATTACGCTTGCTATTTTTCCGAAATATACCGCGGCGGTATTCAGGGCGTTCCGGTGGGGCAGAACGAGGCCGGCCTTGTTTTGGGTATGACAAAACCGCAGATCTTCTTTAAAGTCACGCTTTTGCAGATGATCAAGCGCATCGTGCCGCCAATGTCTAACGAGATCATCACGCTGGTAAAGGATACCTCACTTGCAAGAATTATTGCGCTGCAGGAGGTTATCTGGGCGGGTCAGGCTTTCATGAAAAGCTCGCACGGTATTTCCGGCCAGCTTTGGCCGCTCTTCTTCACCGGCGTATACTACCTCATTTTCAGCGGCGTTTTAACCCTGCTGTTCGGCTACATTGAAAAGAAAATGGCCTATTTTAAAAGCTGATGAACGGAGAACAAAAAAGCATGAATATTTTGGAAATCAACAATTTAAAAAAATCCTTCGGCAAGACCGAGGTTTTAAAGGATATCAGCTTTTCCTTAAAAAAGGGGGAGGCGCTTTCGATCATCGGTTCGTCCGGCAGCGGCAAAACCACCCTTTTGCGGTGCCTGAACTTTCTTGAAACGGCTGACAGCGGCAAGGTGTTTTTAAACGGCGATCTGCTTTTCGACGCCTCCGATAAAAAGACCTATTCCGAGCGTGATATTCGCGAAAAGCGGCTCAACTTCGGCCTGGTGTTTCAGTCCTTTAACCTCTTTCCGCAGTATAATGTACTGAAAAATGTTACCCTTGCGGTGGAGCTTCTGCGAAAGGACGAAATGCGCGGCAAGCAAAAAGCGCAGATCCGCGCAGAGATCGAGCAAAACGCACGGGATATCATCGGCCGCGTAGGACTCAGCGCAAAGATCAACAATTATCCATGCGAGCTTTCCGGCGGTCAGCAGCAGCGTGTTGCCATTGCGCGCGCACTGGCGTTAAAGCCGAATATTCTCTGCTTTGACGAACCGACCTCGGCGCTTGATCCGGAGCTTACCGGCGAGGTGCTTCGCGTGATCCGCGAGCTGAAAAGCGACGATACCACCATGATCATTGTCACGCACGAAATGGAATTCGCGCACAATGTTTCCGACAAGGTGATCTTCATGGCCGACGGCGTGATCGAGGAGCAGGGAACACCCGACGAGGTATTCGGTAACCCGAAAAGCGATAAAACCAAAGCGTTCCTTGTAAAATCGTTGGAACAGATTTGAAATTTTTCTCCCATTCATTTTCCTCTTTAAAACTCAAAATACACAAACTGCCGCCGCCAAAGCCTTTTAGTCGGCGGCATTCTTCTGCTTTTTTTGAGGCGCTTTTTAAAAATCATAATTTAGAAAATATGAGAAAACATGAGCATTTTAAAGAAAACAAAAGAAACACAATTCTAATTTAAAAAATATTTCAAAAAGTATTGACCTTTTGGGCGGTTTGTGTTATCATAAGTGACGTTGAAAAAATTATTGGAGGTAACACCTATGTCCACGTTTATGGCTAAAGCACAAGACATGCAGCGTAAATGGTATATCATTGATGCTGCTGATAAGCCGCTCGGACGTGTTGCTGTTGTAGCAGCCAACATTCTTCGCGGTAAAAACAAGCCTGAGTTTACTCCGCACGTTGACTGCGGCGATCATGTCATCGTGATCAATGCGGCAAAAGCGGTTCTCACCGGCAAAAAGCTTGAAAAGAAATTCCATCGCACCCATTCCGGTTATATTGGCGGTCTGAAAGAAACCCAGTATAAAACCTTAATGAGCGAACATCCTGAGCTTGCTATGGAGTACGCTGTTAAGGGTATGGTTCCGGATACGACCATTGGCCGCGCAGCCCTCACTCGTCTGCGTGTATACGCCGGTGCTGAGCACGTTCACGACGCTCAGAAACCCGAAGTATACGAATTTTAATCGGGAGGTAAGAACGAATGTTTGAAGGAAAACCTTATTTCTACGGCACCGGCAGAAGAAAAAGCTCGGTTGCCAGAGTCCGCGTTTACAACGGCACCGGTAAAATCACCATCAACGACCGCGACATCGACGATTATTTCGGTCTTGAAACCTTAAAGCTGATCACCCGTCAGCCGTTAAGCATTACCGGCACTGCTGATAAGTTTGATATTGTTTGCCGCGTAGGCGGCGGCGGTGTTACCGGCCAGGCCGGTGCAATCCGTCACGGTATCGCTCGTGCGCTTCTGCAGTACGACGAGTCCCTGCGTCCGACCCTTAAAAAGGCCGGCCTGCTCACGCGTGATCCGCGTATGAAGGAAAGAAAGAAGTACGGTCTCAAAGGCGCCCGTCGCGCACCGCAGTTCTCAAAGAGATAATTATTTATCAAAGAAAATGGCTTGTTTACAGGGTTTCTGCTCTGTGGCAAGCCTTTTTTGATGTCTGTTTACTGCCTTTCAGGCGTGGCGGGTTCTTTGTCTCGTCAGCCTAGGCAAACAATAATAATCCGAACTGGGTTTTTCGCTGCGGATTTTCCGCCTTGCTGTGTTAAAATTCTCGTTAATCCGAGAATATTCGCTGCGTTTTATGCCTTGCACTGCAAAAAATCCGTTACAGGAAAAAATCTGCGACCTAAAATGAGTGAATTTTTGTACGGATTTTTACGCGGAGGATGCAATAAGGCTTTCCGCATTATAAAGACGACAAGTGAAAATACGCCGAAAATACACCATTTTAGGCTGGATCTTAATTTTTATTGTTCGCCTAAGTTGTTTGCGCTTTAGAATTCATCCGTTTTTTGGTGCTGAAACGCGAGTTTGTGCTGTGCGGCAGCTTTCCCCGCGCGCCGCGTGCGTTTTTCCCGGGAGGAAAAACGCACGTGCCAAAACGGAACGTTTTGGCGGCGCCGGAACGGCGCCGGCGCGCGGGGAAAGCTGCCGCACAGCACAAACTCGGCGTTTCGTCCAAACTCCTACTAAAAATCCACCGCCAAAACCGCACGGTTTTAAATTTTTTCTCATTGGTTGCAAAGCAATTTAAAATCGTGTAAAATATAGCTTAATAAAACTTCGGCCGACGCGCCAAACCCTCGCAGCGGTTTTCCTTAGCGTCTGCCTGATTTTACATAAAAGAGGGAACACCATGAAATCAAGATCCCGTTTCAGTAAAGCGCGCCGACTACTTCTCTTTTGGACGCTTTTTATCGGACTCGGCGCCGAGGTTTACGAGGTGAAGTCCACCGAGCGTACCGAGGGTACCCTGGGCTTTTGGTGGTGCGGTCGCTACGGTATGCACAAATGGGCCATGCCGATCGAGCCGGTCACCGATCAGCTTTCAAACTACAGCCACGTCACCATTTGCGCGCCGATCTGGGTCTTTTCACTGTCTGCGCCCATGCGTGCCTTTTGCCGCGCCGCCGCAGGGAAGATCAAAGAGGCCGATTATATTTTGGTGCATCACCAAAGAAGCGGTTATCAAAAAGCCGCCAACGAAATGGACGCGATCTTGGGCCTGCACCGCACCGGTTTTCGCAGCATTCAGTGCCGTGAGGGCAAATTCGGGCACGAAACAACCGAAAGCTCTGAAATCTACAATTCAATCAATTAAAAACGAAAAATGAAAAGCAAGAACCGCCGTCGGGATTTTTATATACCCAACGGCGGTTTTGCTGCTTTGATGTTGCCTTGATTTTGTACGAACACGCGACGAATTACCAGGGAAAACCTACTTTTCAACTACCAGTAAAACACCCTCCGGACCGATTTTTTGTTGAGGCTCTGTTAACAGGTTTTCGGCAATACACTTTTCAATCAGATCATGCAAAAGGTTAATGCCTGAAACCAACAGGTTATACGACTTGTATTCGTTTAAAAGGTGCTTTTGAATGTGCGAAACCATGTAGGCGTGTAGTTCATTTGCAATCTCTTTTGCAATGTCCTCAATGGATTCATAATACCCCAAAAGAAGATTGCGGAAATTCTCCCAGTCCTTTTGTTCAATCGCAACTATCCGCGGCTCTAAAAACTCTCCGTTTTTTCTTAAAAAACCGCATTCAATCGCTTTTGCAGCAATTTCTCTTTGCGTTTTATCAAGCGAATTTATATTCATTCCACCGATTGCTTTCAGTGTTAACCGCAGCTTTTCATCGTTTGTGATCGTCTGACCGCAGTAAAAATGCCGGTCCATTCTTTTGCCGTAAATATTGCGGATAAAAACATAAGAATAGCCGCAGAAATCGTGCGTTTCGTTGCCGTCGCAGCCGTAAAACCGTGCGCTGTAAGACGCACCGCATGGAATGGCAACACCGACAGTTGTAAATTTTCGCTGAGGTTGTTTTACCTCCTTGGAATACGCTGTTTCAAGAATTTCGTCCGCGCGCTCTTTAAGGTGCCAGACCGATTCACTGATCAGCGTCCAAAGAATAAACCGCAAATCGGTCTGACGGCTCAAATAGGGGAAATTCAAGAATTCCTCGCAGTGCGATTGTAAGTGATTTTTCAGCTTTTCACAAAGCTCGTTTAAATGCTTTGTATAGATGTTTCCCGCTTCGTTAAACTCGCTGTCTTCTACAATAATCACATTGGAAATATATTTGTCGCCCATTTTACGCAAAAGTCCGTAGCTGCCGTTTTCGCCTTTCAGCTGAATATCCAATTCATCTTCTATATATGGCATTGGCACGCAAAGCTCATCGGAAAGTTCCCCGGCACTTTTTGCTTTATCCTTACAAGCATAAACAAGATTTTGCGATAAGATTCGCTCTGCTTTTGTTCTTGGATCGTTACCGCTGGGATTTCCCGTTCCGATAAACGCCAACGACACCGGTTTTAAGGATAAATTTCTTTCGCTCATAACTTCAACCTCTTTCCTGACGGTATTTCGTGCAAAAAACAAACGCTGTTTTACGGTGGTTTCGCTGATATTAAGCTTTTCCGATATCTCCTTTATCTTCATTTCATCAAGATAATAAAGCACCATGACTTCTCGGTAAGCCTTTGCTAAAAATGCGATCTCGGCAAAGATCCTTTTCAAGGTTTCCCGATCGCTTGTTTCCTCAATCAATCGGTCAATCCCGTTTTCCTTTTCCGAAAGCTCAAAATTTAAAGTATCCTCGCTGTACACCTGCCGCAGTTTCGTCCTGTTTTCGCAAAAATCGGCGTAAACCCTGCGCGCAACGGTCCACACAAAAGCATGAAAATTCTCAATGCGCTCTTGCTTATGTACGGCGGATATTACGGCGAGAATGATGTCCGAGCATAGATCCTCCGCCTCGTAAGAAGTGCTACATCTTCTGTAAGAGAACTGATAAATCTTATCAAGAAACGCTTTGTCACCGATCAGCTTTAATGATTCGTTTGTTTTCATTTCGCACCTTAAATTTCATAATGATCATTACGCCTATATAGTCGGAATTTTTTGAGGTTGGTTAGGCATTTTATTTATAAATAATATCGCCTTGGCATTCCACGTTGCCTTTAATTTCCCGGCATTCGACCTTGCCGCCGCAGTCTACATCGCCTTCAATGTTTTTTCCGCAAACCACATTATCCCCACAGCTGACATCACCGGAAATACTTTTTCCGCAAGCCACATTGTTTCCGCATTGAACTGCACCGTTGATTTCTCTTGCACAAGAGAGGTTCCCACCACAGCTCACGCCGCCGTTGATATCTCCGGCAGCGGAAATATTGCCGCGACATTCTTTGACATCGCCGTTGATGTCGTTGCATTCAATATTTTTATGACAAACAACATCTCCGTTAATGCTTGCGTCACAGTTTAAATTGCCCATAACTTCAACCTTGAAAAACCGCCCGTCGGTTTTATAGCAATCCTTCGGAAAAGTAATGTTGATTATTCCGTTTTCGTCAGTTGACTCTAAAATTTTCTTTCCTAAAGTTCTGAAAACCCGAATGGTATTATCGTCATTCCAGGGAAACTCGGAGCAAAGGTCATAGTGGCTCTCTTTTTCGTTTTTTCGTCCGAACAGTTCGTCAATACTGATTTCAAAAATATCGGCAAGCATCGGCAATAAACTTATATCCGGGCAGCACTGCGCCGACTCCCATTTGGATACCGATGGATTGGTCACGCCCAATTTTTTCGCCAATTCCTCCTGCGTGAAACCTTGCCTTTTTCTGTAAAATGAAATGGTGTCATAAAGCTTTAAGCTTTCCATATTTTTGCCCTCCTAAATTATTTCTTGTAGCTACACTTATATTGTAAATACCACTATGCCTTTAATCAATAACGCAGATATTGGATTTCCCCAACTGTGGGTTGGAAAGATCTTTTTAATAATACCCTTGCTGCCAAAACAGCAAAGGCATTATTAAAAAGTTTATTTATTCTCTGCCGATTTGACTCCGTATACGCACAAATTTTCTCGTTTTTCCGGTATTGTCAGATAACCATCTGCCACTAGATTTTCAACAATAATCCCCATTGCATCCGCCTGACAACGAACATACGCCAGTTGTTCACAATGCTCTCTTAATTCTTTCGGGGTATGCTTTTTGAAAAGTGCGGCTGCGCCGGTACAGATTTTATCCATACAGTCAACAATTTTTACGGCAATCGGCTTTAAATCGTTTCGAATACGGTAGTTTTCTTTGCTTGTGAAAGTGGGGAAATTTGCTTTCAAAACACCGTTTTGCACGGAGATCATTTCCTCTTTAACAAGTTGTGCAATCACCTCCTGCGATTTGCATTCATTAACATTTTTCTCTAAAATCGCATCACAAAGCGTGTTGGATCTTATTACGGAGCCGCCTTGCCACCGTTGGCATTTTTTAATGATGCAGTAATTCACCGCGGAATAATATGCGGTATGCTCGGCGTTATCGCATCTGCCGTAAATTCCGTTAAAATAACTGTATTGGTAACGGTTATCATGACCGAAAACAAAACCGCGTGTAGTTGAGCTTAGTAAGGGGTATTCTCCAAATTTCGCCTGTACTATATTTTCTTCAAAATCACCCAAAGCATTTATCATTGAAAGATTAACAAGAAACCATCTTAACGCGTTTTCATCCATAATAACGCCGTAATCTTTTTGACGGTATTTCGTTAAAAGTTTTTCGGTGAATGCTTTGACTGCCTCTGTTGTCGGTTTACAAATTTCCTGCACTGGAATTTGTGCTTTAAATTCTTCTTCAAAATCGGACTTAAAAATCAAAAAATTGGTTTGATATTTGTTTGCCTTTTTTGTAATAAAATGAAATTTAAGCAAGATTTCAAGCTCGTCCTCTAAGTATACAGCCGAAACACCCAATTCCAAAGACAGTTCTGTTATGGTTAACGGTTTTTCATAAGCCGCAAGAACAATATTTCCCGGCAACTTCCGTTCAAAGGTTTCCCATATATAGGAATTGCCTCCGTTACCCCAAAAATCAATACAAAAGTTACTGGGATTGTAGCTTTTTTCGCCGTATTTTCTTTCCATATTCATGCCTTCTTTCAAAATTTTTCGTGTTGCGAAAAGGTAGTATTTTACCATTTCTTCGCTGATATTCAGCTCTTTTGAAATCAAGGAACAGCTTTTGTTTTCAATATAGTATTTAACGGTGATCTCCCGATACTGTTTTGATAAAAGAGTCAGTTCCCGCCTTAAAACGGAAATTTCCTCATTTTCAATCCATTTTTGTTCGGGAGTTTCCCAGTATACGCCGCAGAATTTTTCGTTAAATTCTATTTGCGACGTTTTTTTCTTTCGGATATACTGTTTAAAAACATTTTCGGCAATTCTCCACATATAACCGTAAAATGCGGAATCGTTTTCAAGACGGTCTACCGAAGCAAGTACCTCGGTGATAATATCTTGGGTGAGGTCTTCTGCATCTTGTTTATCGTAAACCTTAGAAATAGAGAACACGAAAATATCCTTCAAGCATCCCTGTAATTTTTTATAAGCCGTTGCCTGTTTCATTTATTCTACCGTTCCTTTTGAAAGCTTTCGATAATATAGTGTAAATACCGATGACTTGGTTAATTAAAAATCAAAAATTTTCTAATCTCTTTTTTATAGCAACAAACTCTTCTTTCTCCTTTAATCCGTCAAAACAATTATCATTTAAGTTTAATAGCAATTCTTCACACAATGTTTTAACAGAGTTAGTAACTATTTTTTGAGGATTCCAAGTCAGTCGATTTAAAAATATTGATTTAAATTTTTGCTCACCTAAATTTAAATTGTTATCAAACACTTTAGCATGATTTTCGGAAATCAACAGATTCCCCATTGCTTCCTCAAATTTATTTTCGTAACAATAAAGCTTTGCAATCATTAAGTAATAGTGGGAAAGGCTGCAATTATATATTGAACTGTTTTCGTCCTTTTCATAAATCATTTGATACAATTTGATTGCCGTATTAAGCAAATGAATCCTTTGTTCATTAGAAAGCCCTTGCTTTAAATCGCTTCTGCAAGCCATTTCGTAAATAATTCCCGCACACCAGTCAATCATATTTGACAGATTATGTTGATCTTGTTTTAAGCATTCTTCACCTTTGTAAATTCTTGAAAGCAACGCTTCACGGGATAAAAGCATATCGGGCATACTTTCAGCCAATTTAATTGCTTTTGCCTTTTTGCCGACATAAGGATAATTGTAGCAAAGTATTTGTATGGCGCTGTGTCTTATTCTATCGGTTGTGCAGTCCTCTAATACCTTTTCGCACAAATTAATTGCTTCTTCTGTGAATTTGTGCTCTTTGCTGTATTCTTCCTGTTCTTTTGTCGCGCTGTAAGAAACCAAGCCGTAAGCGAGATTTAACATCCATTGATAATTTCGGGGATATTTTTTTAAAACCTCACGGCAAAGCGCAATCTTTTCTAAAACTTTTCCTTCCCGTCCGAATTTAAAATATTGTTTTTCATATTGAGTTAATTCTTCCGATTGCTCAGGTTTTGTTACGCCCAACAGTTCGTCTTCCGTCACGCCGAAAAAGCTTGCCAATTGCGGCAACAATGTTATATCGGGCAGTGCAAGTCCGTTTTCCCACTTAGATACGGCTTGATAGGAAATATTCAAATAATCAGCCAGCTTCTCTTGGGTAACATCCTGTGCCTTTCTTAATTCTTTAATCTTTTCGCCGATTTTTAGCATTATAGTTCACCTCGTTTTTTATTAGAAAGCGCTTTCTGATTCTATTATAAAACCTTTTGACTATAATGAGTATAACATATCCGTTTACTGCTATACAGCCATTGGTTGAGTAAACGGTTTTAAAAATGCCGCCCACG
The DNA here is from genome assembly GCA_902791335.1 of Oscillospiraceae bacterium. Lineage (GTDB taxonomy): Bacteria > Bacillota > Clostridia > Oscillospirales > Acutalibacteraceae > UMGS1532. The sequence continues at coordinate 11,798 of CADAVL010000024.1, forward strand.
AATACTGGGCGGCAGAAATGCTATTTTTGAATGATCGGCAGCCAAATTTCAATAAACCGTTTTTCTCTTTCATTTTTCGGGAACCAGTGATAAACCGAAATTTCGGGCGCGTTTGCAATTTCAAAATTGTTTGCGGGCAACCACTCCGATACAATTTGTTTCCTTATATCACTATAGTCATCAACGGGATACGGCTGATTTTCGGTTGTAAATACGGCATAGGTCTGTTTTGGCACCGTTATGTTTTCGAAGCCGAATTCTTTCATATATTCAAATCCTGTAACTGCCGTGTTATACATATTTTCGCGCTCGTAACTTTCAAGCTCTGCGACATAATAAAAGTCATATCCGTCATCAGAAATATTCGTTATAAGGCACATATCAGTCCCCGTATCGCCGGACGCGCCCCTTGCGCCACGCAAAAGCCACTGTTTTGCCCTTGTCGTTTTGAATAATTCGCCCTCTTGGATTTTCCGCTCCTCTCCGTAGGGCACTCCCGTAAAATGCTCCTTATAGCCCGTTAATATCATTTGGGGCTTTTCGATAATTTTGTAATCCATAAGTGTTCCGCCCTCCAAAGAAATTTTTAAGACAAGACGGGAAAACGATTTTAAATTGCTGCCGCCCTTTTTCACTTCGGACGGCAATATGCCGTGGAACTTTTTAAAAGCCTTTGCAAAGCTGTCCGGACTTTCATAGCCGTATTTCAGCGCAACATCAATTACTTTTGCATTGCCTGCGGCAAGCTCCGTGCCGGCAAGCGATAATCGGCGGTTTCTGATATATTCGCCCACGGTAAATCCGCAAAGAATACTGAATACACGCTGAAAATGATAGCTTGACGAAAAGCTTTGTGACGCAACTGATTCGTAGTCAATAGTTTCGGTTAAATGCGCCTCAATATAGTCGATAGACCGCTGCAAGCCTTTGATCCAATCCACGTTATCCCTCCTTGTCTGTCTGTATTTTATCAAAGAGCGGCTTAGCTTTCCCGATATTCAGTGCGAACTGTTATCGGACTGCTTTTTGCTAAAAAGATATAAGCAAATTCGGTTTCGAGCATTTCGGCAAGCTCCATTCCGCTGTCAATCATATATTTCGCAATATCCTCTTTGCAATCGGGATAAACTTGAATTTTTCGCGTGCCGTAATCAATGGTATCGCTTTGATTTTTGTCTATGGAAAGTACAAACCGACCGCCGTCTTTTAATAGCAATTTTACTTTATTGATCGCCGCCGGTTTTTCCTTTATATGCATAAAGGTGAGGGAAGAATAGATTACGTCAAACTTGCGCTCAAACTCATAGCTCATAAAATCGCCGCAAATAAGCGTCACATTCGTCTGTTCTTTCAGGTTTTCCTTTGCCCGTTTTACGGTTTTCGGCGAAAGATCAATGCCGCAAAATTCGCGACATTCGGGCGCCACACGAACGGCAAGCCGCCCCGTTCCCACACCGATTTCAAGCACGGATTTTTCTTTTGTCAGCTGCAAAGAATCAATAAATTCTTGACCGTCCCATTTGTCCATATATTGCCGCAGTGGCTCAGGGTCGCGCACGGGGTCGTTGTTTTCTTCAATAAGCAAATCGTAATGTTTTAAAACAGCGGATAATTTGCAAAAGTACCGTTTAGTGCCGCACACCGCCCCGACTGATGCGACCGCAAACCCACACTTTTTGTAAAACTCAACCGCCTCGTCATCGGTTTCGGCTGTAATATTATCTATCGGAAATTGACTGAAAATAAAATTAATCAGCCTCCTGCCAATCCCGTGCTTGCGGTATTCGGATTTCACGGCAATATCCAAAATCTCGGCGGTGTTGTTTTCCGTTTTCAAAACAACAATACCGGCGTAAACACCGTCAATTTTGCAGGCATATACAAAAGTATTTTTGTCCGCCGAGTATTTTTCTGCCCTATCTTTTAAGCGTTCGGGCGTAGGATTAAATACGCTGGGTTTAAGAAGTGTCAAAACCTCCGGATTAAAAAGGCTTGCTTTTACATCTGCAACCGCGGTGATTTTCTGAAGTTCTATACCCAATGCACCGTATTTTTTGATTTGGCTTTTGGTGTAATACTTTTCCATATCCGTGTAATGCGCTGTTTTTAGATCGTTTTCGGAATATCCGCATTTTTCTAATGGCAGGGCCTTATACAACTGCTCAAAATCTAAGAATTTATGCAGTTTTATAACCTCCGCGAAAATAACGGAATTTATCTCACTGCAACGAAATTCTATCCGGTCGCCGATATTGATTTCTTGCCTTTTTTCATCGTTCAGCCGCAGTTCGATTGTTTTGCTCCCCTTTGCGATTTTTAAAAAAGCAGACAGTTCAAGGTTCATGCAATGAGTCATAACAAATACTCCTTAACAGTTAACCGGTTTGCATCCTTTTCTCAATATATGAATTTTTAGACAAACCGTAATGGATGGCCTTGTCATACAGTTCCTTTGCAGATTTTGTTTGATTGCGGTCGATGAAAGCATTCACCATTCTGTTGATTGCCACGGTTGCCATATTGTATTTTGAACGCTGACCGTTAAGCCTTTCCCATTCACCAATCAAAAGATCGTTTGGTGCATTGTCTAAATGTAGCCACGGAAGTAATTGTGTCCCCAGTTCAAATACATCAAATTCCTCTTGACCAAAGGCTTTTAGGCAAAGGGCGGCATAAACCGTTTTGTAAAAAATGTAATTTTCGGAGATTTCCGATGATTTTAAAAATGCTTTGAAATTGTTTTTTGCAAACTGTAGATACTCAGTAGATGTCTTTAGCATCGGCGTTACCGACAAAGCCGCATTATGGCATTCAAATGTAATTGGTTCTACCGCTTTTATGGCGGTATTTTCGCTTATAGCGGTTTTATAACAGTTCCACCAAAAATCTCCGAACCCGCCGAGTTCAAGCGTAAAACGCTGGGTTGCGTCACAGGCAAGCCAAAGCAAATATTTTGAAGGTTTATCGCTTAAAAATTTTGCAAATTCACTGTGGTTTTTATAAAGACCGTCGCTGTTTCTAAGCATGGCAAAGCTGTCCGAAATGTTCCAATAACAAAACCCGGTAAACAAAGTATCTGCGTTTTCTGTTTGCAAAAGGGAAGATAGGTATTCTATCATTGCATCGGGGTTTTGTTCGGCTTGCAGACTTTTAAACTTATTTCGGACATCTTTTTGAATTTTTATGTGCAATTAAATTTTCTCCTCTTGAACAACTTTTTGAACATCTTTTGAGCTGTGCAGCCAAACGGTTTTCTCAGAGTAGGCTGAAAGCATCTTTTTAATTTCAACCATACTGTTAGATGCAAAAGTATTCGTCCATTTAAGCAGATGATAAACCGACTTTAAAGTTTCTTTTTTGCCCTTTTCAAGCCCGAGTTTTCTTTTTACGGAGCGCTTTAGAATTCTGTAAATATAAATCCGTTTCGGCAAATCAAGCACAAAAATTTTATCCGCATCTTCAAAACATCTGCCTACCCAAGCGTAATATACGCCCTCAATGATCCAATGATCATTTTCAAGAATACGGTTTAGAAGTTCTGTGCGTTTTTCCACAGGCATTTTGGCGCCGTAGCCGCCGGAATGATCCCATTGAATATCATCCAAATCAAAATGAGAAATCTTATATTTTTTACTCAGCGCTTTTGCAAAATATGTTTTCCCCGAGCCGCTGCACCCGATGATATGTATTTTCATTCAAATACCTCTAACGCCAATTTACAACGCACAAATCATTCTCACTTTTAACGGTTTCTTAGTTAAAAACTCTGCATTTTCATCCATCGTCGTCCGTGGGTGTTGGTATATATCTACCCCTATAGCAATGGGTTCATCAATGATATACAAATATCCTTTCTCTGTTCCGTTATGACGAATCACTCCGTTATCGTCATATTTCAAACAACTTGGTCGATGTGAAAATGCTTCTGCGAGTTCTTTCCACTGCGTAATCGTGCTGCCTGTTCTTAGTTCTGAGAAAATATTATTAGAACCATGATACCAAATCCCTTTTGATTTTATTCCTGTTTTCATATAATTCTTTTCCACCAATTCCGGGTTACAAAACTTAATATCGTCCTTTATATTCATTATCCGCGGTTACTACAACAGCGGCAATAGATGATGTGACAAAATAACCGCTCAATGCTTTCTTTAACGGCTCACTTGTAATGCCGTTAGACAGTAGCGCAATCATTGTTTGTTCTCCAATAAACATTTAATTTCATACATTGCCACTTTGTTAGAATCCCATTTTAGCAGTTTTCGTGCATCATTATACGGCAGCCATTGATATTCGCTGTGTTCGCGCGAAAGGGTAGGGTCGGCGTTGCACTCAAACGCAAAGCTGTATTCGGGTATAACAAAGATATTTTTGTCCCAATGCGCGCGCAAATTTTTGGCCACAACCTCCGCCGGAACAAAGGCGACGCTTTGAAGTGCGGTGAGTTTTTCGGCTGTCACGCCGGTTTCTTCCTTTATTTCGCGCAGGGCGGCGTCCGACGGTTTTTCGTTATTCTCACCGCCGCCGGCAATAAACTGCCAAACATCAGAGTCTGCACGACGAAACACGCAAAAACACAATTCACCTTTTATAAAACGGTAGGGAACGGCTAAAATTTGAAACGGAGCGCGCATTTTTATTCCTCGCTTTCGGCTTTTAGACTTTCGATTTCGGTTGAGAGTTTATCAAAATGTGCCTGCACTTCATCTAAAATGGCTTTTGCGTCCAGTGCTGCGCATTTTATGTCTTCTATGCGGCAATCTAATTCATCGGCGGTATCCTCTAAATCTTCAAGTTCGTCATTGTCGGCAGTTACGGCATAATTGACAGGACTGTTGATAAAATTTGCGTTGGCTCCGTCACCGGATATTTTAACTGCATAAAGCGGAGTTTGATTGAAAGAAATATTTTGTCCGTCACCGGAAATTTCAATGCTTTTGAGAATATTTTCTAATTTTTCAATTCTGCTTTCAAGCTCTGCTATTTTATTTTCCATTCAAATCTTCCTTTCGTTTTTGCACGGCGTTTTTCCGAAACTCTGCAGGGGTGGTGCCGGTTTGACTTTTAAAAACACGGCTGAAATGCTGTACGGTTTTAAAGCCTGTCATATTTGCAATATCTTTTATCGGCACGCTTGTAAATTCCAACTGCTTTTCGGCAACGGTGACGCGGTATTTCATAAGGTACTCTATTGCCGTAAGCCCCAGTTCTTCCTTCATCAGCGCCGTCAGCGTGGTGTGGTTCATGCCTGCGGCTTTTACAATATCGGGCAGCGTAACGCTTTCATCAAAGCGGTTTTCAATATACAGCACCGCGTCGCGCAGTTTTGCGTTTTTGATAATGGGCGTATTGTCCGATTTTTGATGAGTCATACCGTATCCAATCAGCCCGTACATACGCTCTAAAGCAATAATTATTTCCATAAAATACGAGCGCCCGCGGCAAGACCAGTACCAGTCGCGCTGATTCTGAAGCTCTTCCTGCATCGCCTCTGCCGCCTGCGTGATTTTTTCAAGCTGCGCATCTGCAATCGGCACAACAAAGGCCTTGTCGGTAAACGGCTTTAACAAAAATAAATCGTGCGTTGAGGCAAGATCGCCGTAATCTTTTTTTCGCAATAGTTCAAAGGAAATATTCACATTCAAAAATTCGGGATGAAAGTAAATACAGGTATACTGTGCTTTTCGCTTTGAAATAAGCACGGGATCGGCGGTTTCGTCAAAGCAGATAAACGTCGGCGTCGCGGCGCAAAACTGCTCGTTTTCCACCCGAAATTCCAGTCTTCCGGCCGTTAGAATGATCAGCAAAAAGCATTTGTCTTTTATATCAATGTTTTGAAGTCGGTCATTTCTAACGCACTCAATTTTTGCAACCTTGCCTTCATTGTACTTTCTGCCCACCGTGATGTGCTGCATACTTTTTCCCCCCTTACAAAATTATTTTAACATAATCCGACGATCTTCACAACAATAATTCTTTATCCGATCTAAAAGTATTTTTATCTGATTTTAAAGTTCTACATTTCGCTAAATATTGTACCCGCATGAAAATAACAAAAAGAAAATCGCACAACCGACTGCCTTTTTAAAAGGTATCAGCTGCGCGCTTTCTTTGCCGACGAGGTTCTTTGCCTGTCAATTTAAGAGGAACAAAAATATTCATTTTTGGGGGTTTAAACAACACCTTAAATGGTGCTGTGCCGCTTTCTTTTTTTGAAAGAAAGCGGCGTTTTTTGAAGAAACTTAAGAATTAAGAATTCTTTTTCTTTTTGAGCGTCAGGACGGCCGCGCCGGAGAGAAGCAGCAGGGAAGAAAGGAGATAAACTGCGCTGTCTTCGCCGGTTTTGGGGCTGACATTGCCCGGATTTTCGTCCGTGGGCTCATTTTTGTCGTCGGGCACTTCTGCGTCGTCCGGTTTTTCCGGTTTCTCGGAATTTCCGGGTTTCTCAGTGTTGCCGGGCTTGTTCGACGGCGCTTTTGTAATGGTGACATCATTCATGTTGTAAAGCCGGTTGGCGTTTTCTAAGAAACGCATATAAGCGGCCAGTGCATAGAAGCCTTGCTCGGTAGCCATGCCGTCTCGCTCTTCGCCGGCCAAGTGGCTGAAACCGCCGTCGGCAACATAGAAGCTTAAAAGTGCGTCCAGTGCCGTCTTTCCGTTTTTCAAAAATCTTGCGTCGGTTGCAGGGTCAATGCCAAGCGCTGTCAAAGCGACCAGTACCTGCGCGGTCGATTCGGTGTTTTCGCCGTCGGCCGTGCCGAAGCCGCCGCTTGAAAGCTGTAGAGTGGACAGCACGTTCAGGGCTTTGTCTACCGCCGCTTTTACCGCGTCGTCGGAAGAAACGTAGGGCGCAAGCGCCGTGATCGCCATGGCTGTGATGTCCGCTTCGGCACCGCTGTCGGTAAGCGACCAGCCGCCGTCGGTCAAAGCCGCGTCTAAGATCACCTTGATCAGCTTCTGACGGGTCACATCGCCGCCGGTGGGGTAGTTGTGGCTGTCTAAGGCAATCAGCGCGAAGATCGGGCCGTTGATGCCTTGCTTTTGAATGTAGGCCATGTCGTAAAGACCTTTTAAGAGGTTGTGGCCGCCCACATTGGTGACGTCCTTGCCAATCGCTGTTAAAGCAAGGATCAAGCGCGAGTTATCGGTGGATTTGGAGCGATGCAGACGTTCGTTTTTGTCGGCGTTTGCCTTAACGTAAGCTACTGCGTTATCATAATAACCGTCCGGTACGGTGCGTCCGCTGCGTGCAAGGCCGAAAGCTGCCCATTCGCCGCCCACAAAACCCACGGTGGGCGTACCCAGAGATTCCATGTAATCGCCGGTGGTTTTGTAAGCAAATTCAAGCTGTTCTGAGCGTTTCAGCGCGGCAAGCTTCGCTTCGGCGGCAGTCAGGGTAGCGTAATTGGTTACGCGGGGTTTCTGACGGTCGGTCAGTGCGTCGTAAGCCGTTCTTGCAGTCGTGATTGCAGCTTTGCTGTCAAGCGATACCGTGCCGATCGCGTCGATTTTTGCAATTACCGCCTCAATTTCTGCCTGTTCGGCTTTTTTGAGGGCTTCGAGGGTCGCCTCGGCGGCGGTCAGAACTTTTGCGTTTTTAACCTGCGCTTTTTGCTCGTCTGACAGCGCGTCGTAAGTCTTTCGTGCGGCCTTGATCGCGTCTTCGCTGTCAAGCGATACCGTGCTGATCGCGTCGATCAGCTTTTCTGTGTGATCGACCGCATAGCCGGTCATTTTTATCGTGAGCTCCGGCAGTCTTGAAAGCACGCCTGCGGCGGAGGTGCCCCATTGACGGTCCATACCGTTTTTATAGGAAACACCGCGGTGGGTGGGAATACCGCCGAAGCCGCCGACCTTGATCGCACCGTTTAAGGTGTAGGTAAAGCCGGTCGTATCTTTGGGAATAGTGATCGTTAATTTTTGCTTTTGGGGATTGCCGTTAAAGTCGTACATTCCGCCAAATCCGCCGGCCGCACTTTGGAAGTTTCGGCCGTTGTCGTCGTGATAGTACACGGCAAAGTTGTGGTTATAAACACCGGACAGCTTCTCTTTCGGAGAAAGCAGATCGTGGAATTGTACGGTCACCTTGTCGCCGGGGTT
>CADAVL010000025.1 GCA_902791335.1 Oscillospiraceae bacterium
TTGGGACTGCTTTTGTTGGACATTGTGTGTCATCCTTTCAGTATTTTTTACTTGTCTTTTATTTTATCACACTTGTCCACTTTTTTAGTATACATCCAGGGCGGCATTGATCGCAATGAAGGCTTGCCAGGTTAATGTTATCGGGGAGTGAACCAACATCCGGAAAACAACATCCGTAGTTTTATTATGTAAAGTTCAGGGGCAAGGTCCGAAGACCTTGCCCCTGAAGAATTATGGTTCGAGGCGGAATATCATCGATACTCCGGTTTCAGGATGTCGGATATGGCCCCTTTCTCGATTACAAACTCCGGAGTACCCATGCTTCCCGGGGCAACCTCGTATTTATCAAAAACGATAACAAGGTTGCCGTCTTTATCCCAATAGAAATTATGCTTGTCATCGAGTGTTACGAAGTCCTGACCGATTTCCGCATTTTCAACCCAGTATATTTTACTGCTGTCCTTTGCCATAATTTTTTTCATCTGTTTACGGAGATTGTCTGCCAAAACTTTGGCAAAATCGTCTGATGTAAACAGGTCTTTAAGTTCTACAATTTTGCCGTTTACTTTATCAATATGGTAGAATCTATAGTAGGTATTGCTGCTGCCTGCCGCCTCATGAACACGAATCTTCAGCGTGAACCATTTCTCTGTATTGGTAACCACCTCATAATCCACAAAAATACCGCTATGCCCTTCGTCTCCGATTTCTTCCAGATCCTCATTAAAACGGTCGGCCAGAAGCTTTGTTAATTCGTCAACATCTTTATTGATATAATCGGCTGCCGAGCTTTCGCTGCCCTCAATCTTCGGGACATCAATATCCATCTGATGATAATCATCGGAATAAAAGTAATTGCGAATGGTAACTACTCTTACAATACTGCCGATAACGGGGATTTTTTCTAAGGCCTGTGCATACACTGCGCTGCAATTCGGAAGGATAACGAGACACACAAACACAAAACTGGCTGCTATCGCTATTACTTTCGGAAGTGTTCTGAATTTAATAACTTTGCTTTCCCTTTCCGGCAATTCGGAGATGCTTTGCTCAATACGCTCTTTGACGCTGTCAGGAACAGAATGGTCTTCCTCATCGATTTTTTCTTTTATATATTTATCGAATACATTCATTTTACGAAATCCTCCTTCAATAATTCCCGCAATTGTTTTCTTGCACGGGATAATTGCTGCTTAACCGCAACCGCTGTTGTATCGGTTATTTTTGAAATTTCGCTGATTGAAAGATCTTCATAGTAATAAAGGATCGTTACGGTTCGGTATGGTTGCTGAAGGCTTTTAACTGTCTGCCATAATGTAAGCTTTGTTTCGATATCATTTTCGACGGCGACATCAATTTCCTGTGAAGAAATTGTTTTTGCGTTTTTTCGTATATATTCAACGGCGGTGTTGTGAATTATTTTGAGCAGCCAGGGCTTAAAGGCTTTTTCACTCTTTAAGGCATCAATATTTTTATATGCCCGAAGTATTGCTTCACCGATTACATCGGCGGCATCTGCTTCATTTTGAACCAACGAAAAAGCGAGATAGTACATTGTTTTTTCATGGAGCCTTATTTGTTCGCAGAATGTATCCTTGTCAATCAAGATTGCCGTTCCTTTAGTACTTTTGCGGTTTCTTTGCAAATCCACTCTCCCCATTCCGAGTAATACTTTGCGTACAGATGTGCATTATCAGCCGTTTTGTCGGAAGACAGATTTCCGTCTTTATCGTCAAACAAGTGGTTTGCATCCATATAAAACGTGCTTTTACCGTTTGCAAATTTTGACAATTCCGAATTTAATCTGTCAATGTTTTTGTTGTTGATATACTTGTCACTGTCGCTTCTTTTTTTTGAAACGTGTAAGTTTGCCTGAATAAATATTGCAGCGTTCGGCTGCTTTCTGTTGACATAGTTAAGCAGATCTCCGTATTTATTTATGATACTTTGAAAATTATAACCAAGCTCGTTTATGCCGAGCATAATATATATTTTACCATATTTTTTGTTGGACAACAACTCTTCAAGCGTTACTTTTCCGACAGAAGGCACAGAAATACGATTTTTCTTAATGTCAAATACATTCATGCCGGTGCTGCAAAAATAATTGGCTTCAATCAGCCTGGCATATTCCATCATTCCTACCGTTCGGGAATCTCCGATAAAAAGTGCATCTGCCATAGAGGCAGGCTGAACATCCGGAACTTCAGACTTATTTGTTTCTGTGTCGGTTCCTTTGTCAGAGCTTTTTGACGGTGTTGAAGAGGAGGGCGGCTCGGCAGAGGAATTGTCATTCCGTGTTTCATTACTATAAGATGAGTCGCTCTGTTTATTGCTTTTACAGGAAGCAAAAGAACAAACGAGTAAAAGGGTAATTACGACAATCAATAGGGTGTTTAGCGATGCTTTTTTCATTATAAATACCTCTCAAAATCTAAAATATAAAAACGGATCATCAAATCCACGGTACATACAATACAGGCTCCCGCCCAGGATGATCAATAGAAAAGCTGTCAAGAGCACTTTGCTTTTTACCTTCTTTAACAATTTATACGGCAACGTTGTAGACAAGAATATTCCCGCTATGAAAAAAAGGTAATATTGCCCCAAATATTTCAGGTAGTCGTACCTAAAAACCGACCATGCACCTTTTCCGAAAAAGGGGAAAAGTCTCGTAAGCAAAATGCCTAACTGCGTAATATCATTTACGGCAAATACCGTCCAGGTAAGCGGTATCAAAAACACCATATAAATGTGGCCAAGCAGTCTGTGCTTATTCAGCCACTTACCTATCCACAGTTTTTCTGATAGTATGATCAGAAAGAGAACCAATCCCCAAAGCAAATAATTGTAGCCTGCACCGTGCCATAATCCCGTAAACAGCCAGACAATCAGTAAATTGATTGTTGTTCTCAAGGCCCCTTTTCGGTTCCCTCCGAGCGGTATATATACGTAGTCTCTGAACCATCTTCCGAGCGTTATATGCCATCTGCGCCAAAATTCGGTCATCGTAACACTCACATATGGGTGTTTAAAGTTTTCCGGCAAAGTAAAACCCAGCATCTCTCCAAGGCCCATTGCCATCAAAGAGTATCCGAAGAAATCAAAGTAAAGCTGCAGGGAAAAGGCAATAACCGACATCCAGGCAAGCGGTGTCGATAAGCTTTCAAATCCGATTGCTTGCGCCTGAGACCAAAGCTTTCCGAGCGGGTTTGCGAGCAACACTTTAAGCCCTAGACCGAATATGAATATTCCGACACCCTGTAAAACTGTTTTAGAGGTTATTCTTCTTTGGTACAGTCGGTCTGATATTTCATCGTAGGTTACGATAGGTCCGGCAATAAGTTGCGGAAACATTGAAATATAAACGGCAAAATTCAGCAAATTACGGTCTGCCGTGATTTTACCTCTATAAACATCGGCAATATATGATATGCCCTGAAAAGTATAAAAGGAAATTCCGATCGGCAGAAGGATTTCGTTAAAGGACGGAAATCCGTCGTAAAGTTTCCCTAATTCACCGAGAACAAAGTTAGCGTATTTGAATATGCAGAGACAGATCAAATGAAAAACGATGGTACAAGATAAAATCGCCTTTTTGTACTTCTGCCGTTTTTCCATACAAATACCGGCGAGAAAATCCGCAACAATGCTGGCAACAAACAAAAAGAAGTGGACAGGGGTATTTATCGTCCCTACAAGGTAGAAAGCAAGACTCCCTGCAAGCAAAACCGCATTTCTATACTTTCCGGGAGTGAGATAATAAACGGTGAAAAATATCGGCATGAAGATTAAAATAAACTGTAAGCTGCTAAAAACCATTCTGAACTGCACCCCGGCTTTCTTTTTTCAATAAATAGACGAACGGCAAACGAAAAAGGTGACAAACTTTTTTGGAAAATGCAGAAATGAGCAGAGAATGTTTTCCACGCTATCAAAAGGAACCCGCCTGACTTTCGTGACAAACCAGGCGGGTTTAGTATATGCGTATTTTAAAGATTTCCCCGTTTTGTTCTAAAAATAATAATTACGACCACTCATTGTGTCAGCTTGCGTATGACGCCGTTGAGGAACACCGCTATATTTTTCGGTGACTGGCGGTTCTCGCGATTCAGCCATTCCCGTATTACCGCATATCCGACCTGATAGAAAAAAGCAAAGTTCGTTCCGTTCCTCCTCTGTAAAGGTTTCGGGAATCGCCATGTCAAGCTGCTTCCGAATAGTGGGCAGATCAAACAGCTTGGTTGAAAAGTCCTTGTCAGGCAGAGAATTGATAAGAACCTTAAAATGCTCCTCATCGTCAAGCAGAGCCTTCAGCATAAGATGCTTTTGGCGGCATTGAAGTATGAATGAATAAAAAACATGCATGGTGTTTTTACAGCTATAATTCGCAAACTATCGCGAAACTCAACTTCAAACAGACATATGCAAAAATCAACGAAAGTGTGTTGCGAAAAGGGGAAAATATGGTATACTGTATAGACTCTTTTCTGCTGCTTTTAACTGCAGGACGACAGCCACGGAATGCGCAGAACAGAGGTGCGCAGCCGAGTCTGAGTCTCCCACCTCGGTCGTGGAAGATGAACCGGAGCTTTCCGCCCGTTTCGGTATTGCAAGCATTTCGACGCGGATCTTCTTTAGAAACGGAGAAATTCTAAAAAAGACCGCAGGGGGCCGTGAAAAGACAAGTTTTAGGAGATGCTGAAGGAATTCCTCTGAGGTTGTTACTGCGAGTTGAAAATGATGCTGTTACACGACTTTCGATTCTTATAGTTTTGTGACAATTTTCAAGCGTTTTTGCGGTGAATGGGCTGCTTCGTTTTGCTATACTTATGTTGCGGAAAGGAAACCGCAAATAATATTAAAGGAGCACTTACTATGAAAAGCAAAAAAACTGAATTAACTGCAGTCCTCACTCTCGCACTTGCGTTGAACATTGTTACTGTTTCTGCGGCTGCTGCTTCGGAAAACGTGAAGTAGTCGGGAGACCCCGTCAATGTACCGTGCATTGCCGCTGCAGAGGTTTCCTGCGCTGTCCGTGAGAAGCTTGACAATAACGAGGTGGTCGGCACTGCCGCTGTGGGTGGAAAAAAGGCGGATATACGGGTGGAAAATACCGGGAATGTCAAGGGATTTATTCGCCTGAGGCTGGTTTCGTATTATTTTGATTCAAACGGCGACGTTGCAGGGACGGCCGTTTCTCAATACCCGAATCTTACACTTAAAAACGGTTGGATCGCCGGAACAAACCACACCTACTATTTTCCCTATTCGGTAGAGCCCGGAGAAGCAACCGAAATACTGTGCGAACCTTTAACCCTCGGGCAGGCACAGCTTGAAAACGCCACCACGGTGTATCAGGCAATTGAGGTTATTGCCGAGGCTGTTCAGGCAGAACCGATATCCGCCGTGCAGGAAACCTGGGGCGTAACGGTAACTAATAATATGATCACGGCAGCTCCGTGAATAATTCCTCCTGTTCGGCACATCATGCCGGCAGGAGGTTTTTATGTTTCTGCGACTCATAAAAGAGTAAAAAAACAAAAAGCAATTAGGAAAAACTCCTATGATTGCTTTACTGCCTATTGACTTTATACCGGATCTCGCCTATAATTTTATTAGGAGCTTATCCTAATAATGAAAGAAAGAGGGCAGCACTTATGAATGACAGAAACAAGTATGCAGGAACACAGACCGAGCAAAACCTTTGGGAGGCATTTGCCGGGGAGTCGCAGGCCAGAAACAAGTACAGTTTTTTTGCTTCTGTCGCAAAAAAACAGGGTTTTGAACAGATTGCCGCCCTGTTTTTGAAAACGGCGGAAAATGAGAAGGCTCACGCCAAACTCTGGTTCAGGGAACTCGGCGAACTTGGCGGGACAGAAAGGAATCTTGATACTGCCGCCGAGGGAGAAAACTATGAGTGGACGGTTATGTATGTAGAGTTTGCAGCAACAGCGGAGGATGAAGGTTTTCCGGAGCTCGCAAAGAAGTTTCGCCTTGTCGCAGAGATAGAAAAGCAGCATGAGGAGCGTTTCCGTGCGCTACTTCGCAATATTGAGACCGAAAAAGTTTTCGCAAAAAAGGAAGTCAGAACATGGGAATGCCGAAACTGCGGACACATTACGGTCGGAACAGAGGCTCCGGAGGTCTGTCCGACCTGCAACCATCCGCAAAGTTACTTTGAGATCCATGCAGAAAATTTTTAAGAAAAGCAAAAAGCTCTGAAAGGAGAAACACCTATGGAACAAAGATTTTTTATCTGTAATCACTGCGGAAATATGATTGCGTTCGTCAATGACAGTGGAATCCCAGTTGTCTGTTGTGGTGAGTTGATGCACGAAGTGATACCGGGTGTAATTGACGCATCAATTGAAAAGCATATTCCTGTGTATTCCGTAAAGGATGGTATAGTTCATGTAAATGTCGGTTCGATTCTTCATCCGATGAACGAGGATCACCATATTGAATGGATTTCCCTTCAAACAAAGTTCGGAAATCAGCGCAAGGAACTGTGCCCGACCGGAGAGCCATCAATCAGCTTTGCCATTTGCAATGGAGATGAAGTTGAAGCTGTATACGCTTATTGCAATCTGCACGGCCTTTGGGTGACAGATGCTGATTAATCTTAAAATGTTTAGCCCTATTGCTTATTCCAACGAGAGCAGCGGCTGATGTTCAGCCTGCAACAGTTGAGGCCCGCCTGTGCCGGACAGACAGGGCGGGACGAAAATTACGGAGATGAAAGTCGATGATTATACGAAGAGAAACAAAACAGCGGCAAATGGTTTTACAGGCAGTACAGGCAAGGACGGACCACCCAACGGCTGATTAGATATTCAATGATGTGCATAAGCTGGATCCGAAAATCAGCCATGGAACCGTATACCGTAATCTGAACCTTCTTTGTGAGGACGGTTTGATATGTCATATGCGAGTGCCGGGAGCGGACCGATACGATCTGCGCACCGATCTGCACTATCATATGTTTTGCGTCAAGTGCAAAAAAGTAAGTGATGCGCCGCATCCGTACAAACCGTATTTGGATGAAGAGATTGCCAAACAGTCAGGCTATAAGATTATTCGGCATCGTCTGATTTTTGAGGGAGTGTGTCCGGAATGCCAAAGTAAAGAGATTCGTCCCCTTCCGGAGCTGGTATTCGTTCGTTATCCGGTTCGACCGACACCGCAGATACCGACGCCTGCCTTTGCCGAAACGAAAAAACCAAACAGGGGAAAATGATCATATAGACAATGTGGCTGCTATTTCCGCATTATCCAATGTAAAGGACGGCTTAAAATGTCATGGGAAAAGAAGCATCGTTGTTTGTGGCTCTTGGATAAGCTGAAAAGGGAAAACACTCTTACCCTTGAAGGATATGAATGTTTGACCTCGGTTAAAGCAAAATTAAATGAAGCAGTAATGGGGAAAATAACGGTATGAGAAAAATATTCATGGGCATTGCGATTGAGCTGTTTGCTGTTTTACTGCAGCTTTCATTGAAAGAAACTGCCGTTTCGCTTATTATCGGGTCATTGGGGCTCCGGTAGTACTTTTTGAGCAGTTTGAGACCGTCAAAAACAGGCATTGGGTAATTTAATGAATGGATCAAAAATAAGACAGTTTTTTAATTCAGAGAGAATAGGTGAAGAGAAAACCGCAAATATGCGGATTGTTCCTAACTGCGAGAGATTGCAGAAAAATTAAAGGAGGAAACCGACATGATGGCGATTTACGAACACTGTGAACACTGTGGAAGACTCATACCGGAGGGTGATGTTTACTGTGGTTTTTGCCGCGGTATCGAGGAAACGGATATTTTCGATCTTGATATGATCCATGATCCGGAAACAGATCCGCTGCCGCATCATGAATTTCCGGAAACCGACCAACGACCGTTTTCTTTGAAAAAAGCAAGGAAACCGGACGCTAATAGGTAGAACGAAAACAGGAGCCGACTATGCAAAACTGTCGGCTCCCGGGCTGAAAATCGTTCTGTAATGGAGGGACAAAAACATGAAAAATGGAAAAAGATTGTTTTTGCAGTATGCGCCTTATGGGTGTCATTGAGCGCAGCAGGAGTTGCAAGACCAAGGAACGAACGGTTCTTACCAACCGCGTCAATGCTCTTTGCGATAAGCAGGAAAAGGAAATTAAAAAAATGACAGCACGCGGTGAAATATCCGCTTGAATAAATTTATGAAAGGCAGGAAAAACTATGAAGTATATCTGTAATATTTGCGGTTTCGTGTATGACGAGGAAATTGGATGTCCCGAAGAGAAAATAGCGTCGGGTACAGCGTGGGAGAATGTTCCCGACGATTTTGTCTGTCCTCTCTGCGGAGTTGGTAAAGACGAATTTTACATGGAAACCGAGTGACGGAGGAAGTATGTATGATAGCCAAAGATATTCATTACATCGGGGTAAACGATCATAGAAT
Organism: Oscillospiraceae bacterium; assembly: GCA_902791335.1. GTDB lineage: Bacteria > Bacillota > Clostridia > Oscillospirales > Acutalibacteraceae > UMGS1532. The sequence continues at coordinate 8,440 of CADAVL010000025.1, forward strand.
TGATCTTTTTGAAAGTCAGTATACGGTGCCGAACGGTATGTCTTATAATTCCTATGTTATCACGGACGGAAAGATTGCTGTGATGGATACCGTAGATGCAGCTTTTACGCACGAGTGGCTTGATAATCTGGAAACGGTTCTCAAAGGCAGGAAACCTGATTATCTGGTGATTCAGCACATGGAGCCTGATCATTCGGCAAGCATAGCTGTTTTTAAGAAAAATTATCCCGATACCGCTATTGTAGCGACATCAAAAGCATTTGTCATGATGCATCAGTTTTTCGGAAAGGATTTCACAGAAAACTGCACAGTCGTCTCCGACGGCGACAGGCTGCCTCTGGGGACGCATATTCTGCGTTTTGTTGCAGCCCCTATGGTGCATTGGCCGGAGGTCATCGTTAGTTATGAGGAAACGGAAAAAATTCTTTTCTCTGCAGACGCATTCGGCAAGTTCGGTGCGCTTGATGTAAAAGAAGATTGGGTGGACGAAGCAAGGCGGTATTATATCGGTATCGTCGGCAAGTACGGCAGACAGGTTCAGGCGCTTCTGAAAAAGGCAGCGGCTCTGGATATACGTGTTATCTGCCCGCTGCATGGTCCGGTATTAAGTGAGAACCTTGGCTATTATCTTGATCTGTACAATACATGGTCGTCCTATGCTGTTGAGGCCAACGGTATTGTTGTTGCATACACCTCAGTTTACGGGAACACCAAAAGAGCGGTTGAACGGCTTGTTTCGGGACTGCGCGCAAACGGATGCCCGAATATTGCGGTATATGACCTTGCGCGCTGCGATATGTCCGCCGCCGTTGCCGATGCCTTCCGCTACGGAAAACTGGTTCTTGCAACCACTACCTACAATGCCGATATATTTCCGCCGATGCGTCATTATATTGAGGCATTGACCGAGCGGAATTATCAGAAGCGCACAGTTGCTCTGATCGAGAACGGCTCGTGGGCACCGCTTGCAGCCAAGGTTATGCGCGGAATGCTTGAAAATTCTGCGGACATTACCTTTGTATCAAATACGGTGAAGCTGCTTTCCGCGCCTGACACAGACAGCAACGAACAGATAGACGCCCTCGCAGAGGAGCTTTGCCGTGAGTATCTGGCAATGCAGGATGAAACCGCGAACAAAAACGATCTGTCAGCTCTTTTCAATCTCGGCTACGGGCTGTATGTTGTCACCTCTAACGACGGTAAAAAGGACAACGGTCTTATTGTTAACACTGTGTCACAGGTCACAAATACGCCCAACCGTATTGCCGTGACAATCAACAAAGAAAACTACTCACATCACATCATAAAACAGACAGGCATTATGAATGTTAACTGCCTGAGCACCGACGCACCGTTTTCGGTATTTGAAACATTTGGCTTCCAAAGCGGCAGAACGGTGGATAAATTTGCAACCTGCGAACCTCTTCGCAGCGATAACGGATTGGTCTTTCTGCCGAAATATATAAATTCCTTTATGTCTCTGAAAGTGATGCAGTATGTTGACTTTGATACCCACGGTATGTTTATCTGCGAGATTACCGAGGCACGGGTTATCTCAGACAGGGAGACGATGACTTATGCCTATTATCAGAAGCATGTCAAGCCAAAACCTCAAACCGAGGGCAGGAAAGGGTATGTCTGCAAGGTGTGCGGATATGTATATGAGGGAGAAGAACTGCCGGAGGATTTCATATGTCCGCTGTGTAAGCACGGAGTTGCGGATTTTGAACCGATCGGTTGATCGAGAACCATGCGAGGGGGAAATAATTGGATAACATCGTTTTTGCATTATTATATCGGCAGCAAGATGACTTTTCAAGGTGTTTTTTCGCTAAGGACAACTGCTTCTATACACTGACAGGCGCCACCTGTCACAACGAAAAAAAGTAAACTCCCCGGTTTAAGAAAGATTACAGCAGAAACAAAATGAATCAGGAATATTCTATTGCAAAGACAAACTAAGATATATTTCAGCGGAGGCGAATCGTAGTAAAATGCGGTTCGTCTTTTTCCTTTCTGCGGAGGGGTTGCTAAAAAACCTCAAAGATTAAATCAATCGCTTTATAAACCGTTACATTTTTGCAGGAAATATGCTATTATATCCTCAACAGCCAAGACCGGCTGTTCCTGTTTTCGGGGCAAATTCTGTTTGAATCGAGGCTGACGGTATGGATATAAGCTATTAAAAGCTCTGGAAATTGCTGATAGACAGGGATATGAAAAAGAAAGACCTGGAAAAGGCTGCGGGTATAAGCAACTATGTCATTTCCAAAATGACCTGGAATGAAAATATCACGGTTGAAACCGTGGGCAAAATCTGCAAAGTACTGAATTGTACGCCGAATGACATGATGGAATTCGTGTCCGACAGTGAGCATATCAGTGCGAATGTCAAGTGGGGGATCAATAAGCGTATGCAAAACAGTGCTTATGCTTGTCGTTTTACTTTGCTCTGTTACAGGAGAAACAAGGATACAAAAGAAATTTATATCGTCCCGGAAAAAGAAACCGTTAAAAAAATCTTTCAGAGGTACTTACAGGGGATGAGCCTTGATTAAATAAAGAGATACCTTGAAGAAAATATTATTCTAACCGTCAGGGAAAATTCAGCATGAGATAAGGGTGAGTGCACGGATCAAACATAATAAAAAAGAAAAAAGTCAAACAGCTGTTAAGGCAAAATCGGCTGCAATTGCCGACACCCATAAAGCTGTCTGACTTTGTTTATATATTATCAAAAATTACGCGGTTTGTCAATGGCATTATTTGAGAGAGTTTAAAATGTTTCTCAAAAGATGAAAAATTTATAAAAAGGAACCACGAAAGGAACCACGACAAATTTTCGGCAGGAAATTTTGGTGACAATTTCGGACGATTTTTTAAGAAAGAAATGTCCTGAAATCCCAGTGTTTATGCGGCTTTGCATGAAATAACGCCCACGGCCAAAAATGACCGTGGGCGTTTATCAATTTGGCGGAGAGAAGGGAATTTTGTCCCGTCGCTGCCCGCGCCTATCGCCTCGCTGACGCTCGTTGCCGCGTCAGCGAAAAACAGTCCACCGGACTGTTTTCTTCCGCCACCCAAAAGGGCGGCTCCTTCCTTATTCGAATCCCCTTATGGGAATTTAGTGTAGTAAATCAAAAAAAGCAGCGAACCTGAAGGTTTGCTGCTTTTTTATGGCGGAGAGAAGGGGATTCGAACCCCTGAACGGGTTTAAGCCGTTACACGATTTCCAATCGTGCGCCTTCGACCAACTCAGCCATCTCTCCGTAAGCTGACTATGATATTATAACTGGTTTCAATGAAAAAATCAAGTATTATTTTTAACTTTGTGTAATTTTTTGAAAAAGTTGCGATCGTGGGTGTTCGTTTTGCCGAAATACAAAGGAAACATCTAAGAAAAAAACGGATACTGAACGGGACGTTGGCAATAAAGCAGTTGGTATTTTTGTGTTACATTTACAATGGGCTGTATCACATTTCTTTAATTTTTCTATTATGACTATTGATAAACCGCGTAACTTTTGATAGAATATAAGCAAAGTCAGACAGCTTTAAGGGTGTCGGCAATTGGAGCCGATTTTGCCTTAACAGCTGTCTGACTTTTTTAATTTCGGAGTTCGGCGCTTTTTCTTGAAAATCCACCGCTTCAGCGGTCGATAAATTCAATTTCGTCCTCGTGGTAGTGCAGGTCCTCTTTAGTCAAAAGCTTGATCACGCCGGCATAAATGGTTTCGGGGCTGTCCCAAAAATAGTTCTTTGCATTTTCTGTGGTTTCAAAATCCGGCAAATTCAGGCGCACTGTCATCATTTCTTTGTCACCCTCCATCACAGAGCAGGAGAGCAGATATTCGCCGTTGGGCCGCTTTTCGGCTTTTACCACCGTCTGCTCCTGATACTTTATACGCCGCAGCATCTTCACGGTTGCTTCATAGGCGTGCCTGCGCACATCGCGCGGAATACTTTCCTTTAGCTGTGCAATGGTGGACCTGCCAAGCTTTGTTAAAACATAATAGCCGCTGCCGAATTCGGTTTCTTTAATCAGTTCTTTTTTTGCAAGGTCGTTGACCGCCGCCACCAGCTCAAAATAATTGGCGATGCCGTCGGCGTGCATTTCATCGCAAAAGCGGTTGGCCGGGAGCGGCTCGGAAATATTGTTGAGTATGTAGCAAACAAGCAGACGAATGCTTTCTTTGGTGTGCAGACCGCCGTATACGCCGGCATCCAGTGCGTCCGGTTGCATAAAAACCGCCCCTTTCTTTTGTAATCAGCTTTACTATTATAAACCATAAAGGCTTTAATTTCAACCTTTTATTCCTTTTCTCGATAGCGCGATCCGCTTTTTCTTTACATCGACCGACAAAACGCGAACTTCCACAATATCGCCGACCTTCAGCACCTCGCTTGGGTGGCGGATAAATCGGTCGCAGATCTCGGAAATGTGGATAAGGCCGTCCTCATGCACGCCGATGTCCACAAAGACACCGAAATCAATAACGTTTCGTACTGTGCCTGTTAAAACCATGCCTTCCTTTAAGTCTTCAATGGACAGCAGATTCTTCTTTAGCATCGGTGCCGGCAGATCCTCTCTGGGGTCACGACCCGGTCGGGACAGCTCCTCGGCAATATCCATGAGCGTGGGCAGACCGACGGAGAGCTTTTCTGCGATCTCTGCTTTTTTGGCGGTTTCAAGATAATCCTTTACTTTTTCACGGCCGCCGGAAAGCTTTAGTAAGCCCTCGGCCGCCTTGTAGCTTTCGGGGTGGACGCCGGTGTTATCGAGCGGTTCTTCGCCGCCGCGGATTCTTAAAAATCCGGCGCACTGCTCATACGCTTTTGCGCCGAGCTTTTTCACCTTTAAAAGCGCTTTTCTTGTTTTGAATTCTCCAATTTCTTCGCGGTATTTTACAATATTTTCGGCCACGGCGGCAGTAATTCCGGCCACACGCTTTAAAAGCGGAACAGAGGCGGTGTTGAGATCGACACCAACCGCGTTGACACACTGCTCCACGACACCGCCCAAGGTTTCCTCCAGCTGTTTTTTTGGCATATCGTGCTGATATTGCCCAACGCCGATGGCCTGCGGCTCGATTTTTACAAGCTCCGACAATGGATCCTGCAATCTTCTTGCAATGGAAACCGCCGACCGCAGCGACACGTCAAACTGCGGAAACTCTTCTGCGGCAAGCTTTGAAGCCGAATAAACCGACGCGCCGGCCTCGCTGACGACCATGTAGCCTACGTCCAGCTGATATTTTTTGATCATTTCGGAGAAAAAATCCTCCGTTTCGTGCGAAGCGGTGCCGTTGCCGATGGCGACGGCCTTGACGCCGTATTGCTTTATAAAGCGCAGCAGTGTTTTTTCGGCGTCCGCAATTTTTATATGCGGCGGTGCAGGGTAGATCACTCCGGTATCCAAAACCTTACCGGTGGGGTCTACCACCGCTACTTTACAGCCGGTGCGATAGCCTGGGTCCAATCCCATGACCGTGCGTGATTTTAAGGGCGGCTGCATTAAAAGGCTTTTCAAATTGTCCGCAAAAACCTTAATTGCGGCCGTAACGGCACGTTCGGTCAGTACACCGCGAAGCTCGCGCTCGATTGCCGGAAAGATCAGTCGGCTGTAGGCGTCCTCTGCTGCCGCCTCCACGTATTGAGCAAAGACGCCGTCCGGCTTTATATATCCTTTTTTAACAATTTTTAAGGCCTGCTCCTTTTCATAGCAAAGAGAAATTTTGAGATATCCCTCTTTTTCGCCGCGGTTCATGGCAAGAATGCGGTGATTCGGCACCTTTTTAAGGCTTTCGGTGTGCTCCTTGTACATCGCATAAATAGACTCTGCTGTGTTTTCGTCCGCGGCGGTGCTTTGGATCGTTCCGTAGGTTCCGATCACATTTTTCAGCCGTCCGCGAAGATCCGCGTCCACGGAAATATCCTCGGCGATAATATCCATTGCGCCTTTGAGTGCGACGTCTGCGTCGGGAACTTCCTCACGAACAAAGCCTTGTGCGAAGTCCCTGATTTCCGCTTCCGTTTTATTCTGTTTTAACATCTCGGTGGCCAGCGGTTTCAATCCGAGACTTCGGGCGACCGTGCCGCGCGTTTTGCGCTTGGGGCGGTAGGGTAAATATAAATCTTCCAGCTGTGAGAGCGTTTCGGCGTTTTGCAGCTTTTCCAAAAGCGCGTCACTAAGCTTGCCGCTTTCGCGAATTACCTCAATAATTCGTTCGCGCTCCTCGTCCAAATTGCGAAGATAAGTAAGCCTTTCAAACAGCGCTCTTAAAAGCTGATCGTCTACGCTGCCGGTAAGCTCCTTGCGGTATCTTGCAATAAACGGAATGGTATTGCCGTCGTCAATCAGCTTGATAATATTTTGAAGGTGGTTTTCTTTAAGGTTAAATTCCTTTTGCAGTGCGGCTACAATATTCATAGCGGTACGATTTGCTCCTTTATTTATATTTATGTTTTTTGTACGTTTCCTTTGTCCGCCGGATTTTACCGACGTTAGACACATTATAATATTTTTTACGGTCTTCGGCAATAATAAATTTGTTTTCTTACTATTATTTTGTTGATTTTTATGGTATATCCTGTATAATATAAGTATAGTATACTTTCATCATATATTGGAGGCGGCTACTTTTGGATTATAAACAATTTTTCAGCAAGATCAACGGAAAACGCATTGCTGTGTGCGGCATGGGTGTCAGCAATACTCCGCTGATCGAAAGCTTTTTGAATCAGGGCGCAAGGGTCTGCATTTGCGATCGGCGCACTCGTGAAGCGGTCGGACCGATCGCCGACGAATTTGAGAAAAAAGGCGCTGAGCTGCGTCTTGGAGAAAATTATCTTAAAAATTTAGAGGTTGACATTATTTTCAGAACGCCCGGCATGAATTATTATCTGCCGGAGCTTGTCAACGCGCGCGAGAACGGCATTGCCGTAACCTCCGAAATGGAGGTGTTCTTTGAGGTCTGTCCGGCCACCATTTTTGCCGTTACCGGTTCGGACGGAAAAACCACCACCTCCACATTAAGCGCAAAAATGCTGGAGGCGGAGGGCAAACGGGTCCACGTCGGCGGTAATATCGGCCACCCGCTATTGCCGGATATTGAAAAGATTCGGCCGGAGGATTACGTGGTCGTGGAGCTGTCGTCCTTTCAGCTGATCTCCATGCGAAAAAGCCCCGATGTCGCGGTGGTGACCAACGTCGCGCCGAATCATCTGGACGTTCACAAGGACATGGACGAATATATCAACGCGAAGAAGAACATTCTTTTGCACCAGAACGCCTTTTCGCGCACAGTGTTAAACGATGACAATGATATTACAAGAAGCTTTGCCGCCGAAGTTCGCGGCCAATATATGCATTTCAGCTTAAAAACACCGGTTTCAAACGGCGCATGGCTTTCCGACGATGGCACCATTTACATGGCCTACCGCCGCATGGTCGCGCCCATTATGAACCGCAGTGATATTGCGCTGATGGGCGAGCACAACGTGGCAAATTACCTGGCGGCGATCTCTGCGGTCTGGGGCTATGCCGGTGCGGACAGCATTCGCAAGGTTGCTACCGAGTTTAAGGGCGTGGAGCATCGCATTGAGCCGGTTCGCACCCTGCACGGTGTTCGCTGGTTCAACGATTCCATTGCAACCAGCCCCACCAGAACCATCGCCGGACTGAAAGCCTTCGGGCAGCCGGTCATCTTAATTGCCGGCGGCTATGATAAGCACATTCCTTTTGAGCCGATGGCGCCGTATATCAACGAAAAAGTGAAGCTGTTGATTCTTTCCGGCCCCACGGCCGATAAAATTGAAAAAGCGGTGCGCGCAGATAAAGGGTATCACGAAAGTCTTAAAATTCTGCACTCCGGATCGCTTGAAGAATCGGTTAAATTGGCCTATGAAAACGCCGTGGACGGCGATATTGTGTCGCTGAGTCCTGCCTGCGCCGCGTTTGACGCGTTTCCGAATTTTGCCGCGCGCGGTAAATATTTTAAGGAGCTTGTAAACAAGCTGGATTAAAAACTTTCAGTCTGACGGGGTTCTTTGTCTCGCTTGCCTACGCAATCGGCCGGTGCTTTTTACCGGCCGGGGAGGCTTTGATCCGGCCGCCGGACATTTTTGATTTGGCATAGAATTTTCATCATTCGACCCACAAAAAATGAAGGAGTCTTTTCTTTTGAGTTTTAATTTAAAGGAAATGCTCAAAGACCTCTCCAATGCATCGGACATTGGAGAGGTTTTTGAAGCAGAAGATATTGTTTTACGGTATTTATCGGAATTTGCAGACTGTCGCCGCTTAAAAGACGGTTCACTGGCGGCGGAGCTTCCGTCGTCACGCTCTGAAACGACCCTGCTTTTGGACGCACATATTGACGAGGTCGGGTTCATTGTGACCCATGTTACTTCCGACGGTTTTTTGCGGCTGAGTCCAATTGGCGGCATCGACGCAAGAATGCTGCCTGCACAGCGAATCACCGTTCTTTCGGGGAAACCCACAAAAGCCGTTTTTTGCAGCACGCCGCCGCATTTAAAATCAAAAGAGCAAAAGGTCAAGCCACTCGATGAATTATTTGCCGATACAGGGCTTTCAAAAAAAGCGGCAGAAATCATTGCGCCCGGTGATGTTGCCGTATTTTCTGTAAAGGCCGCCGAACTTTACGGCGACACGGTCTGCGGCAAGGCGATGGACAACCGTGCCGGCGTGGCGGTGCTTTTGGGTGTGGCCGAAACACTTAAAAATAAAGAGCTACCGGTTCGGGTGTGTATGCAGTTCAGCCGAATGGAGGAGTTAGGGCTTCGGGGTGCCAAAACCGCCGCGTATGATATTGACCCCGATTTTGCCGTTTGCGTTGACACTACTTTTGGCAGTTATCCCAATATTCCTCCGCACAAAACCGGTGATCTCGGTCGCGGCCCCATGCTGGGTGTTTCACCGATCTTGTCCGGCGATATCACCGCGAGATTAAAAAGAACAGCGGCTGAAAGCGGTATTCCGCTTCAGTTTGAGGTGATGGGCGGCAAGACCGGCACGAATGCCGATGTTATTTCGCTCAATCGAAAAGGCGTGCCTACAGGCCTTCTTTCCGTGCCCATTCGCAGTATGCACTCGCCGGCGGAAACGGTGCAAATGGGCGATATTGAAGCTGCGGTAAAGCTTCTTTCAAACTTTATTTTAAATTGGGAGGATCATCATGCTTAATTTGCTTTCGGCGCTGTGCGCCATCAATGCTCCTTCCGGCAAAGAAGCACCGGTAAGAGAATATATTATCAGTCAGTTGCCCGACGATGTTTGCTATCGGGTGGACGCGCTCGGCAATCTTTTGGTTCATGTAAAGGGGAAAAAGCCCTCCAAACGTCGCGTAATGCTGGATGCGCACATGGACGAGGTGGGTCTGATCATCACCGGAATTACGCCTGAGGGTCTGTTGCGTTTTTCCACGATCGGCGGTATAGATCCTACCGTACTGCTTGCAAGACGGGTACTGATTGAAAACAGCATTGAAGGCGTGATCGGCGCTACACCGATCCATCTGCTGCCGGAGGAAAAGCGCCTCGAAGCGCCGGAAACGGACAAGCTTTATATTGATATCGGCATAAAAAACCGCAGCGACGCCAACAAGTTTATCTCTCCGGGCGACACGGCGGTATTGGAGGGCGGCTTTGAGCGGCTCGGCGAACACGGTATTTTATCAAAAGCTTTGGACGATCGCGTGGGCTGCGCCGTGCTTTTAAAGCTTCTGCAAACCGAACGCGACTATGACTATTACGTTTCCTTTTCCGTTCAGGAGGAGGTTGGACTTCGGGGCGCTAAGACCGCGGCTTTTGCCATTGATCCCGACTGCTGCCTGATCTTGGAAGGTACCACGGCGGCCGATCTTTCGGGTGTGGCAGAGGAAAATAGGGTCTGCGCGCTTTCTCACGGCGCCGCCGTTTCGTTTATGGACGGCGCAACGCTTTACGATAAAGAGATGTATCATGAAACCTTGAAGCTTGCAAGAGAAAACGGCATTGCCGTACAGCCGAAGACCCGACCGAGCGGCGGTAACAATGCCGGCAGTGTTCATGTGAGCTGCGGCGGCGTGAAAACCTGCGCCGTGTCACTGCCGTGCCGATACATTCACTCGGCTTCGTCGGTTTGCGATACACGGGATATTGAAAGTATGTATCGGTTGGCCGCGACGTGGCTGCGGCACTATTGCTCAAAGGAACTCTCATGATTTGTGAAATAAATCAGCTGCCGAAAAGCGGCTTTCACGATTGTGCAGGAGTGAAGATTCGCGCACTTTTTAAAGCCTACGGCGCAAAGTTTGAGTTTTGCCGCTTTTACGAACAGCGCGCGGACAGCGGAGAAACGCTGGCGCTGTTGTCGGCTTACGAAGGCGCGGTCACGGTATCGGTGAAAAAAGCGTACAAAGAAACCGAGCGGCAGGAGCTTACGGCGTTTTTGACCGCGATCGGCTTTTCGGAACTTATTTGCAAGGAACCGATCTTAAAAGAAATGCCGCACGAGAAAATTTATGCGGTATCGGTCGAAAATTCTGTAAAAAATTCGGCCGTAAATCCGCACGAAAATCCGAACGTAAATCCGAACGTAAATTCGCACGAAAATCTGGACGGACTTTCGGAAAATAAATCGCCGGTCGGAATAAAAACGGACGAAACGCAAAAGGACAGCCTTGCCGCTGTTTATAAAATATTTCAAGGCGCGCAGTCGTCGGAGCTTTCTTTGCCGCCGTTTGAGCGGTGGTATGCCGACGCGTCGCACCGCCTGCGCCACCGCGCCGCAAAATATTATTGCAAAAAAGAGGGGGCGGCGTTCGTCCATCTGGATGGCGAAAACGCCTATCTTGCAGGGATCGCCGTGCTGCCGCAGTTTCGTGAAAAAGGGATCGGCAAGGAAATATTAACGGAGCTTTCAAAAAACGGACCAGATAAAAAGCTGTTTGCCTTTTGCCGCAAGCCGCTGTTGAAATTTTACCGTGCAGCCGGATTTTCCCGGAACGGAAGCTTTTGTCTTTATCAAAATAACCGCGATTTGTTAGGAGAATAAAAATACATGAATCACTTTATAGATTTT
>CADAVL010000026.1 GCA_902791335.1 Oscillospiraceae bacterium
AATTGCAGTTTTTTTTTTTTTTGAAAGGGGCTTTGCCGCGCCGCCCGCTTTCGCGGGCGGCGCGGCGCGCGATACCTCCCCCCAAAAAAATTTTAAAAAACGCTCAAAAAAGTACTTAGACAAAATAATCAGTTACAACGGTTCCAAAAAAACAGAAGATTTTCGGCAGCACCACAATGGCCGCCCTTTCCTCAAAAAGAAAATCCAGTCGCTCAAAGCCGTTCCATTCGCTTTTTGTAACTTCCATTTGTATTTGCTCCTTCGTTTTTCTTTTGCGCCCAACTTCGACTTTTTGTCAGCCGAAGCTCCGTGGTCAGCCAAAAAGTTCTGCTTTTATCATAGCCTCCCAAAAACGCCAAGTCCATGTACTTTTTTAAGTTTTAAAATCCGCGCGGAAAAGGGCTTTTGCCCACTACTTGATAATACTACCGATTTCTGCTACAATGAATAAAATAACGGTAATCATGCTTTGCCTGCAATTGTGATGGGCAGAGCGCTTGACCCAATTTCGGAAGGCGGCGTTTATTTTTTATGATATTCAAAAACGGCTCGGTGCTTTTAGATGACTACACCTTTTTAAAAACCGATGTAAAAGTAAGCAACAAAAAGATTGCAGAGATCGGCGACAACCTCGGCGGTGACGAGATTGTCGATTTAAAAGGCAATTATCTTTTGCCCGGATTTATTGAGGAGCATTTTCACGGCGCAAACGGCGCGGCGGTACTGGACTGCAAAAAAGAAAGCTTTTTAAAGCTCTCGGATTTTGAGGCCACGCAGGGGATTACCACCATTGTTCCCACCCTTTCCACCTACCCCGACGAGGTGGTTCTCGGCTGCATTGAAAGCTTAAAGGAGGCTGTACCCGAAGCCGCCGGCGCGAGAATTCTGGGGCTTCATTTGGAGGGTCCCTTTTTAAGCTACGACTATCGCGGCGCACACGACCCTGCCTATTTAAAGACACCTTCTGTAAATAGAGCCGAGCATTTTTGCAACGCGGGCGGCGAGCTTATAAGAATTATGACCGTAGCGCCGGAATTGCCGGACGCCGCGAATGTCATTCGCTTTTTGAAAAGCCGCGGCGTTACGGTGGAGATCGGCCATTCCGCCGCGAATTATGGCGAAGCACTAAGAGGCATTGACGCCGGAGCAACCGTCAGCACCCACACCTTTAACGCCATGGCGCCGCTGCAACACCGTAATCCCGGCATTGTGGGCGCCGCACTCACCGACGACCGCGTTCATTGTGAGGTCATTGCCGATTTCGGCCATGTTGCGCCGGCTGTGGTAAAGCTGATTTTTAAAGCCAAGGGCGATGACCGCGTCAATCTTGTGAGCGACTCTATGATGTGCGCCGGACTGCCCGACGGTGTTTATGAAATGGAGGAGCATCGCTGTACGGTGAAAAACGGCCTTTCCTATTTTGAAAACGGCACCATCAACGGCAGTGCTTCTACCTTATTATTCGGCTTTCAAAATCTTTCAAAAATCGGTATTCCGCTGGAAAGCGCTGTAAAATCGGTTTCAAAAAACCCGGCGGTATCCTTAAAAATTGATCATGAGTGCGGCAGTATTCTTCCCGGAAAGCGGGCAGATCTTGTTGTTATGGACAAAGGGCTTTGTCCGTTGGCGACCTTTGTGGGAGGCCGCAGCGCCTTTCAAAAAAGCACCGCTTTTTAAACTGCTTGAAACCTCTCGTTCTTTTAAGGAATTCAACGAAAAGGGCAAAGCGGAATCCCCTTAAAAAGCCGCAAGCGTTACCGATTATAAAAAAATACTGGAAAAACGGTAAAAATAGTAGTATAATATAATTCCTTGATATATTTTAAGAATTGCACTCTCGGCAAAGGCTTCATAGACTAACCGGTGCGTTAGGCTGACAAAACTCCAAACCGTAACGGAGGTTTCATCTCGTCAGCCTAAGCCGGAACAGACGGATGGTAATGTATGGGAAAACCAATTAAAGTTTTGCTTTTCAGCCTCAGCGAAAACATCGGCGGCATTGAAACACTGCTTCGCAATCTCAACAAACAGTTTGATCACAGCGAATTTGAATTCGACTTTGTCACCACCTATGCTTCTCCCGTGTACAAGGAAGAATTTTTAAACTCCGGCAGCCGGATTTTCAAGTTGCCCTCGCAAAAGCGTTTTATTTCCTATTATTTTGCACTGAAAAAAATCATCAAACAAAATCATTATGATGTGATCCACGTCAACAAAAACTCCTGCGCGGATATCACACCGTTTTTGGTAGGGCACCGACTGCACGTACCGGTCATTATTGCCCACGCACACAATACAAAGTCGTCGGTTGGCCTCGCGGCGGATATTCTGCATTATTTCAACCGTCCGCGGGTGGATCATTTAATGACCCACGCTTTTGCAAGCTCTCAGGCCGCCGCAGAGTGGATGTTCGGGAAAAAATACTGCAAGACCCACGCGGTGCCAATCTTAAAAAACGGCATTCAACTGGAAAGTCTTCGCTTTGATGAAACCAAGCGCGAGGAGATCCGTCAGCGGCTTTCCCTCGGCGGCAAGTTCGTTCTTGGGCACGTCGGCCGTTTTTCTCCCCGTAAAAACCATGACTTTTTGCTGGAAATTTTCAAAAACATTCATGAAAAAAATCTCAAATCGGTGCTCATGCTCATTGGGACAGGCCCCCTAATGGCGCAAATTCAGCGGAAAATTCACGCTTTGGGCCTTTCCGACGCAGTAATGTTTATGGGCGCGCAAAAGAATATCAACGAATATTACGCCGCTATGGACGCATTTATTCTTCCGTCTTTGGCAGAGGATCTGCCGGTGGCCGCCATTGAAGCGCAGGCCAGCGGACTTCCGGTGTTTGTTTCCGACACGATCGACGGCGAAGTGGAAATCACCGACACCGTAAAATGGCTGAGTTTGCAGCAGCCGGCCGAAATATGGGCGGACATGGTATTAAATACCTCAGACTGCTATGAGCGAAAAGACCAGTCGGAGGCTTTAAGACGTGCCGGTTATGATATTGGCCAGACCGCCGGTCGCATTGCCGAGGTTTATAAAACCGCCGGCGAACGGTAGACGCACGGCAGACAAACGGTAGGGTCGCAATCGGCTTTCAAAAAATACACCGCAGATTTTCGGAAAATGTGCAAAAAATTATGGACATTTTACAACAAATGGTGTATAATTTCTCTTGTCTTTATGTTCAATTTGTTAAGGAGGACTTCTTCTCATGAAAAAATTAAGAAATATTGCGGCTGTCATCATGGCGGCGGCATTGGTTCTTTCGCTGGCCGCCTGCCACCCGAAGGACGAAGTTGCGGTTACGGTAACTGATAAAAGTGCCAAGCTTTCGGTAGACGTTACCACAGCGCAGTATCTTTATGCCATGACGCAGGCCACCTTGGAAGCGCAGAACAATATTAAAAACAACAATTCCGATAAAACCATCACCGATTATACAAAGTACAAGGTGGAGGAGCAGGACGACAACGGCAAGACCACCAAAACCGAGTATTATAAGTGGATCAACAACCGTGCCGAGGAGGTCGTGCGCGATTACGCCGCTTCCGAGATGAAAAGAAAGGCTTTAAAGCTGAAGCTTGACGACTCAACAAAGTCCAATGTTGACAGCTATGCCGGCATGTATTGGAGCAATTATTATCAGCCGATCTATGAGCAAAACGGCGTCGGCGAGGAAACCTTTAAAAAGATGTTCCTTTCAAGCTATTATAAAAATCAGTATTTCCTCTCAATTTACGATACAAAGGGCACCGAGGAGATTCCCGAAAAAGACGTGAAGGACGCTTTTTCAAAGAACTACTGCCTTGCAAACGCGATCACCATTACCGTTTCGTCCGATTCGGATTCCACCGGAACGACCGCTACCGATTCGAGTGAAAACAAAATGACCATGGCCGAAGCCGAGGCAAAGCTGAAAAAATATAAGGACAGAATTTCCAAAGGCGAGAAATTCGATACCATTTACAGCGAATATCAGAAGGAAACCTCCACGGATTCTTCCTCCACAAGTACCGGCAGCGCTGCTACCGTGTTTGGCTCTTCCGATACAAGCTATTCGTCCGATTACTTTGACGATGCTTTTAAAATGAAGACCGGCGCTGTAAAAATTCTTAAAAATTCCGACAATACTGAAATTGCCTTGGTTGAAAAGCAGGATATTTCAAAGGACGAGGACACCTATTATAAGAATTACCGCACCGACGTATTGCAGCTTTTAAAAGGTGATGAATTCGAGGACAATTATAAAAAGTATTACGACGGCCTGTCTTTGGAGTTCCACAAATACGCCAGCGGCCGCGTGAAAGCAAAGAAGATCAAGATCACAGCTTCCACTTCCAGCGTTTCTTAAAGCGTTTGCTGCGTTGAAAATTTCATAAAATATGCCCGACGGCTTCGTTTGAAAACCGTCGGGCTTTTTTGTTTTGCGGAATTTGCAATTTCTTATCGGCAGCATAAAACCATCTTTGATTGCTTTGCTTTTTTGAGGGGAGAGATCACTTTATTCCTTTGAGTTTTGCTCCAGCCTTTCCAGTCGTCGCATCAGATGCTTTTGATTTTCCAAAACAAGATCCAGCTTTTTGTGCAGGTCGTCCACGATCAATTCCGATTTTAAGTTTACCTTGTAATCGTTTTCGGCGCGCTCGCGGTCTTTGGCCTCCTGACGGTTCTGACTCATCATGATCAGCGGCGCCTGAACCGCGGCAATGCAGGAAAGCACCAGGTTCAAAAGAATAAACGGATAGGCGTCAAAGGCTTTGGTTTTCAGTAAAACATTTAAGATCATCCAAACGACCATCACCGCAATAAAGCTGAATATAAACGCCCAGCTGCCGGCAAACTTTGCAACTGCGTCGGACGCGCGCTGGCCGAATGACAGATGTTCCTTTTGCTCGGAGTTCTTTGTAATGGTGGTTTCTACAAGCTCGTGGATCAATTCCTCATCGGTAAATTCCCGGTCGGTAAGATCCAAAAGCTCCTTAATGACACGCTTTCTTTCGCTTCTTTGTTTCATGGGAGATCTGCTCCTTTTGTGAATTTTTGCGGTTTGACTCTCGTCAGCCTATATTTTACCACGTCTTTTCGTGTTTTGCAACGACAAGCGCGAACGTCCGAATCAGCCTCCGGCCGGCGAATTACAAAAGGCGGTCGAAGCAATGCGCGAAAACGGCGTTCGATGCAAAAATAAAAACCCGCTGTGTGAAAACGGCGGTCGATGCAAAATTAAAAAACCGCCGCACGAAGGGAATCGGACAATCGCGCACCGTAAAACGTCCCCAAAAAAAGCAGTTGCAAAAACAGAACTTTTATGATAAAATAGACTCACCTGACATTAAGGGCTTGCGTCCTGCGTGAAAGGGTTCGGTTTTTATGAGGTTTTAAGCAGGAATACTGTAAAGTGCAGGAAAAGCAGCCGTACCCTTTTTTATGTCAAGGGTGCGGCTTTTTTGTATCGTCAAAAAAGACTGCCGAGCCACAAAGCCTAGACAAAGCAATCAGAGTACAATGGTTTTTTTCGGCGAAACAGCGTGATTATTTAGGTTTTATTGCCCTCCAATCAGAATACGCCGGTATTCTGAGGCTTGGCACCGCGCCGTTAAAAGATGTTGTTTGCCGAAAATCTTCGACCGGAAATAAGAAGATTTTTTCGTTTTGAAAGTCGAAGAACGCAGCAATACTTGCTGTATTACAAGTGATGAGACAAACAAAACGGGAAAATATTCTGTTTCAGGAATCATTGTACCCTAATTGTTTTGTCTAAAGCACGACTTTGCAAACGTGAAGTCCAACACTTAAAAAATCAAAACAAAAAAGGGGTCACTAAAAAATGGAAACACGTGTAGCAGTTATGAGTATTATTGTGGAGGATATGCAGTCGGTGGACAAGCTCAATGCTGTGCTTCACGAATACGGCAAATACATCATCGGCAGAATGGGACTGCCGTACCACAAAAAGAAAATCCACATTGTGTCCATTGCGCTGGACGCGCCGCAGGACGAAATTTCCACATTGGCCGGAAAGCTTGGGAATGTGGAGGGGATCAGTGTGAAAACCGCTTATTCCGGCGTGGTGGGGCACGAATGAACCTTTATGCACTCATTGATCGGCTTTGCGCGGAACACCGCCTTGAGCTTTGTGAATACGAGGCCTTGATCAGTGGCAGAACGGCGGAGCTCTCGGATTATGCCGCAAAGCATGCCGACCGCGTGCGCCGTGAAATTTACGGTAACCGCGTTTTTGTCCGCGGGCTCATTGAGGTGGGCAATTACTGCCGCAACGATTGCTATTACTGCGGTATCAGAAAATCCAATCAAAGCTGTGAGCGGTATTTATTGAGCGACGACGATATTTTAAGCTGCTGCCGCGAGGGCTATTCTTTAGGCTTTCGCACCTTTGTGCTGCAAGGCGGCGAGGGGATCTTTCCGCTGGAGCGCACGCTGTCAATCGTTCGGCGGATCAAAGCGGATTTTCCCGACTGCGCGGTTACGCTGTCGCTTGGAGAATACGATACCGAGGACTACCGTGAAATGCGAAAAGCGGGCGCAGATCGGTATTTATTGCGCCATGAAACCGCCGATCGGGAGCATTACGAAAAGCTTCACCCAAGGGAAATGTCCTTTGAAAACCGCATGCGCTGTCTTTACGATTTAAAAAAACTCGGATTTCAGGTGGGGTGCGGCTTTATGGTCGGCTCGCCGTATCAGACCGACGGGTGTTTGAGCAAGGACTTAAAATTTATTGAAACCTTTTCGCCGCAGATGTGCGGCATTGGCCCGTATCTGCCGCAAAAGGATACGCCGTTTGCCGAATTTCAGAAAGGCTCGGCCGACAAGACCGTGTATCTGCTCTCACTGATCCGACTGATCAAGCCCAATATTTTATTGCCGGCTACCACGGCGCTCGGCACAGCGGATTCCAAAGGTCGGGAGCGCGGTATTTTGGCCGGGGCAAACGTGGTCATGCCGAATTTATCGCCGGTATCGGTTCGCAAAAAATACGCACTGTACGACGATAAAATCTGCACCAGCGACGAATCCGCCCAGTGCAAGAACTGCCTGTCGGCGCGTATGAAGTCAATCGGCTTTGAAGTGGTGACCGACCGCGGCGATATCAAAGAGCAATAAATATTTCAAACAAATTTTTAAAAATAGTGAAAAAAGAACCGCAATAAAAATCTTTAGTTTTTTTAATGAACAAACAGCGTCTTTGCCGCAGTTCTTTAAAAAAGTGCTTGTTTTAAAAGCCAATGCAAAACACTGCGGCACAAAATGAAAGGAAGGAACAAAATGGCCGTTTACAATAAGCAATCCTTAAAAGCAGAGGAATTTATCAACCACGAGGAGATCCTTGAAACACTGAAATACGCAAAAGAAAACCGACACAACATTCCGCTGATCGACAGCATTTTAGAAAAGGCCAGACCGCAGCACTTGCCCGACGGCACCACCCACTGCGCCGGACTGACCCACCGCGAAGCATCGGTTTTGCTGGCCTGCGATATTCCCGAAAAAATAGAGGAAATGTACAAACTCGCCGAGGAGATCAAGCTGGCGTTTTACGGAAATCGCATTGTGATGTTTGCGCCGCTGTATCTTTCCAACTACTGCGTCAACGGCTGTGTATACTGTCCGTACCACGCCAAAAACCGCCACATCAAGCGCATTAAGCTTTCCCAGGAGGATATCCGCCGCGAGGTGATCGCGCTTCAGGACATGGGTCACAAGCGCCTGGCCATTGAAGCCGGCGAGGATCCGGTGAACAACCCGATCGAATATATTCTTGAGTGCATCAAAACCATTTATTCCATTCACCACAAAAACGGCGACATCCGCCGCGTGAATGTCAATATTGCCGCCACCACGGTTGAAAATTACAGAAAGCTCAAGGACGCCGGAATCGGCACCTATATTCTTTTTCAGGAAACCTATAATAAAAAGAGTTATTTAGAACTGCACCCCACCGGCCCCAAGCACGATTACGACTATCACACCGAGGCCATGGATCGTGCCATGGAGGGCGGCATTGACGACGTGGGTCTAGGCGTTTTGTTCGGCCTTGAGGGCTACGATTACGAATTTGCCGGTCTTTTAATGCACGCGGAGCATTTGGAGGCTGTTCACGGCGTGGGACCGCACACCATCAGCGTGCCGCGTGTAAAGCACGCCGACGATATTGACCCAGATGCCTTTGACAACAGCCTTTCTGATGAGATGTTTGAAAAAATTGCCGCCTGCATTCGCATTGCCGTGCCGTATACCGGCATGATCATCTCCACGCGTGAAAGCGAGGAGGTGCGCAAAAATATGCTTCATTTAGGTGTTTCGCAGATCAGCGGCGCTTCCAGAACTTCGGTCGGCGGCTATTGCGAGGAGGAGCGTCCGCACGATTCCGAGCAGTTTGACGTATCGGATCAGCGCACGCTGGACGAAGTGGTGCGCTGGCTGATGGAAATGGGTTATATTCCGTCGTTCTGCACCGCCTGCTATCGCGAGGGCAGAACCGGCGACCGCTTTATGAGCCTTTGCAAAAACGGACAGATTCAAAACTGCTGCCACCCGAACGCTTTGATGACTCTTTGCGAGTATTTGGTGGACTACGCAAGCGACGAAACGCGCGAGATCGGCTATAAGATGATTGCCGACGAGCTGAACAAAATTCCGAAAGAAAAGGTTCGGGAAATTGCGGCTTCGCACATTGAGGATATCAAAAATTCCAACCGCCGCGATTTCAGATTTTAATGCGGCAGAGTTGTTACCGCTGAGAGCGGTTTGATTTTATGGGATTGACGAGCAAACGCGCTTGTCAATCCAAACAGAAGGTGAAAAAATGGGACTGAATGATCAGGTGTCCGCAGAGCGGGTACATATTGGCTTTTTCGGACTGAGAAACGCCGGAAAATCCAGCGTGGTAAACGCGGTGACCGGGCAGAATTTATCGCTGGTTTCCGAGATTTTGGGAACCACTACCGACCCCGTGCAAAAGGCGATGGAGCTTTTGCCGTTGGGGCCGGTGGTGATCATCGACACCCCCGGCATTGACGACGTGGGTACGCTTGGCGAAATGCGCGTGGAGCGCGCGCTCAAGGTGCTTGGGAAAGCGGATATTGCCGTGCTGGTGGTGGACGCGCAAAAGGGGCTGAGCCCTGCCGATTTAGCGCTTATCGAATTGTTCCGACAGAAAAATCTGCCATTTTTGGTGGCGTATAACAAGGCCGATCTTTTAAAAGAAACGCCGACGCTGAAAGATAACGAAATATACGTCAGCGCGAAAACGGGCGCAGGTATTTTTGAACTGAAAGAAAAAATGGCCGCCGCTGTAAAAACCGACGCAAAAGAGCGCAGGATCGTGGCCGACCTGCTTTCCCCCGGTGACACGGTTGTTTTGGTGGTGCCCATTGATTCCGCGGCGCCGAAAGGCAGGCTGATCCTGCCGCAGCAGCAGACCATTCGCGACGCTTTGGAGGCCGGAGCAATTCCGGTGGTGACGCGTGAGACCGAACTCCCGGCCGCATTGGCCGCACTTTCCAAAAAGCCGCGGCTGGTAATTACCGATTCGCAGGCTTTTCAAAAGGTGAACGCCGACACGCCCGACGACATTTTACTGACCTCTTTTTCCATTTTGTTTGCGCGCTATAAGGGCGACCTTCAAAAAACGGTGCGCGGTGCCGCCTGGTTGGACCGTTTAAAGGACGGCGACACGATTTTAATTTCCGAGGGCTGCACCCACCACCGCCAGTGTGAGGATATCGGCACGGTAAAGCTGCCGGGCTGGATCAATGCGTATTCAAAGAAAAAGCTTCAGTATGAGTTTACTTCGGGCGGCGAATTCCCCGACGACTTAAAAAAATATGCGCTGGTGGTGCATTGCGGCGGCTGTATGCTGAACGAACGCGCCATGCATTCACGCCTGGAAGCGGCCGAAAAGCAAAATGTGCCAATGACGAATTACGGCATTGCCATTGCTCAAATGCACGGCATTTTAAGGCGGTCGGTGGCGATGTTTCCCGATATTTTAAAACTGCTTTCAGAATAAGACCGCGGCGGCACGCTGATTTGCGGAAAAACCGGCAGGCAGTGGTGCGAGAAGCTTTGGGCGGCCGATTGGCCGAAGACTTAAAGCGGCAAGATACAAAAAATTACAAAAAGAAAGACTGCAAAAGCAGCATTCCTCATCCTTTTTAAAGAGGGAAGATCCCTTTTTAAGTGGAAGCTCGAAGCTGCTTTGTGCAGTCTTTCTTTCCTTTTTTCTGTTTTTCAGATTCTGCGTTTCTGCGTTTTTGGGGCTTTGGGTTTTATAGCTATTTTGAGTGCTCAATGGCGGGGGGAGCGGGCTTTTTTTAGCGTTTGGCGATTTTTATGGATTTTTTATTTGAACGCTTGGCAGCGGTTTTTAAAAAAAGTGCGGTCTTGCGCCCACGTGCCGCCGCACTTTCGTGCGGCGGCAAAGCCCCTTTTTTTGGAAAGGCTCAAACAAAGCGGAGAAGCTTCGCGTGAAAGGTCTTTGAACTTTTGCAGAAAATTTCCGTGAAAAAGGGGCTTTTCGCCGGATCAAAACGCGCCGCGTTTCGATCCGGCGCGCGTGGGCGCAAATTTTCGGCAGTAACAAAAAGCTGCTGTTTTTGATTGCGCTTTAAAACTGCCGGCCTGACAATCAGCGACAAAACCATCCCACCCAACCCCCCGACAAAATTTCCGACCGAAACAGTACAACGGAAACGGTGCCTGCAACTTCCCGAAAACCGCAACGGCGAGTGCCTAAGAGTTTCAACCAACCGGAGAAACGATTTTGGCATAAAATTAAAACTTTTTATAAAAGCCCTTGACAAACACAAGAATGTAATGTATAATACACTCATATGAACAAGTGTTCATATGATAAATTGTGAATGTAAGATCAATAAAGAAGATAAAGGGCATTCAAAGAGAACTTGATAAAAGTTAAAAAAGGCGATATCGAGTTCCGACAAAATCCACAAAAAACTATCGGGAGGAAAGAAACATGGCAAAAGCGTTTGAGTGCTGCGAAACGCACCATCATCATCCGGCGGCGGAAGTCGTAAAAAACCGAATGTTGAGCGACGACGAATTTTTCGGCGTGGCCGATCTTTTTAAAATGTTCGGTGATTCTACACGGCTGAAAATTCTTTACGCCCTCCAGCGCGAGGAGCTTTGCGTTTGCGATATCGCCGATCTGATCGGAATGACGCAGAGTGCGGTTTCCCATCAGCTCAGGGTGTTAAAGGGCTCACGGTTGGTAAAATACCGCCGCGCCGGCAAAACGGTTTTTTATTCTCTGGCCGACGATCACGTTCAAACCATTTTAAGTCAGGGCATTGAGCATATTGAGGAGCTTTAAACCGCATATTTTAAAGTGAAAATAAATTTTTGTAAAATTCGGAAATATCAGCCGCTTTTAAATATCGGGTTGTAGGTGCTGTCTCTTGGATCAATGGAGCTTTCAGCACCGCTCCAAAAGGCGTTCGCCACCGAAGATCACCTTTTGATAACCCCAACAAATTTTTAAAATCGGTGGCAGAAGGAGTATTATTATGACAAAATTATTTAAACTTGACGAAATGGATTGTGCTGTTTGTGCCGCAAAGGCCGAAAAGAAAGTGCAGAAGATTTCCGGCGTTACAAACGCGACCATCGATTTTATGAGTCAGCGCCTTTGTGTAGAGGCGGAAAATATCGACGATGCGCTGATTAAAGCTGTGGAAGAGGCCGTTCAAAAGGTAGAGCCGGACTGCGGGGTGTTGCCGCTATGAGCAAATCTGCAAAAAAGCGCCTTTACCGCATTATTGTTTCGGCAGTAATTTTGGCGGTGGGACTTGCTTTAGAGCATTTGCCCTTTTTAAAGCTTTCGTTTCCAATCTACATTTTTATTTACCTTATAGGCTACTTTATTGCCGGCTATGATGTGCTTGGACGCGCCGCGTCAAACATCAAATCCGGCATGCTTTTAGATGAGAATTTCCTCATGGGTCTTGCCACTATCGGCGCGCTTTGTATTGGCGAATACAGCGAAGCCATGGCGGTCATGGTGTTTTATCAGACCGGCGAGCTGTTCAGTGATATTGCGGTGAACCGTTCCAGAAAATCGCTGAAAGCTTTAATGAATCTGCGCCCCGATTCCGCCAATCTTTTGGTGGGAGACGACGAGATCAAGGTCGTCAAGCCGGAGGAGGTTCAGGTAGACGATATTATTTTGGTGCGCCCCGGCGAGAGAATTCCGCTGGACGGCATCATTCTCTCCGGCTCCAGTGCCATTGATGTTTCCGCGGTTTTGGGCGAGTCTATTCCGGAGGAAACGGTAGCAGGAGACAAGGTTACCGGCGGCTGTATTGCCAAAAACGGCACGCTGAAGATCAAGGTTACCACAAAATACGCCGATTCTACGGTTGCAAAAATTATTGCAATGGGCGAAATGGCGTCCATGAAAAAATCCAGGCAGGAAAGCTTTGTCACCCGCTTTGCACGGGTCTATACGCCGGTCGTTGTGGGTCTGTCCGCGGCCATTGCCTTTTTACCGCCCCTTTTTGGGTTACCGTTTGAAACCTGGTTTTACCGTGGCTTGATGTTCTTGGTGGTGTCCTGCCCCTGCGCTTTGGTGGTTTCGGTGCCGCTGTCCTTCTTCTGCGCCATGGGTGGCGCTTCCAAATGCGGCATTCTTGTAAAAGGCAGCCAGGCGTTGGAATCCCTTTCCAAAGTAGATACCGTTTGCTTTGACAAGACCGGTACGCTGACCGACGGCAAGTTTACCGTTACCGATGTAAAATCCGAAAAAATGCCGCGCGAGGAGTTTTTAGATCTTGCCGCCGCCATTGAAAAGGAATCCTCCCACCCTATTGCACAGTCCATTGTAAAGGTGGGCAACCCTGATAAATACACGGTGGAAGCGCACGAAAATCACGCGGGCAAAGGCGTTTGCAGCACCATTGACGGCATTCGTTATTACGCAGGTACTGCACGCTGGTTAAAAGAGCTGGGCGTGGACCTCGATACCGAGCGTGACGGCGTATATATCGCACGCGAGCAGGAATATTTGGGGTACTTAAAGATTGGCGACAGCTTAAAGCCTGAAGCCAAAACGGCGTTGGAAAGGCTTCGTGCTTTGGGCGTTCGCCGCACGGCACTGCTGACCGGCGGTTCCGAAGAAACCGCGCAGGCCGCCTGCGAGGCTTTAAAGATCAATTACCACAAATCCACCCTTTTGCCGGAACAGAAATTAGGTGAGGTTGAAAACCTTTTGAATACTTCTACCGGCGGAAAGCTTGCGTACGTGGGCGACGGCATCAACGACGTTCCGGTGCTTGCCAGAGCCGACGTGGGCGTTTCCATGGGCGTGGTCGGTTCGGACGCCGCCATTGAGGCCTCCGACGTGGTGTTGATGCACGATAATTTAAGCTCTCTGGCCACGGCCATTCGCATTGGCAAACGCACGGTAAACAATGCAAGGTTCAACATCATTATGTCCATCGTGGTGAAGGTCGGCGTTATGGTTTTGAGCGTGTTGGGCCTTTCGGATATGTGGATTGCCATTTTTGCAGACGTTGGTGTTTGCGTGCTGGCGGTTGCCAACGCAACAAGAATGCTAAGCGTAAAGGATAAATAGGAAGAATCATGGTTCCGCACTAAAAATGCGGCCGAGAGGGGATAAATCGCCCGATCGACCGACAAAGAACGGCCGCGCACGGGTAAAGTTTTTCGTGCGCGGCCGTTCTTTTTTAGGCTGATAAGTTTGATGCTTGTTTGTCAATTGTTTGTCGAAGATTTTCAACGCGGGGATGAATTTTTTGAAAATCGGCGTTCAGCGCTTGCCGCAGGGCTTTCCCAAAAAAATATTTGCCGCCGCTTTGGTGGTTTCTCCCGGTGAAAAATGTGCGCGCCCTCGCGCCGCCGCCGAAAAAATGTGGCGAGTGCCACATTTTTTCGCGTTGCCGGCAAAGCCTGCGGCTTTGCCGGCAACGCCGGCCGCCTTCGGCGGCGCGGCGGCGCGAGGACGCGCACTTTTTCATAGGGAGAAGAAGGGACTTTTTGCGAGCAACATTTTTTTGCTTTATCTATCCCGCTGCCGCAAAAAAACAGGCTCCCCTCAATTTTTCTATTTCACAGCGGCAGATAGAGCCCGTCGCCGGTCACGCGCACCGAACCGTCGTCCAACGCGCGAAACCGCTTTCTGTAATTTGCATCGTTATAAATACTCAAAAGCGCCGCCAAAATATCCGGTCGGTTCAGCAGTTTTTCCTGCGGCAAAATAACCCCGTTCGCAAGTGCCCCCTCAAAGCCTTCAAAGGTCAATAATTCGAGGGCAGTCGCGCAGTCATCGTTCTCCGGCGCTTGGCCGAGCGTTTTTTTGACCTCCAAAAGCCCCCAATATAGCGCTTCTGCCGAAAGATCGGTTTCAATCCTTGCAGCCGCTGTAAAAAACGGGTGTTTTGCGTCGTTTGGCGGCAGCGTTTTGTAAATGCGTGAAACCGCCGAAACGCGGGTGTCTTTTTGTGCATGAATGGCCCATACTGCGCGGTTGATCCGCTCGGTGTGGTTTCTCTCTTTCACAATAATGCCAATGTACGCCTGCGCCATTTTTAAACGCTCCTTTGCCGCATATAAAGTCTTAAACGTCTGAAATTATCCAAAACCGCTGCGAAAACAGCGGTAGTACCAACAAACTACAACACCATTATAATAAAAATACGACCTTAAAGCAAGCTGCCGGTTGAAAAAACGCTTAAAATGTATTATACTGATAAACATGGCAAAAAGCGACCGTATAAAATGCAGCAAAAAACGGTTGATCGGTTGATCAAAACACAGCAAAAAACAGCTGTCTGCAATGCAGCAAAACACGGTCGGCTAAAATGCGACCCAAAGCAGTAAAACGATTGCAGAAGGATTGGACTGTAAAGTAAAATGACAGAAGAAAAAATCAAGAGAATTAACGCCCTTGCCAAAAAATCAAAAGCCGAGGGTTTAACGGACGAAGAAGCAAAGGAACAGAAAGCACTGCGTCAGGAATATATCGAGGCGTATAAAAGAAGCCTTGAAAACCAGCTCAACGCGATTGTTGTGGAAGAAAAGGACGGCAGCCGCCACAAGCTGAAGAAAAAATCATGAGCGATCGGTTTTATTCAGAACGCCTGAAATGGGGATTTACGGCGGCCTTGATTTTATGGGCGGCGGTCATCTTCTTTTTTTCGGCTCAACCGGGCAATGTCTCGGGAGAGCAAAGCCACCGTATCTCGGAGTTTCTTGCTAACTTTTTTAATCTTCACCAGTTTGAAAATGTATTGCACAGTGCGGAGATCATTGTGCGAAAATGCGCCCACGTTGCGGAATATGCTGCTTTCGGCGCATTGGTATCGCTGTGTTTAAGCTTCCACCCTCTTGGATTTAAGGCTCGGTTCGGACTTTCCGTACTGGCCGCCACGGCCTACGGTGCAACCGATGAGATCCACCAGTTTTTTGTGCCGGGCAGAACCTCGCGGCTTTATGATGTCGGCTTTGATACCTTCGGCGGCATGATCGGCGCTTTGGTAACGCTGCTGATTGTCCGCGCTTATTTTAAGCGAAAAGCCGAGCAACGGTACAGCGAGTAATTTTTTTGCAACCTCATAAAAACTTGTAATATTGGTTTTAAAAACAAGAAAAGACTACCGCTTTTTAAAAAAATTCTCGGCGGCAGTCTTTTTTCTTGTCAGTGCTTGATTTTTGTTCGGACAAACAGCTTGATAAAATTTTGGAGGTTAAACGGAATTACCGGATAAAAGTAGCCGCGGCCGGAAAGCGTTTTTGAAAAGATCAAACCGCAAAGCCCAGAAAGCAGGCCCAAAATAAAGCCCCAAAGCCCCAAAAGCTGCGTGAAAATCAGGGTTAAAATGCGGATAAATTTCATGGCGTAGCCCATTTCAAAGCTCGGCTGCGTGTAGCTTGCAATGGCAACAAAGGCCATGTAAAGAATCGCTTCCGGCACGAACCATCCGGCCTTGACCGCAAATTCCGAAAGTAAAAGTCCGCCAATGATGCCAAGCGAGTTGGAAAGGCTGTCCGGCGTATTTAAAGAAGCCAGGCGCAATCCGTCCACAATAAATTCCAACAGCAGCAATTGCACAAAGATCGGCAGCTGTGCGTGATCGCTCGGGATCATAAATTTGAGCCAGTCGGGCGCGAGCGCGGGATCGTTGATAATCAGCAAAGTAAAGGGCGTTAAAAGCACCGTAAAAATTGCAATAAAAATTCTTAAAATGCGGATATAACTGCCGGTCAGCCGCGGAAAATTGTAATCGTCCGCTTCTCTGGAAAAATCCGCAAAGCAGGTGGGGAAGATCATTACAAGCGGTGAATTGTCCATCAGCAGCAACACCTTGCCCTCCATCACCGAGGCCGAGGCGTAATCCGGCCGCTCAGTGTAGCGGACCTTTGGAAACGGATTAAAAAATGCGGTGGGTACAAGCTTTTCTGCAATGGCTTGTCCGGTCATGGAAATACTGCCGATATCTAAAGTCTTTAATTTTTCCCTCAGCTTTTTCAAAAGCTTTTCGTCGGCCACGCCGTCAAGGTAGCTTAAAGAAACGTCCACCTTTGAAACCGAGCCCACGGTAAAATGCTCCATTCTAAGGCGCGGATCGCGAATTCTTCTTCTCAGCAGCGCGGTATTAAAGATCAGCGTTTCCAAAAAGCCGTCGCGCGCGCCGCGCAGAGAGCGGTCCTTGTCCGGTTCGCCCACCGATCGCGTGGGATATTCCCGAACGTCAATGACGAGCGCGCCCGAAATCCCGTCGATCAGCAGTACCGCAGGGCCGGACAGCACGGCCGTTACCATACTGCCGGTATTGTCGGCCGTGTCCACCTCCACATAAGGCATGAAATTTTTCATATAGCGCCCCATGTCTTGAATATTTTGCAGCTCCTCTGCCTTAATTTTAAAGAGGAATTCCAGTATTTTTTCAAAAACCTCGTCCTTAATAAATCCGTCGATAAAGTAAAGCACAGCCGCTCGTTCCCCAATGATCAGGTCGCGTTTTATAAGATCAAAGCTTTTTTCCGGCCTTAAAATTTTGTCGATCTTTTTTAAGTTCTCGGTCAGATTTTTGGTGAATTCAGCCATTTTCCTTTGTTCCTTTCTTTGCCGACAGCCGAAGTCTTTCATGCATGAATGCAGACGAAATGCAAGAGCCCCTTTTTTATAGCAATGTGCAAAGAAAGGATTTCTTATTCAAAAAACTTTATAGATTTTAAGGGTGGTCTTTCGGCCGGAACTATGTTATACTTAAAATAGATTTTTATAAAGTATGTTTTTTAAGGAAAGGATATACAGCGCTATGGCAACAAATACCGTTACAATGTTTGGCTTTACCTTTGAATTAAGTCCCGTTGCATTCACTTTGCCCATCGGCAAGGACGGCTGGTCTGTTTACTGGTACGGCATTATGATCGCGCTCGGCTTTTTGCTCGCTTTTTTATATGGCATAAAGCGCGCGCCGAAGCTTTCGGTCGATCCCGACAGACTGTTGGACGCGGTGCTGATCACCACGCCGATCGCCATTCTTTCAGCCAGAGCATATTATCTGCTTTTTTATAGTCCCGCCACATTTTTTAAGGATTTTTTGGATATCCACAACGGCGGCCTTGCCATTTACGGCGGCGTGATCGGCGCGGTCATCGGCGCGGTCATTGCCTGCAAAATTCGAAAGCTTCAACTCATCGACTGCCTGGACGTGGCCGCCCCCTGCTTTTTGATCGGTCAGGGTATCGGCCGTTGGGGCAACTTTTTTAATCAGGAGGCTTTTGGTACCAACACCACCCTGCCGTGGGGGATGTTTTCCACGGGTTCCAGCGGCACGTATGAGCACATCGTTCAAATGGGCAACGCCGCACTGGACCCCTCAAAGCCGGTTCACCCCTGCTTTTTGTATGAATCTATTTGGTGCGCGATCGGGTTCATTCTTTTAAATTATGTGATCACGCGCCGCAAATTCCGCGGCCAGCTGGTGCTTTTATACGGTATGTGGTACGGTTTCGGTCGGTTTTTGATTGAGGGCCTGAGAACCGACAGCTTAATGCTCGGTTCTTTAAGGGTTTCGCAGCTGCTTTCGGCTGTGATCGTTTTGGCGGCGGCCGCGGCTTATATCGTTCTTTGGCGCCGCACAAAGGAAAAAAGCGCGGAAAAAGATTATCGTCCGGTGTTTGAAACCGGCGAAACGAGTGACAGCAACAAAGGCGACGGAACCGGTGAGATCGGCAAAACCGCAAAAACCGACGAAACCGATGAGATCAGCAAAACCGCTAAAACTGACGAAAGCGGCGAGAGGATCGCGCGCAATGAAACAAACGAAACAGACGAAACCGACGAAACGGTCAAGGCCGACGAAACGGTCAAGGCCGACGAAAACAACAGCGGATCCGCCGACGACGGTAACGCTGACAGCTGACGCGTACGATGTAGATATAACCGACCGTGGGGAACCCGACGCGTGCGATAAAACAAATATAAAAGAGGAAGAATGATTTATGGCAGAGATCATCAACGGCAAGGAAGTTGCGGCAAAATTGAAAGAAAAGATCCGCATACAAGTGGCCGAGCTGAAAGAAAAGGGCGTTGTTCCGGGGCTTGCCGTGATCGTGGTGGGAGATGATCCTGCCTCGGCGGTCTACGTCCGAAATAAGGAGAAGGCCTGCGAAGCGCTTGGCATTTACAGCGAAAAGATCGCGCTTCCGGCCGAAACCTCGCAGGAAACGCTTTTAAAGCTGATCGACGAATTAAACCGACGCGACGAGATCGACGGCATTTTGTGCCAACTGCCGCTGCCGAAGCACATTCACGAAAAAACCGTCCTTTGCGCGATTGATCCCGGCAAAGACGTGGACGCGTTCCACCCTGTGAACGTGGGCCATATCATGATCGGCGATTACGATTTTCTGCCCTGCACGCCGGCCGGCGTGATGGAGCTTTTATACAGCACCGGCATGGATATTTGCGGCAAGCACTGCGTGGTGATCGGTCGTTCCAATATTGTGGGCAAGCCCATGGCAATGCTCATGCTGCACGCCAACGCCACCGTTACGGTCTGCCACTCCAAAACCGAAAACTTAAAAGAGATCACAAAAACCGCTGACATTCTGATTGCCGCCGTGGGGAAACCCCGATTTGTTACGGCCGATATGGTAAAGCCCGGCGCTGTGGTGATCGACGTCGGCATGAACCGGGCGGACGGCAAGCTTTGCGGCGATGTGGACTTTGACGCGGTAAGCGCGGTGGCCGGCGCGATCACTCCTGTGCCCGGCGGCGTGGGACCCATGACGATTGCAGAGCTGATGAACAATACCC
>CADAVL010000027.1 GCA_902791335.1 Oscillospiraceae bacterium
ACCAAAAAAGTTGCGGTCTGCTCGGGAGAAGACCGGCCGCAGAAAGTTAGAAATTTAATATTACTGCGTTAGAGCATCACCAAAAAAGTGCGGTCTGCTCGGAAGAAGGTTGGTCGCAGACGGAAAAGTTTCGCAATTAATTCGTTAGAGCATCTCCAAAAAACGCGCGGTCTGCTCGGGAGAAGACCGGCCGCAGAAAGTTTAAATTTAAATATTATTCCGTTAGAGCATCGCCGAAAAAAGTTGCGGTCTGCTCGGAAGAAGGTTGGCCGCAGACGGGAAAAGCATCGCAATTAATTCGTTAGAGCATTTCCAAAAAACGCGCGGACGGTGAGATAGGTCATATAAACGTCTAACTTTGCCACAACTTCAAACGGCGCGTGCATGGAAAGTACCGGCACGCCGAGATCAACGACGTCTACGCCGAGATTGGCGATATACATGGCCACCGTTCCGCCGCCGCCGAGATCGACACGGCCAAGCTCGCCGTGCTGCCATAAAATATTGTTCTTGTCCAAAAGGGCGCGAATCTCGCCCACGTATTCGGCCGAAGCGTCCGACGTGCCGGATTTACCGCGCGCGCCGGTGTATTTGGTGATTACCGCACCGTAGTTTAAAAGGCTGGCGTTGCGTTTTTCCATCACGTCGGGGAAGGTGGGATCAAACGCGGCATTCACGTCGGCCGAAAGGCATTTGGAATTGGCCAGCGCGTGATGAATGTCGCCGCCCTGCGATTTTGCAAGGTCGTAAACAAAGTAGCGAAGCCATGCGGAATTCATGCCGGTGTTGCCGTCGGAGCCGGTTTCTTCCTTGTCGGCAAGAATGGTGATTGCGGTTCTTTCAGGGGTTTTGTCCATGTCTAAAACAGCGCGCAGCGCAGGATAGGCGCAAACGCGGTCGTCGTGTCCGTAGGAACCAATCATGGAGCGATCCAGGCCGATGTCGCGCGCCTTTGCGGCCGGCACGCACTCTAATTCGGCCGAAAGAAAATCACTTTCGGTCACGCCGTATTTTTCCTGCAACAGCTTTAAAATGTTCAGCTTTACAAGGTCACCGCCCTCGTCGTCGGTGATCGGGTGACTGCCGATCAGAATGTTCAGCTCCTCACCCTTAATGCCGTCGCTCAGCTTGCGCTGGCACTGCTCCTGCGCCAAATGCGGCAGAAGATCGGTGATGACAAACTGCGGATCGTTGTCGTCCTCGCCGATGGTCACCGGCACGGTCGTGCCGTCTTTTTTGCAAAAAACACCGTGGATCGCCAGCGGAATGGTCGTCCACTGGTATTTTTTAATGCCGCCGTAATAGTGGGTCTTGAAAAGCGCCAGCTCGTCGCTTTCGTAAAGCGGATTGGGCTTTAGATCAAGGCGCGGCGAGTCAATGTGCGCGGCGGTGATCCGAACGCCCTCTTCCACGGGCTTTGTGCCGATCACGCAAAGCGCCATGGCCTTTTTGCGGTTGTTGAAATATACCTTGTCGCCCGCGCGGTAGACCTTATTGATGTCAAAGGGCAGAAAGCCTGCCTTTTCGGCAAGCTGCTGCGCGGTAGAAACCGCTTCGCGCTCGGTTTTTGAAGCGTTTAAAAAGTCTTTGTAGTCCTCACAAAAAGCGTCGGTATTTTTGAGCGTCTGTTCGCTCACCACAGCGCGGCCGTTTTTTCTTTTTAAAAGAAGTTCGTCGCGAAGTTTTTTCAGCTTGTCATTCTTTTCAGTACTCATTTTGAAGTTTCTCCTTTATCGTATAGTTTTTTATAGATCTCCTCTGCCCTGAGAACCTTTTTGATGTGATTTTCGGTTTCGGGGTACGGGGTTTTTTTGAGCGTTTTTCCGTCGTCGGAATAATCGGGGTTTTTGAGCCATTCCTCCACCTTGTAAGGCCCGGCATTGTACGCGGCAACCACTTCCGCGTCAAAAGTGAATTTTTGCTTTAACCACGATAAATAATAAACGCCGCAGCGAATGTTGGTGGCCGGATCATAGCGCAGAGAAGCGTCCTGTACCTCGCCGTAAATTCGGTTGCAGGTCCACTGGAAGGTGTCCTCGGTCAGCTGCATCAGTCCCACCGCGCCGGCGGAGGACTCTGCATCTTTTTTAAAATTACTTTCGCACTTGATCATGGCAAAGCAGAAATTTTCATTTACGTTATATTCTTTGCAGTATTTTTCCACATAAGCGCCAAAGTCTTTCGGATATAAATATTTTCCGATATATTCCACCAATCGGTCGGCGCACAAAAGCAGAATCACCAGCCCTAAAATAAAGGCAAGGGCGCGAAATGCCCGCCGTTTTAAGATTCGTTTTGCCGCCATGAACTGTCACCTCTTTTGAAATATTTACACGCTACAGCCCGTGATAACACCGACTTCGGCATTCGTCGGCCGGTTTTTGAAAAATGCCAGATTTTCCTTTTGAGGAGCTTTTTATTGCGTTAATAAAAAACTTTCAAAAAATCGGGTGGCCGCAAGATACAGAGCCTCTTTTGTGCCGTGGTTATTAAAAATTCGGTCGCAGTGCTCCAAATAAAAGCGATCGGGCTTTCCGGCACTCATGCGAAGCTCAGCCGCCGCTTTTGTGAGTTTGTCGCGCGCCATAATGCGCGAAAGTCGAACGTCTTTTGGTGCGAGCACCGCCATCGTGGCCGTGCAAAGCCGGTCGGCACCGGATTCAAATAAGGTGGGGGCATCCAAAAGAATGAACCGCTGACCATTGCTTTGGAGCGTCTTTATTTTTTGTGCTATTTTCTCTGTGATCGCCGGCAGCATCACGGCGTTCAGCCGCTCGGTGTTTTGCGGCGTTCGGAAAGCTTTGGCGGCGAGCTTTTTGCGGCAAAGTGTGCCGTCGGGATTTAAAACATTGCCGAACGCTTCCTTTAATATCGGCAAAAGCGCAGAGCCTTTTTCGGTAACCTCTCTTGCAACGCGGTCGGCGTCGATCACTGCAAAGCCCAGCTTTTCCGCCGCCTTGCAGGCAGTGGATTTCCCGGCGCCGGTGGGGCCGGTAAGGCCGATAATCACTGTATTGTCTTTCTCCATTTTTTAAAATCCTTTTTTCGTTCGTTTGATTCATCAAAAAGGGTCAAAGCTGCGGCGTCAAAACCTTTTGATCGCGCCGTTTTGTTTTTTCTTTTTCTATAATAGTTGACGTTCGCAGCCCGAACGGACAAGCGGTTTTTGTGCCGCGCCCGAACAGATAGATGGTTTTGTCGCTGCGCTCGACCGAACGAGCCATTTTTTGTGTTGAGCTTGCGAAACCTTTGCGGTTTTGAAAACCAAAAATTACGGAAGCTTTACAACTTCAAACGCGGCGGCGCGAATCAGGCGGTTATACACCGCCAGTCCCATGCCGGAAAGGGACGGCGCGTGGGCATAGGCGATCTTTGCGCCGAGGTCGTCAAGCTGTCTTAACGCGGCAAAAAGGCCGGCCGCCTGACTTGCACCGTCGGCTTCACTGCCGTATAAAACCGTAGGGGCGGCAATGCGGTCTTCGTCCTCTTGAAAGCAAAGGGCAAAAACACCGTCGCTCAAATGCGCGTTTACATAGTTTATATATTCTTCGCGTGAGGAATCAATGAGAATTACGTGGGTCTTTGGCGCGTAGTGCTTGTATTTCATGCCGGGGCTTGCCACCGGCTTGCCCTCCTCCGGTTTTGCCGTTACGGCAGGGTCCACCGTTAATTTTCCCAGCGCGTCTTTCAGCTGTTCGGCAGTCACGGCGCCGGGTCGTAACAGGCGCGGTGTGTCGGAAAACAGCGCAACGACCGTGGATTCCAGTCCCACGGTGCAGGGGCCGGAGATCACAATGGCGTCCACCCGACCCTCCAGATCGCGGATACAATGCTCCGCCGTGGTGGGGCTGGGCGAGCCGGAAAGATTGGCGCTCGGTGCGGCAAGCGGCAAACCGCAGGCCGTGATGATCGCCCGTGCTACAGGGTTTTTGGGAAACCGAACCGCAACGGTGGAAAGTCCGGCCGAAACCGACGGCGGCACCAGCTCACTGCGGTTTAAAACCATGGTCAAAGGACCCGGCCAAAAGCGATCGGCCAGAATTTTTGCACTTTCGGGGATCTCGCTGACAAGCGGAGAAAGCTGTTCAAACTCCGAAATATGCACAATCAGAGGGTTATCCTGCGGACGACCCTTTGCGCGGAAAATTTTTGCCACGGCGTCGGGATCCAGCGCGTTGGCGGCAAGGCCGTAAACCGTTTCGGTGGGGATTGCCACCAGTCCGCCGCCGCTGAGGATTTCCGCCGCTCTTTGAATGGCTTCTTTGTCGTTTTCACTTTGTATGATCAGATGTTCCGTTTGCGTAAGTCATGCGCCTGCCTTTACTCTGTGCTTGTATTTTTAAAATTTGTACGTTTCCTTTTTTCGTGTCGCGTCGAATTCGGGGGGGACGAAACACCGAGTTGTTTTATCTCACAAAAAAGGGAGCCTTCGCGCTTTGAAACCGCCGCTTTTTGAAAAATTTCGTTTTTCGCGCGGCACGGTCGCCCCCCAGGGCGACTGCCCTTTGCGCCGCCGCCTTCCGCGGCGGCGCTGGGCATCGCGTTTGCCGCAGAGAAAATTTTTAAAAAACTTCCGAAGCCGCCCGGCAACCACTTTGTCTTAAAATTGCTGTCAGCTGGGCTTTACGGCAACCGCGCGTGCCGCGCGAAAGTCCGGCTTCCCTTAAAAAGCGGCAATTCAAGGCCGCCAAACTGCGGTTTTTCCTTTTTTACATCTTTACAAAAGTGTGATTTCAGCTTTTTAAGTTTCGCGTCAAAAGCCGAAACCCCCGCTATTTCACCGATTCCGCTTTGAGCATTTCGGTGCGGTAAAAAGCGATGATCGGGTCGATGATCTCGTCAAGATCGCCGTTTAAGATCGCGTCCAGCTTGTAAAGCGTCAGCCCGATACGGTGATCGGTCACGCGCCCTTGCGGATAATTGTAGGTGCGAATGCGTTCGCTGCGGTCGCCCGTGCCTACCTGCGCGCGGCGGTCGGAGGCGATCGCGTCGTTTTGCTCGCGCAGCTTTTCTTCATAAAGCCTCGAACGCAGCACCTTTAACGCCTTGTCTTTGTTTTTAAACTGGCTTCGCTCGTCCTGACATTCTACCACCGTGCCGGTCGGAATGTGCGTGACCCGGATCGCCGAACTCGTTTTGTTGATGTGCTGGCCGCCGGCACCGCTCGACCGGAAGGTGTCGATCTTCAAATCGTTGGGATCCAGCTCAAATTCCACCTCGTCGGCTTCGGGCAGCACCGCCACGGTAACGGTGGAGGTGTGAATGCGGCCGCCGGTCTCGGTTTCGGGCACGCGCTGTACGCGGTGCACGCCGCTTTCGTATTTCAGCCTCGAATAAGCACCCTCACCCTCGATCATAAAGCTTACTTCCTTGTAGCCGCCAAGCTCAGTTTCGTTTGCACCCACAATTTCAATGTTCCAGTGCCGCGCCTCGGCATACATGGTGTACATTCGGTGCAAAACGCCGGCAAACAGCGCCGCTTCCTCGCCGCCCGCGCCGCCGCGGATCTCCACGATCACGTTTTTGTCGTCGTTGGGATCGTGGGGCAAAAGCAGGATTTTCAGTTCTGCGTCGGTGGACTCAATGCGCGCCTTTGCGTCGGACAGCGCCTCCTTGATCATTTCCTCGTCCTCGCGGTCAAGGCCGCCCTCCGAAAGCATGGAAAGCGCCTCCTTTTCGTCGGACAGCGCAGTTTTGTGCTCCTTCATTTTTTCAATAATCGGCGCAAGCTGCTTGTATTCCTTCATTAAATCGCGGAACAGCTCCTGATTGGCAATCACCGTGGGGTCGTTGAGGTTGTTGTTGATCTCCTCAAAACGTTCCTCCACGATTTTCAGCTTGTTCATCATTTATCTTCTGTCATCCTTTCGGTCGTATCAACGGATTTTATGCGTTTTTCAATTTTTGCGCGCGGTGCCATGATCTCGTGCGAACACTTTTGGCACCGCAGCTTGAAATCCATGCCTGCGCGAAGCACCTTGAATTCATTGCAGCCGCAAGGGTGCGGCTTTCTCATGGTCAGTCGGTCGCCGGGCCGTATATCCATCTTCTGTCACCTTTTTCCATTTTTTAAAGGCGTTCTCGCGCCGATTTTTTAAAAAGCGCGCGTAGGTTTGCCGCACTGCCGCACGGTGTCGCCGTTCCTTTTTTGCCACTTTAAATTCTATTATATTATATTATACCAAAATACTGCGCGGTTGGCAATGCCGTTTCGCCCCTTTTTAAAACGCCGGTTTATAATTTTACAAATCGGCACCGCCCCTGTTTTTGGGGCATTTTCAGGCGTTTTGGGCGGTTTTTCCGCTTTCGTGCTGCCCTTTGACGGCGCGTTTTCGTGCTTTTCCACAAAAAATACAGCCTCCCGGCATAAAAATTTTTTCAAAAACCTATGGAAATTTGCAGAATTGTTTGATATAATAAATTGAATGCTCAGCACTTTAGTCAAAGTACGCCCACCGTAACAATGTCTAAAGTGGGCGTTTTGCCGGATCGTTCCGGCTGAAAAAGTTGTATAATTTTTAGGAGGTTGATTCAAGAATGAGTCACAAGTACGTTTATCTTTTCAGTGAAGGTAACGCAAAAATGCGTGAACTCCTCGGCGGAAAAGGCGCAAACCTTGCCGAAATGACAGGCTTAGGCCTTCCGGTTCCTCAGGGCTTCACCATTTCCACAGAAGCCTGTACCCAGTATTATGAGGACGGCAGAAAAATCAACGATGAGATCCAGGCACAGATCATGGAATACATCGACAAGATGGAAGATATCACCGGTATGAAATTCGGCGATACGGAAAATCCGCTTCTTGTTTCGGTTCGTTCGGGCGCCCGCGCTTCCATGCCGGGTATGATGGACACCATTCTCAACCTCGGTCTGAATGAGCAGGTTGTGGATGTTATGGCCAAAAAGTCAAACAATCCCCGCTGGGCTTGGGACTGCTACAGACGTTTTATTCAGATGTACTCCGACGTTGTTATGGAGGTCGGCAAAAAGTACTTCGAGCAGCTGATCGACGAAATGAAAGCCAAAAAGGGTGTTACACAGGACATCGAGCTTGACGCCGACGATCTGAAAACACTTGCCGGCCAGTTCAAGGCCGAATACAAAGCCAAGATCGGCAAGGATTTTCCGACCGATCCCAAAGAGCAGTTAATGGGTGCTGTTGAGGCTGTGTTCCGTTCCTGGGACAACCCCCGTGCAAACGTATACCGCCGCGACAACGACATTCCTTATTCCTGGGGTACTGCCGTTAACGTACAGATGATGGCCTTTGGTAACATGGGCGATGATTGCGGTACCGGCGTTGCCTTCACCCGCGATCCGGCCACCGGCGAACCCGGCCTCATGGGTGAGTTCCTTGTAAACGCACAGGGCGAAGACGTGGTTGCCGGCGTTCGTACCCCGATGCCGATTGCCGAAATGGCGGACAAGTTCCCTGAGGCATTCGCACAGTTCAAGCAGGTTTGCGCCACTTTGGAAGACCATTACCGCGATATGCAGGATATGGAATTCACCATTCAGGGCGGCAAACTTTATATGCTCCAGACCCGTAACGGTAAGAGAACCGCAAAGGCTGCGCTCAAAATCGCCTGCGACCTCGTTGACGAGGGCATGATCGACAAAAAGCAGGCCGTTGCCATGATTGATCCGCGTAACTTAGACACTCTTCTGCATCCGCAGTTCGACGCAAAGGCACTGAAAGCCGCTACACCGGCCGGCAAGGGCCTTGGCGCTTCTCCGGGCGCTGCCTGCGGTAAAATTGTTTTCACCGCTGAAGACGCCGAAGCATGGCACGATCGCGGCGAGAAGGTCGTTCTCGTTCGTCTGGAAACCTCTCCGGAAGACATCACCGGTATGAAAGCCTCTCAGGGCATTCTCACCGTTCGCGGCGGTATGACCTCCCACGCAGCCGTTGTTGCGCGCGGCATGGGCACCTGCTGTGTTTCCGGTTGCGGTGACATCATCATGGACGAAGAAAACAAGAAGTTCACCCTTTCGGGCAAAACCTATCACGAGGGCGACTTCATTTCGATCGATGGCTCCACCGGTAACATTTACGACGGCATTATCCCGACCGTAGATGCCGAGATTGCCGGCGAGTTCGGCAGAATCATGGCCTGGGCCGACGAGTTCAGAACCCTGAAGGTCCGCACCAACGCGGATACACCGACCGATGCGAAAAAAGCTCGCGAGCTTGGCGCTGAGGGTATCGGCCTTTGCCGCACCGAGCATATGTTCTTTGAGCCGGAAAGAATTGCTGCTTTCCGCGAGATGATCTGCTCGGATACCGCAGAAGAAAGAGAAGCCGCTTTGGAGAAAATCCTGCCTTATCAGCAGGGCGACTTTGAGAAGCTTTATGAAGCCCTCGAAGGCAACCCGGTAACCATTCGTTTCCTCGACCCGCCGCTGCATGAGTTTGTTCCTACCGAAGAAGCTGACATTGAAGCTTTGGCAAAGGCACAGAACAAGACCGTTGAGGATATTAAGAATATTATTTCTTCGCTCCACGAGTTCAACCCGATGATGGGTCACCGTGGCTGCCGTCTTGCCGTAACCTATCCGGAAATTGCAAAAATGCAGACCAAGGCTGTGATTCGTGCCGCCATCAACGTGAAGAAAGCACACGCTGACTGGAGCATTAAGCCCGAGATCATGATTCCGTTGACCGGCGAGCTCAAAGAGTTCAAGTTTGTAAAGGACATCGTTGTGGAAACCGCTGATGCTGAGATCAAAGCAGCCGGCGTAGCGCTCGAATACGAAGTAGGTACCATGATGGAAATTCCGCGTGCCTGCCTCACTGCTGACGAGATTGCCAAAGAAGCTGAGTTCTTCTGCTTCGGCACCAACGACCTTACCCAGATGACCTTCGGCTTCAGCCGTGACGACGCAGGTAAGTTCCTTGAAGCATACTATGACAGCAAGATCTACGAAAACGATCCGTTTGCCAAGCTCGACCAGAACGGCGTGGGCAAGCTGATGGAAATGGCGGTTGACCTCGGCAAAAAGGTTCGTCCGGCACTTCACTGCGGTATCTGCGGTGAGCACGGCGGCGACCCGGTTTCCGTTGAGTTCTGCCACAAGATCGGTCTGGATTATGTATCCTGCTCTCCGTTCCGTGTGCCGATTGCTCGCCTTGCCGCAGCACAGGCTGCTATCAAGGACGGCAAAAACTAATTGCATACTCAAAAATTTTGCTGCGTTTATACGCACAAAAGAGAATGCCGTGAGATACCGGTCTGCCGATCGGGCGAAGCGCTGTGTGCATCGCTTTGACGACATTAAGGTAAGCTTGCATATTTAAAACAAAATCCCTCTGCCAAATTTTCGGCAGAGGGATTTTTGCATCATCGCATATTTTTCGTTGATTCTCTTTGGCGGTATCATTGGGTTAGACAAAACGATCAGCTTTACAAACCCGCCAGCGCCAGGAATTTTTTATCGGACTGAATGCTCTGCGTCAGAAACTGACCGTCCCGAAACAGCGCATAGGTCGTGATCGGTGCAGGTACATTCTGCGCAGATTCTTTGTCCGTGTTGTGGATTGCCCTGAACGGAATGCCGTG
Organism: Oscillospiraceae bacterium; assembly: GCA_902791335.1. Taxonomy (GTDB): domain Bacteria; phylum Bacillota; class Clostridia; order Oscillospirales; family Acutalibacteraceae; genus UMGS1532. The sequence continues at coordinate 9,561 of CADAVL010000027.1, forward strand.
TTCTTTTGCCGCCGCCTGCACCCTTGGCACCCAATAATAGGTGTAGGGGCACTGATCGGTATAATAAAGGACAAATCCCTCTTCGGCGGTTTTGGGGTGCTTGGCGCACTCTTTGAATTTCGGCGGTTTTGCATTGGGTACAAGCGGCAAATACATCAGATTAATTCCGCAATCGGATATATCTGCGGTCTTGAATCCTTTATAATTCAAAAATTTGGGGTCGGCAAGAAATTTCCGTTTGCGCCCCTCGGCGCATAGAATAGATTTTATTCTTTTTCCCCGCGTGCCTCCTTTTTGGAATGCAGCATCACTTTGCGCTGTGGTTCTTTCGTTTCGGCTCGGGCAATTCGTCATACATTGCTAAAAACAGCTTTGTAAGAAGCGATTTGTTGTCTACCTCATCTACTAACAGCATTTCTTTTCCGCCGTGATACGGAGATTCAAAAGTTGACGCAGTGGATATCTTAGAGTATACTGTAATTGTACAGATTTTTATCACAGCCGATCTTTGGGCATACCATGGAGCAATCCGGCTCCACAAAACGTCCGGCCGTGATTTCTCAACTACTACGAGGCAGAAAATGCTGCGGCGAATCCAATGAACGAAAGGACAAACGATTTATGTACGATGAAGATTTCAGCGATTTTTGCGGCGATTTCGCCGATTCCGACGGCGACAGTGTTGCAAAACGCTATTATGACCGATACAGAAATACATACCGAGTGGAAACTGCAATATATGATCGTTTTCCGATTGTCTCCCGAAATTTTGAAAGACGGGAAGTTGAAATAAACATCTATCCGGTTATTTACAAAGTGTATTGCGACGACAGAAATGCAGGGATGCAAATCCTTCTTTGGATCGTTGAGCATTTTCAAGCTGCCATCTGCAAGGGGATTTTTCATACTGACCACACGATATCGGAAATGATCTGCTGCGACAAAAAGACCGAAAGTGATGTTATTTTAAAATACATTTATGAACACCCGGAATTTGAAAAAATCGTTTTAGGAATGCAATCCGACGCTTCAAAAACCGGAATTCCCTGGTACTGCCGCGATTATGTGTATTATCTTTGTAAACAGCAGGATTTAGAGCGGATTCAGTCCTCTTACCGCACCCTTTTGAATAATCCGAACCTTGACAAAAAGGAATTTCAAAAAGCAATATTATTGAATCATACCATATTTTATTTGAAGCTCAACGGCGTTCGGCGCGTCAATAAAAAGCTATACGATTTTTTTAAATTGGAAATTGCGTCCATAGGAATCCCGGTTAAAATTGATTATCTTATGGGAAAGCTGAATTTTGAAGTGCAATCAGAAGCAGCAAAGGAAGTCTACGACGACTCGCCCAATCCTGCCACGAGTCCCGAAAACAAAGACGACATTTTCAATCAGACTTTAAAAGTAATGGGCGTATGGTACGTTGATGACGAAATTCTGGAGCGTGTTTCCGTTGGCGATAAGGTCACGTTCGTGCCCGAACCCGAAAACGAATATGATAAAAATGCCGTTTTAGTGCAGGACGCTAAAGGAAATAAACTTGGGTATATTCCAAGGCAAAAAAACCGACAGCTGCTTTTTGATATGGCCGCCTTTGGCGCTTACGGAGTGGTGAATTTTACCGGAAGTATTGAAAAGTCTATCGTGATTGATGTGTGGCTTCAAGCGAAGAAAAAGTGATTTTTGAGGGGGTGAATTTCCACCCATTCGGGTCGAAAGCTGCGAACCAAGAAAATGTTCGCAGCTTTTTTTCCGTGATATTCTTACCGATAAAGCGCTATAATCAAGGTGTAATCAAGCTGTCACGGCCGAAAAAAGAAAATTTTGCCGGCGCAAAAAAAGGAGAAATTACTATGCTTGAAATTCAGGGGAAAATAAATACTGCCGTTTGCTATGCCACGGTGATCGAAGAAGGCGCTGCCGAACAGATTCGCAGAATGTGCGACAGCGCGCTGACCGCAGGCAGTCGGGTGCGGATTATGCCCGACGTTCACGCCGGAAAGGGCTGCACCATCGGCACGACCATGACGGTTTCAGACAAGGCCTGCCCCAACATTGTGGGGGTGGACATCGGCTGCGGTATGTACACCGTAAAGCTTCAGGAAAAAGACCTGAATTTTGAAAAGATCGACGAAGCGGCGCACTACATACCGTCGGGCATGAACACCTGGGAAACCCCGGTGGAAGAATTTGATCTGAAAGCGCTCCGGTGCTACCGCTCCTTGCACGGCCTAAAATGGCTCAATTGTTCCCTCGGCACACTCGGCGGCGGAAACCATTTTATTGAGATTGACAAAGCCTCAAACGGCGCGTATTATCTCGTGATTCATTCCGGCAGCAGAAATTTGGGCAAGCAGGTGGCGGAGCTTTATCAGGATCTTGCCGTCAGCCTGCATTCGGGCAGAGAGGACTACTACGCGCAAAGAGAAAGCATTATTTCTTCCTATAAAAAAGAGGGGCGCCGCGGTGAAATTCAAAGCGCTTTAAAAGCGCTTGAAGCGGAATACAAAGCAAAAGAACCGGACGTGCCAAGCGACCTTTGCTGGCTTTACGGGTCGTATTTTGAGGACTATCTTCACGACGTGGAAATTTGTCAGCAGTTTGCACGCCGCAGCCGCGAGAAAATGGCCGAGATCCTGCTTAAAAGAACCGGAAAGACCGCAAGTGAGCGCTTTCACACCGTGCACAATTACATTGATACCAATGAAATGATCCTTCGCAAGGGTGCGATCGCCGCGCATAAAGGGGAAAAGGTGCTGATTCCCATGAACATGCGCGACGGCTCTGTGCTGGCGATTGGAAAAGGGAACCCCGAATGGAACTACTCCGCACCGCACGGCGCAGGCCGTCTGATGTCGCGCGCAAAAGCCAAAGAACAGCTTTCCATGACGGAATACAAGGCCGCCATGGCCGGAATTTATACGACCTCGGTAAACGCCGAAACGATCGACGAATCGCCCATGGCGTATAAATCCGCTGCGGAGATTGTTGGGGTGATCAAAGACACGGTGGAAATTGCTGACATTATGAAACCGGTCTATAATTTCAAGGCGGCCGAGGGCGAAGTTCCGTGGAGGAAGAAAAAGCAGGGGTTGTGATGAAAAATCTAACTTTGCGCGATGGGGTTTTGATGTGTCGCACATTCGGGATAAATTCAGCGGATTGGTGACGCAAAACTATTGTTGCAAATATCTGCAAGATTTATAATTTTCTTTTCTTGCCGAATGACATATTTCAGTGTTGTATATGCGCCGCCAAAGTCACGGTAAACATAGGCAATCAGATAATTACAATGATCAACAAGCCACCGGTTTCGCTGTCCTATTGCCGCTTTATAATGAACACCGTTTAGTTCTTCCGGTACAATGATGTTATCGAAATATTTCTCATAATAATCACGATTCGTGTTAATACGGTTCATCATATAAGGAAAAACGGCTATTATTTTTATATTGAGTTCGGGGTGTTTACGTTTTGCGCTATAAACGGCCGCGCATTTTTTGTCAAATTCGCCAGCATCACCGGAGTAAAAAACAAATTCACTATCTGTTGTTAAAATGTTCTCGATTGCAGCACAAATTTGATTTTCAATATTATATCCCCATGTTTCCCGATGTCCTGCAAATGTGCAAATAGTCATTCCAAACCACACCTTTATTTTTGCGTATCTAATCTATATCCGTATAATACGGCTACAGATTATTATAATATGCTCTGTCCGTGAATACAATATATTTATAAAATTTTTGTGTTCACGGGGTGCCGAATGGAACTCGATTATAAAGCGATCGGCAAACGAATCAAAATAGCAAGAATCAAGGCGGACCTCACGCAGGAAAAACTTTCGGAAGCGGTTGGGGTTTCACCGACCCATTTGAGCAATATTGAAACCGGAACGACCCGCGTCAGTCTGACGACGATCGTCAGCATTGCAAACGCTTTGAAAGTCACCGCCGACGATCTGCTTTGCGACAGCATTATAAAAGCAAAGGTGCAGATCGAAAAGGATATTGCGGCTATTTTGGAGGACTGCGACGAATACGAGATCCGTGTTATTCGCGACCTTGCCGCGGCCGCAAAAGAATCCCTGCGGCGCGATGAGAGATTAAGAAAGCTGTAACCAGAATAAATGCCCGTAACGCCCCCTGCCGTTTTGGCAGGGGCTACGGCAAGGCGATCTTGAAAAAGTTAGCCGAAAAGTAATGAAAAAGCCGAAACATAAAAAAGGCCGGACAGTCGATTTTTTGCTGCCCGGCCTTTTTATTTGTTATATTGTCTGCAAAACCGAAATTCTCTTTTCACACCGCGGACGGAAAAACTTGGTTTACCACTGTTTTTTTATCTTGGTTTCGTGTCTTGCCGCTTTACTTTTTGATCTTCACCTTTTTATAGCCGCTGTAGGAGGAGTACGCATTGCAGCCGGTGGCCTTTTTATAGGTGCGGACCTTGAAATAGTACGTCTTGCCTTTTTTAAGCCCCTTTACGGCATAGCTCTTTTTGGTTCCGGAGTAAACACGTTTGTAACCGGAGCCTTTTTTGGTGCTCATGTAAAGCTGATAGCCGCTCGCGCCTGAAACGCTCTTCCACTTGATCTTCGCCTTTTTGCCCTTCACATTTTTATCCGAGGAAATGGACGGCGCCTTGGTGGCGGTTTTGACGGAAAGCACCGCGGAAGCAGGGCTTGTGTAGCGAACGCCCGAAACGGTCTTAAACGCCGCAACCTTGTAATAATAGGTTTTATTCGCCGCGCGCCCGGTGTCGGTAAAGCTGGTGGTTTTGAGCGTGTTTATCATCTTTACCGATGTGTATTTTCCGTTTTTGGAGGTGGCTCTCAGCACGGCGTAACCGGTGCCGCTGGCGCTCTTTTTCCACGAGATCGTAATGGATGAGGCGGTGCCCTTTGTCTGCTTTAACCCCGTGACCTTGGCCGGGTGAATATAAAAATACTTTGTAACACTACCGAAAAAATTGCCCTTACCGGTCAAGGTAACACTGGCGCGGCCGGTGTATTTATTGTTTTTATAAGAAAGGGTGTAATCCGTGCCATTCTTTAAATAAGCGCCGCCGAATTTAAGCTTAGGCGATACGGTTAAATATTTGCCGGTGTAGGTCTTGTCGCCAATGCCGGAGATCACGGCCGCGCTGATCTTCGCCGGTGCGATTTTGAAGCTTTTCTCGATTTTTCCCTCATAGCTGCCCTTGCCGCTGAGTACGACCGTCGCCTTGCCTGCATTTTTATTGCCGCTAAAGCTTACTGTGTAATCGGTGCCCTCTGTCAACACCTCACTGCCGGAAAGCACCGTAAGCTTCGGGGTGATTGTCTTGCCCGTATAGGTGTAGCTGTCCGAAAGGCCGGCAACCGTAATATTGTTTTCGTCAAAGGGGAGGGCATCGCCCTGCCGCAGCGTAAAGCCGTAAAGCGATTTGGTGCGGTTGGTGAATTCCCACGACACATTCGGCTCCACCACGAGCTCGTTGCCGAATTTTTTAAAGCCGTAAATGGCAAAATTGCCGCCGTATTCATTCGGGTCGAGCGCATAAAGCGGCGTGGCAATATTTTTTGCCGGGTCGTAACTGTAGATGTTTCTTGCCGTGTTATAATAAAGATGATCTTCGTCGGCGCTCAACCGTGAAAAGCTGTTGGCCCAATGACTGCCGCTTCCGGCAGGCCAGGACTGATCGGGCAGACTCCCAATGGTTTTTGGCCCGTCTTTAAATTCGTCCGTATCCGCCCAAGCGGTCAAAACGCCGCCGCTGTATACATCGGTTTCTTTATTGTGACCGCTGTCAATGCCGTAAAGTACGCCATCAAGCGCCTGGAACGAGGTTTCGTAATTCTTCCAAAAAGCGTCGTCGTAAAGTGTGCTTTTGGGGTCGGTGTCGTAGTCGTCGGCGTTGTGATTATATTCCCCCGATTCGCTTTTCAGCGCGTCGGTGGACAAAAGGAAATTGTTGTGATTGACGCGCCCCGAAATATCCTCGGTCGGATCGTCCCAGGTGATATCAACATGATAATACTTGCCGCCGATCTCAATGATGTTCCAAACGTGATTGAGGTTTTTGGAGCTGCAAAGATAATTCTCTATCCCCAACCGGTTCAGCATATAGCGATAAGAGGTGGCGTAGCCCTGGCAGACCGAGATGCGGTTGATGAGCGTGCCGTACATATTATAAGAATCCTGCGGAATATCCTCTTTGTTTCCGCTTTGCCTGAATTTTTGGAAGTTTTCATTGTCATATTCGCAAATAACAGCAATGCGGTCGTGCAAAAGCAGTGACTTTTCCAGATCGGTGTATTCGCTGTTCTGAAGGTCCGAAAGCAGAACGTCCACCACCGCGTTGCACTGGGTCATCATTTCGGTGTATTCGCGCTCGGAGTAGGCGAATTCCAAGGTTAAATTATGAATTTTCAGCGTGGAGGTATCAAAGGAGCAGCCAAAGCGTTTCACGTTGAAAATTTCGGGGTATTTGTCAATCACCGCCTGGCAGTACCTGTTAAACTGCGGTGCGATGTATTCCACCTTTCCGTTATCGGTTATCTGCTTATTTACACGCAGCCCCAGCGCGGAAATATCCGTTTTCTCGGTATAGGACTTTGCGGCTTTCACCATGGCGTCCTCTAATTTTTGCGGAACGCCCACCGGTGCGGCAAACAGCGCCGCGTCCTTTGTTATGATCGCCTCGCCGTCAAGCGTTAAGGTGACCTCGCTGCCGGTTGCCGATTTTTGCGGACGGTAAGTGCTTTCGCGCTGTGTCAGCGGCAAAACCTCCATGGTTAAAGTGCGTTCCTCTGTGTCTTGTGTCAGGGCAAACGCACCCACAGGCGCCACGCTCAATACCATAAAAGCCGAAAGGAAAAGTGCCACGATCCGTTTTTTCATTTCAAAAACTCCTCCGTTGCTTTTATAAATTTTCTAAATTCTTATACAATATATTACCACACCTGATAGCGGTTTGGCAAGCCCTTTCGTGCGCCGACCTTTACAAAAGGACAAAGCACCTTGTGAATTTATCATTGAAAACCCACGTTTCGTATGCTATGATAATATCGTTAATGGAAATCCGCTGCGCCCTCATATCAAAAACAGGCAAAACTCCGCGCGTTTTTTGGGGATCCTTTCAAAAAGCAAAACCGCGGCCGAACGGTTGTATAAAGAATAATAGGCGGTGAACGCATGAAACCCTCGCTTGTAAACTTTAAAATCGAATATTTTTCCCCGGCTCAATTTTGCTGTACGTCACAGCCGCATTATTCGTGGGAGATCGAAAATGCACCCGATGGAAGCGTCCAGAAAGGCTACCGTATCCAGGTGTTTGACTTTGCCGGCACGCTGTTTTTTGACAGCGGATTTGTGGAATCCCAAAAAAGCTTCGGCATTCTGCACGAGGGAGCCCCTCTTGCGGCCGACAGTGCCTACACTCTGGCACTGGAGGTTCTTTTGAATGATGAAAATCTTTCTTTAAAGGTTCCGTTTCGCACCGGAATGCTCAATAAAAGATTCCCAAAAGCGCAATGGATCGAACCCACAAAAAACTGCACCTCCGCACTGCTTCGCAAAACCTTTTTCACCGGCAAACACGCGATCTTTGCCACCGCCTATGTTGCCGCGCGCGGATTTTATGAGCTTTATTTCAACGGCCGCCGTGTTTCCAACCGCATTTTGGCGCCGTCCATGCTCTGCCCCGAGGGCTTTAAAGACGCCTGCTGTACCGACGCTTACGACATCACGCCCTATTTTTCAGCCGATAACAACACCGCCGCGCTTTTGCTGGGTCGCGGCTATCACGCGGACGACTTCAACCCCTACGGCTGGACCTGGAGCGGAAATATCCGCGGATATCTGGTGATCTCGGTGGTTTATGAGGACGGCGAGCGCGCCGTGTTTTCCACCGACGACGGCTGGCTTTGGCACGAAAGCCCGATTTTGGAAAACTCCATTTACCACGGTGAGGTCTACGATAAGAACCGCGAAACTCCCAATTTCAGCGATCCTTTTTTGGATACGTCCGACTGGTTGCCGGTAAACTTAAGTGAAATGCAAGAAACACCCATAAACCTTGTCACCGTACCGATCAAACGGCTGAAAACCGAAAAATGCACCCATTTTGAAGTACGTGAGGACGAAGTGACCTTTTGCGACTTTATGGAAAACGGCTCCGGTTTTCTTCGCATCAAGGTCACCGGCGAGCCGGGCACACGGGTAGTGATTACCCACGCGGAAAATATTTTCCCCGACGGCCGCTTAAACACCTTTACCAACCGAAACGCCGCCGCTACAGACGTTTATATTTTAAAGGGTCACGAAATTGAAGTTTACGAGCCGCGGTTTACCTTCCACTGCTTCCGCTACGCCGAAATACGCATGGACGGCGTGGCACAGCTGATCTCAGCCGAAAAGGTAACAATCGGCTCGGATTTTGAAGATCACGGAAGCTTTTGGTGCGACGACCCTATGCTACAGCGTATGTACGAAAATGGTGTGCGTTCCATGCGCGCCAATCTGCTTTCCTATCCGCAGGACTGCGCCTCACGCGATGAGCGCACCCCCTGCTTAATGGACAACATGGCTTATGAAGAATTTGCCATGCAGTGCTTTCAGATGCACGGCTATTATAAGCTCTGGCTGAAAAATGCACTTGCCAACCGCGACGAAAACGGCCGCCACCCCAATTGGAACGGCGAGCTGCTCGTGTTGCCGCACCTTTTAGGGAAATATTACGGCGACCACGCAATCGAAGAGGAGCTGTACCCCGACATGAAGCGGTGCATTCTGGAAAGCGAGGAAACCTACAGGAAAAACGGATTTCTTGAAACCTTTGGCGACTGGTGCGCGCCAAGAGCCGACAATCCGGAAAACGATTATAAAAAATGCAGCGCCTCCTCCGGAGAGGTCGGCCTTTGCCTGCTGTATCATCAGCTGGGGCTGATGGCCGATCTTGCAAAGCGACTGGGGTTTCCCTCGGACGCGGAATATTATAAGGAGCGCCGGATTTTCTACCAAAACGAATATTATCGCCTTTATTGGGACGCGAGCGCCGGTGCATTCTCCGGCGGTCAGCAAACGCCGAACCTTTTAGCGCTCGCTTTCGACGTTGTAAAAACCGCCGACAGAGAACGAGTCTATGCGGCGCTGAAACGGCACATTTTAATGGACGACCGCTTAAAACTTACCACCGGCATTGCCGGCACAAGATTGCTTGTCCGCGTACTTTCGGCCGATGCGGACGGCAGAACACTTTTAAACGGTCTGCTGCATTCCACCGAATATCCAAGCTTCGGCCACCAGATCATAAAGCACGACGCTACCACCCTGTTTGAGCAGTGGGACGGCCTTTGCGGCATGATGAGCTGCAACCACCCCATGTTCGGCGGCATCTTTGCCGACTGGTATCGCATTTTTGCCGGAATCACCCCGTTGACCGACGGCTATGAGAAAATTCGGATCGCGCCGCAGCCGCCGCAGTCGGTTCGGGAAATCCGCTGTACGCTTCACTCGGTCAAGGGAAAGATCTCGGTGTTTTACCGAAAGGTTCAGGCATTCGTTTATCTCGATGTTTCCGTTCCCGTGGGCTGCACGGCTGAGGTCGTTTTAGAAAGCGGCAAAACGGTGGAGGTCGGCTGCGGTCAATATATGATCTCGGATGCCTCTTCGTTGATTTAAAAATGCGACAAAACCGCTCTGCTTTTCAAAAGCCCGGCCGGCTTTTCCATCGGGTTGAGCTGCCTTTTTT
>CADAVL010000028.1 GCA_902791335.1 Oscillospiraceae bacterium
TTCTTTCGGAAAAAGTGACGTGCAGCAACATTTTTAAAAGTTACAAAGCTGTAATTATTATACGTTATTTCGACAAATTAGTCAACCATGAAAGCGCAAAAGATTGAAATTAATTTTTTTACCATGAAAGCGGCGGAAAAGTTTTTGGAGAAGGCTTACCGTACAGTTGCTTTTCTGCGATGCCTTTGCGGCACGCGGCAGACTTTTTCGTTGCAATCTTTTAAGGAAAAACCGGTTCCTCTTGCAGTTTGAAAGCTCGTGCGTGGATTTTATTCCGGTTTTTTTGAGGATTCGCTGACAAACGCCCCTTTTCGGCAAAACCGGCAGCCTCCCCCGGCGCGCGGCCGCCTTCCAGGCGGCGACAAAAAGGCGACCGCTTTTTTGTAGGGCAAGGAAATTTTCTCGCCGAGAAAATTTCCTTGCCTGCGCGCCGGGGAAAGCTGCCGGTTTTGCCGAAAAGGGGCGTTTTCCCAAGAAAAGCCCAAAATGCCACCTCAATTTTTTCAGGAAAACGACGTTCTTTTCACAAAAAGGTCCGCCTTTTATAAAAGAAAAAAGCCGCCCGACGCCTTTGGAATAATCCCCAAAAACGCCGAACGGCCGAAAGCTTTTATAAAAGCGACATCAAAAGCATCGCCTTATTTTTTCAGTGCTTCTTCCACAGCAACAGCAACCGCAACGGTAGCGCCTACCATCGGGTTGTTGCCCATGCCGATCAGACCCATCATTTCAACGTGCGCCGGAACAGAAGAAGAACCGGCAAACTGAGCGTCGGAATGCATACGACCCATGGTGTCGGTCATGCCGTAAGAAGCCGGGCCTGCCGCCATGTTGTCGGGGTGCAAGGTACGGCCTGTACCGCCGCCGGACGCAACAGAGAAGTATTTCTTGCCCTGCTGAATGCACTCTTTCTTATAAGTGCCTGCAACCGGATGCTGGAATCTGGTGGGGTTGGTGGAGTTACCGGTGATGGAAACGTCGACACCCTCCAAATGCATGATCGCAACGCCCTCGCGAACGTCGTCCGCACCGTAGCAGCGAACCTTTGCGCGCTCGCCCTTGGAATAAGCGATCTCGTCCACGATTGTTACTTTACCGGTGTAATAATCGAACTTTGTCTGAACATAGGTGAAGCCGTTGATTCTGGAAATAATCTTTGCGGCGTCCTTGCCAAGACCGTTCAGGATTACGCGCAGGTCCTCTTTACGGGCCTTGTTTGCGCTTCTGGCCAAACCAATTGCGCCTTCAGCGGCGGCAAAGGATTCGTGACCGGCCAGGAATGCAAAGCACTTGGTTTCCTCTCTCAAAAGCATGGCACCGAGGTTACCGTGGCCGAGGCCGACCTTACGGTCGTCGGCAACAGAACCGGGAATGCAGAAAGACTGCAAGCCCACGCCGATCTTTTCGGCAGCTTCTGCGGCGGATTTTACGCCGTCCTTTAAAGCGATCGCCGCGCCTACGGTATAAGCCCAGCAAGCGTTTTCAAAGCAAATAGGCTGAATGCCCTTTACAATGTTATAAGCGTCTACACCGTAATCATCGCAGATCTTCTTTGCTTCTTCAATGGAAGAAATTCCGTGCTTCTTGAGCTCTGCGGTAATTCCGTCAATTCTTCTTTCGTAACTTTCAAATAAAGCCATTACAGTTTCCCGATTATTCTTTGCGCGGATCAATGAGCTTTGCAGCGTCGTCAACACGGCCGTACTGACCGCTGGCTTTTTCCAAAGCCTCGTTGGCGTCCATGCCGCCCTTGATCATGTCCATCATTTTGCCGAGATGTACAAACTTGTAGCCGATGATCTCGCCGCCTTCATCCACGGCGATCTTGGTGATATAGCCCTCAGCCAGTTCGAGATAACGGGGGCCCTTGGCCTTGGTGGCGTAAGTCGTGCCAACCTGAGAACGAAGACCCTTGCCGAGATCCTCAAGACCTGCACCGATCGGCAGACCGTCTTCACTGAAAGCAGTCTGGGTGCGGCCGTAAACGATCTGCAAAAACAGCTCGCGCATGGCGGTGTTGATCGCGTCGCAAACGAGGTCGGTATTCAGAGCCTCTAAAATGGTTTTACCGATCAGAATTTCCGAAGCCATGGCCGCGGAGTGCGTCATGCCGGAGCAACCGACGGTTTCTACCAAAGCTTCCTCAATAATGCCGTTTTTCACATTAAGGGTGAGCTTGCAGGTGCCCTGCTGCGGTGCGCACCAGCCGATACCGTGAGTTAAGCCGGAAATGTCTTTGATTTCCATAGCCTGCGTCCATTTCCCCTCCTGCGGGATCGGGGCCGGGCCGTGATATGCGCCTTTGGTCAAAGGACACATATTTTCAACTTCTGCTGAATATTTCATACATGAAATCTCCTTTCATAATATACGTTCCTATTATATACTTTTTTTGTCACAAAAACAAGATGCAAATTAGATTTTGTCAAATTTTAAACAATGTTACCCCGTAAAAACCGGCGGAAAATATAAATTTTTCCACTTGAATTAACGCTTTGCGGTAAATATTGCCCGCCACACGGTAAACCACCAAAAGTTTATTGAAGAATCGCCAAAGAAATCCCAAAAATTTCAAAGGCCAAAGCAAGGAGTAAAGCGAGAAAAAGTCTAAAAAACCAAAGCGAGAAAAAAAGTATTTAAGGGTCAAAGCCCCAAAACGCATTCAAGGCAACAGCGCACAAAAAAGCCGACCGAAAAAGCACCGATTTTTTGAAATCATCGGAGCCCTTCCTGTCGGCCGTGTTTTATTTTTCTTTAGAGCTTTTTTGCTCGGTTTTCACACCGCTTTGCTTTCATAATTTGCGGCGTTTCGCGACACCGCCTATTCTATTCAAAAGCCAAAAAGCGCATTAAAATCCGAAATAAGCCTTGCAGTTGTTGTAGGAAATATCCTCCACCATTTTGCCGAGCACCTTCATATCCTTTGGGTACTCCCCTCTTTCCACATATTCGCCGATCACATCGCACAGAATGCGGCGGAAATACTCGTGACGGGTGTAGGATAAAAAGCTTCTTGAATCGGTCAGCATACCGATAAATCCGCCGAGCAGTGAGCAGGAGGCCAAACTCTTTAACTGGTCGCGCATCCCCATTTCGGTGTCGTTGAACCACCATGCCGCACCATGCTGAATTTTCATTTTGACGCCCGGGCCTTGGAAGCAGCCGATCACGGAATCAATCGCGGTGTTGTCGTTGGGATTCAGAGAATAAAGAATGGTCTTCGGCAAAAGGCCGTCCTTTTCAAAATCGTTCAAAAACTCCGTCAGCGGTCGCGGATCACCGGCCGAAGCAATGCAGTCATAGCCCGTGTCGGCACCGAGTTCTCTGAAAGCGCGGGTATTTGTATTTCTGAGCACGCTCATGTGAAGCTGCATGACCCAGTCGCGGCGCGCATATTCGCGGCCGAGATACCGCAAAAGCTCCGTGTGATACTGCATGACCTCCTCGTCACTGGCAGCTTTGCCGTTCATGGCGTTTTTCAAAATGCCGTCGATCACCGTTTGGTCAGCCGGCTTAAAAAACATTCCGGAAAGCGAATGATCCGACGCACGGCAGCCCATTTCATCGAAGAAATCCATGCGAACGCTCAAAGCCTTACAAAGCGATTCGAAATCGGTAATTTTAACACCCGAAACCTCGGAAAGCTTTTCTATGTAAGCGCCAAAGCCCTCGGCGTTGATATTCATGGCTTTATCGGGGCGCCACGCCGGCAGAACCTTCACCTGAAAGCTTTTGTCCTCGCGAATTCGTTTGTGATATTCCAAGCTGTCAGCCGGATCGTCGGTGGAGCAGATCACCTCAACGCCGGAGCGCTCAATTAAGCGGCGGACGCTGAAATCAGCCGTTTTAAGCTTTTCGTTGCAAAGCGTCCATACCTCGTCGGCGGTTTCTTCGTTTAATGCGCCGTAATAGCCAAAATAGCGTTGTAATTCCAAGTGCGTCCAGGGGTAAAGCGGATTGCCGATGGCGGACTCCAGCATTTTTGCAAAAGCCTTGAATTTTTCCTTGTCGTCGCCGTTTCCTGTTACCAGTTCCTCCGGCGCGCCCATGGCCCTGATCGCGCGCCATTTGTAATGATCGCCGCCGAGCCACGCCTCGGTAATATTTTTAAATTTGTGATCCTCATATATTTCGGCCGGGCTGATGTGGCAGTGGTAGTCGATCACCGGCATCTTCGCGGCGTGATTATGGTACAACTCCTTGGCTGTTTCGGTTGAAAGTAAAAAGTCCTTATCCATGAACGCTTTCATATTTACTGCTCCTTAGGGTTACAATTTTCCGTTTCTAGAACATTTTATCACTATTTCGCATAATATTGAATGGATTTTTATTTGTTTTTCTGATTTTTGTACAATATTTAATGGATTTTTATTTGTTTATATGAATTGTATTTGATTTTTTTGTAAGCACTCTATATAATAAAAACATAACAATTTAAAAGGGAGGAATCCGCATTGGCTTTTCATGAAATTGACGCAAAAAGTATTAAAGACAACCCCATTAAAATGATTGCCGACGAATGGATGCTCGTGTCCGTCGGCGACGAGAACCGCCACAATATGATGACGGCAAGCTGGGGCTTTGTGGGCGAAATGTGGGGCAAGGACTGCGCAATCGCCGCGGTAAGACCCACGCGCTACACCTATGAATTTATGAAGGAACGCGACACCTTCGCTCTGTGCTTTATGGGCGAGGACCGCGATGTTCACAAAGTCTGCGGCTCAAAATCCGGTCGGGACATTGACAAGGTGGCCGCCACGGGGCTGACCCCTGTTTACGACTGCGGCACCATGTATTTTGAGGAAGCACGGCTTGTGCTGATCCTTAAAAAGATGTATCAGGACAATCTGCGCGAATCGGGCTTTTGCGACCGCGAAGCACTCAAAAAGTGGTACAACGGCGACCTGCACACCATGTTCTACGGCGAGATTCTTAAAGTTCTGAAGAAAGACGCACAGTAGACCGAAATTTTAAAGCGCATTTTGCAAAATGCTTTCGTTGATCGGCCGAAAATAAATGTTCAACATGATTGCAAGAGATAAAGGCTGATTTTTAGAAAGAGAGCATTAAAAAATAAAACTTACATAAACAGCTCCCATTGGGACAGAGAACGGTATTTGCCGTTTCAAAGCTTTAGAGTTAAGCTTGTTTTTAGTTGAAAATAAATTTATAAAGCTTGAAATAGAGCCTAACGGAAGATTGAAGCTCACTGATAAAAGAAACGGAAAAATATACAACGATCTCAATGGAATAAAGGATGACGGGGAAGTTGGTGACGGCCTTGCTTTTGTTTCCGCAAACGGATTGCACAAGGGCGGCTGTGATAACGATGAGGCGTCAACCATTAACGTAACGCTTTACCGTTGCTTTGACCGCGTGTTTATGCAATGCAACGCAAAAGAGACCTCAGCTTCAGCAACGATTAAGCTTCAACTATGCGATTGCGCCACTTTGCAAAGAAACAACATATTCCGAATATCGCATTGAGCATATTTAAATGCGCTGAGGACGGCAACGGCGTGATTGCAAGGCTTTACAACACCACAGATAAACAAACGGCCTGCAAATTAACACCTGGTTTCGAATTTAAAAATGCCGATAAATGCAACTTAAATGAAAAAAGCATTGCACCAAAAAAAGTTGAAAACGGCAGTTTTGAAATGAACTTCAAGCCATGGGAAATCATAACTGTAAGACTACAGTAAATCTTTTTACAGCGTATACCGTATAGATGTTAACCCATTACATTACATTAAATTAAATTAAAACAAACCCGATAGAACAAATCATAAATGTCCTATCGGGTTTTGTTATGCTGGCTATAAAAAACAGAAAGAACGCACAATCGGTATAGGCAAACGAAAAAATCCCGCACGACCGCCGAGAAAGCATCGTCCGATCGGTGCACCGTTTGCACCTCAGCCTTGCTGCTTTAAAAACTCCGGGGCTTCTTTGAGTTTCTTTTGAAGCTTTTCCAGTGCTTTGGCGCGGTGGCTGATCGCGTTTTTTTGCGCGGCGGAAAGCTCGGCCGCGGTTTTCCCTAAGTCCTGTATCAAAAACAGCGGATCGTAGCCAAAGCCGCCCGCCCCTCTCGGTGCCCATGCAATCTCACCGCTCAAAATTCCCTCGGCAGTAAGGCTTTTACCGTTCGGCGCCACCAGCGCCACCGAACAAACATAGTGCGCGGCACGGTTTTTTGAATCTTGCAGCTTTTTTAAAAGCAGTTCATTGTTTTTCTGATCGTTGCCGTGTTCGCCGGCAAATCTTGCCGAATAAATCCCCGGTGCGCCATCTAAGGCGTCCACACAAAGGCCGCTGTCGTCGGCCAGGGCGTACGCATGGGAAATTTCGGCGATCTCGCGCGCTTTTTTCATGGCATTTTCAGCGAAAGTCGCGCCGTCCTCCACGGTTTCGTGGTCAATGCCGGCTTCTTTCAGCGAACAGATATCACTGAAAAAGCCCTGCAAAATCGCCTTGATCTCGGATATTTTATGTTGATTGTTCGATGCAATAATCAGTTTCATTAGTTTTCGATCTCCTTAAAAAACGCCGCCGCTCAGCAAAGTCTTTTCTTGTTCGGTGATGGTGCGGATTTGAAAAGTTCGCTCGTTGCGCGTTTTAGAAAAGTCCGGTGATTACGCCGTTTTCGTCCACGTCAATGCGTTCAGCCGCCGGACTTTTGGGCAGGCCCGGCATTGTCATAATATCGCCGGTCAGCACCACAATAAATCCGGCACCGGCGGAAATTTTCACGTCCTTGACCGTCACCGTAAAATTGCTCGGTGCGCCAAGCTTTGTGGGATCGTCCGAAAAGCTGTACTGCGTTTTTGCAATGCAGACAGGACAGCCGCCAAAGCCAAGCTCCGTCAGTTTTTTTATCTGCTTTTGGGCTTTCGGCAGCACCGTAATGCCACTGCCGCCGTATACCTTTTTTACAACCTTTTCAATTTTTTCCTCAATGCTGTCGCCGTCTTCGTAGCAGAACGCAAAATTGCCCTTTTCTTCGCTGCAAAGCCGCACGACCTCGCGCGCCAACGCCTCGCCGCCCTTTCCGCCGTCAGCCCAAACAGTGGACAGCACCACATTGACCGAAAGCTTGCGGCACTCCTCCATGATCAGCTCGATTTCACGGTCGGTATCAGTGGGGAAACGGTTGACCGCCACCACTGACGGCAATCCGTAAACGTTTTTAATGTTGGATACATGGCGCAAAAGGTTGGGAATGCCGGCCTTTAATGCGTTGAGATCCTCGTGTGCCAGCGCGTCCTTTCTTAAGCCGCCATGCATTTTCAACGCGCGCACCGTGGAAACAATCACCACAGCGTCGGGCTTTAAATTTGCCATGCGGCATTTGATATCCAAAAATTTCTCTGCACCAAGGTCAGCACCGAAACCGGCCTCTGTAATGGCGTAATCGGCGGTTTTCATGGCCATTTTGGTGGCCAGCACCGAGTTGCAGCCGTGGGCGATGTTGGCAAAGGGGCCGCCGTGTACAAAGGCCGGTGTACCCTCTAATGTCTGCACAAGATTGGGTTTTAGTGCGTCCTTTAAAAGCGCCGCCATGGCGCCTGCCGCCTTTAACTGGCCGCAGGTGACCGGCTGATCCTCAAAGGTGTAGCCAACAATGATATTGGAAAGACGCTCCTTTAAATCGGAAATAGAGTTTGAAAGGCACAGCACGGCCATAATTTCACTGGCAACGGTGATGTCAAAGCCGTCCTCACGCGGCGTTCCGTTCACTCTGCCGCCAAGGCCGTCAACAATATGCCGCAGCTGGCGGTCATTCATGTCAACACAGCGCTTCCAGGTAATGCGGCCGACGTCGATACCGAGCGCGTTGCCCGAATGAATGTGATTGTCGAGCATGGCCGCCAAAAGATTATTTGCGGCGCCGATCGCATGAAAATCTCCGGTGAAATGTAAATTAATGTCCTCCATGGGAACGACCTGCGCGTAGCCGCCACCGGCCGCGCCGCCCTTAATCCCGAAAACCGGACCCAAAGACGGTTCTCTTAAAGCTACAGCAACATTTTCACCGATTCTTTTTAGTCCGTCGGCAAGGCCGATCGTGGTGGTGGTTTTGCCCTCTCCGGCCGGTGTGGGCGTAATTGCGGTGACAAGCACCAGCTTGCCGTCCTTCTCCCGGTTTTCTTTTAAAAGCGAAAGCTCCACCTTTGCCTTATAGCGGCCATATTGCTCCAAGTACTTTTCGTCGATATGCGCGCTTTCAGCAATTTCCGTGATCGGTCGCATTTTTGCGTTTTGTGCAATTTCAATATCAGATAAATAAGCCATTGTAAATACCCTCTTTCAAAATAACCGTATTCGGGGGGGACCTTAGTAATAGAATACTAATATTTTATCATCATTTCGCGCGTTTGTAAACCGTTTTGTTTTTTTGAAAAAATCATAAAATCCGGCAAATCACCCTTTAAAAATTTTGTTTCCTCACCCAATACACCTGAACCGCATAAAAAGAAATAGGGTGATAACTTTGAACAATGTAGTTTTACCGGCCTTGATTGCAACCGTCGGAACCTGGTTCATCACGGCGCTGGGTGCGGCCGTGGTAATATTCTTTAAAAAGACGAACGAAAAGGCCATGAATTTAATGCTGGGATTTGCCGCAGGCGTAATGATCGCGGCAAGCTTTTGGTCGCTTTTGCAGCCGGCGATCGAGCGCGCCACGCGCGATCTTAAAACCCCTGCATTTTTGGTTGTAACAATTGGATTCCTATTTGGTGCGCTCTTTATGTGGGCGAGCGACAAAGCCGTGACCCGTGCCAGACGAAAGGCCATGGCCGACGCCGACAGCACGGGCGAGCGCTTGAACCGAATTATTATGTTGGTGCTTTCCATCACACTGCACAACATACCCGAAGGCTTAGCCATTGGTGTGGCCTTTGGGGCGCTGCACTATGACAATTTTTCAAACGAGGCACTCATGGGTGCGATCCCTATTGCGGTGGGCATCGGTTTGCAGAATTTCCCGGAGGGTGCGGCGGTATCTCTGCCGCTGCGGCGCGAGGGATATTCCAGGACGAAAAGCTTTTTGGTCGGTCAGGCGTCGGGGCTTGTGGAGCCGGTCGCCGGCGTGATCGGTGCTGTTGCCGTTGTTTCCATGCGCTCGGTATTGCCCTATGCGCTGTCGTTTGCAGCCGGTGCGATGATTTTGGTGGCGGTTCACGAATTAATCCCGGAATGTCAGCAAAAACGGCAGGTACATCCTTACTTTGCAACCATGGGGATTGTGGCAGGCTTTACTTTAATGATGCTTTTGGACGTCGCTTTGGGGTGATCTTCCGTGCTTTTGGATAGTCCTCCGTTGGCACTCTCTGAATTTGGGGGAATCGGCTTTCGCTTATTTAAAAAATTCACTGAGGCCGCGGTGCAAAAAATGCAATCATACAATAAAAGACTGCCGCGCACATTAAAAATTTCCGTCCGCATAAAGAAATTGCCGCGTGCATTGAAAGCTACTGACCGCATAAAAAGCAGCCGCGCGCATCAAAAAAGTTGCTGCTCGCATAAAAAAGCTGCTGTCCGCATTGAGAACTACTGCCTACATTTGAAACTACTGTCCGCATAAAAAAAACTGCCGCCCACTTTTGTGAGCGGCAGTTTTCATGCAACAAAAATACACAAAGTAATGTAAAATTACTTCAGTTCTACCTTTGCGCCAACTTCTTCGAGCTTCTTCTTCAGTTCTTCAGCTTCGTCCTTGGAAACAGCTTCCTTAACAGCCTTCGGAGCAGCTTCAACTAAGCCCTTAGCATCAGCAAGGCCAAGACCGGTGATCTCACGAACAACCTTGATAACCTTGATCTTCTCAGCGCCGACGTCAGCCAGAACAACGTCGAACTCAGTCTTTTCTTCAGCAGCAGCGGCGCCACCTGCAGGAGCAGCAACAGCTACAGCAGCAGCGGCGGAAACGCCGAATTCTTCTTCGATTGCGTGAACAAGCTCAGAAAGCTCGAGCACAGTAAGATTTTTTACCTCTTCAACAAGAGCGGTAACTTTCTCAGATGCCATGATGAGTACCTCCAAAATTTTAACTTGATTTTTTTAATTTTAAATGCCGAACAATGCTTTCAGTGATTATTCAGCAGCTTCCTCTGCGGGAGCTTCGGGTGCGGCTTCGCCGTCTTTTTCAGCAACGGCATTCAGCACGCGGGCAAAAGCTGCGATCGGCGCATTGAGCGCGTTGCAGACAGTTGCGAGCAGAACTTCCTTGGTGGGAAGCTTTGCAAGAGAGTTGACGGTGTCGAGGTCGATAACCTTTCCGTCTAAGAAACCGCCCTTTAAAGCGAAAGACTCGTTGTTTTCAGCATAGTTACCCAGAATACGGGCAGCTGCGGTGTAATCGTCCGTGCTGATTGCAAGAGCTGTGGTGCCTTCCAGCAAACTGTCCAGCTCGCTGAGATCGGTTCCTTCAAAAACGCGGTGCAACAAGGTGTTTTTTACAACCATGTAATCCACGCCGGCCTCACGCAGTTCCTTACGGAGCTTTGTGTCGTCGCCTGCGCTGATACCTCTATAATCAACAAGCACGCCTGCAACACTGTTGGCAACCTTTTCTTTAAGGTCGGCAACCTGCTGTTTTTTCATTTCTAAGATCTTCTGACTTGGCAAACTGTTTCACCTCCGTTATAGGCAAATAAAAAGCCTGTTTCCCCAAAGACGCGAGGAAACAGGCATAAAACCAAAACAAATTTGTTTTTAAAGCTTTACGCATTCCCTCGGCAGGAATTTAATTCGTGAAAAACGAAACCTGCTGTCTTTGGTTATGCAACATTAGATATTATAAGCGAACTTCGAATAAATGTCAAGGACTTTTTTTGAAAATTCCGGAGCGTTCTCAAAAAACGCAAAAAGGTATTTTTTCATTGCTCCTTCGGCCGAAAAGACCGTATCAAAAAAGTTTATTACAATTAAACGCCGAACTTTGAGGGATTGATCTTGATACCAGGGCCCATGGTTGTAGCAACAACGCAGGAGCGGATATACTGACCCTTGGCGGCGGCAGGCTTTGCCTTTACGATGGCGCCCATGAGGGTGTCAAAGTTTTCCTGCAATTTCTGTTCGCCGAAAGACACTTTGCCGATGGGGCAGTGAATGATGTTTGCCTTGTCAAGACGGTATTCGATCTTACCGGCTTTTGCCTCGGTAACAGCCTTGGCAACGTCCGGAGTAACCGTACCGGCCTTCGGGGTCGGCATTAAGCCACGCGGACCTAAGACCTTACCTAAGCGGCCAACCATGCCCATCATATCCGGAGAAGCAACAACAACGTCGAAATCGAGCCAGTTTTCTTTCTGAATCTTTTCAACCATTTCTTCGGAACCGACATAATCGGCACCGGCAGCTTCAGCGTCTTTTAATTTGTCGCCTTTGGTGATAACCAAAACGCGCACGGTTTTACCGGTACCGTTCGGCAGAACAACCGCGCCGCGAACCTGCTGGTCCGCATGACGGGAGTCAACGCCCAAACGAACGTGGACCTCAACCGTTTCATCGAATTTTGCAATTTTGGTGCCGGCGGCCAGTTTCATGGCCTCGGCGGAATCGTAGAGCTTTCCGCTTTCAATCAGCTTTGCGCTCTCGTTATATTTTTTACCGTGTTTCATTTCATTTGACCTCCCAATAAGTGGTTAAATCGGAAATTTCCTCCCACAGGGGAGCATTAATCGACGACTTCTACGCCCATGCTTCTAGCAGTACCGGCGATCATGCTCATAGCAGCTTCAACCGATGCGGCGTTCAAGTCGGGCATTTTCTGTTCGGCGATTGCTTTGATCTGCTCCTTGGTAATCTTTGCAACCTTGGTCTTGTTCGGAACACCGGAACCGCTTTCGATGTTGCAAGCCTTCTTAATAAGAACGGCGGCAGGCGGTGTTTTGGTTACAAAGCTGAAGGAACGGTCAGCGTATACTGTGATAACGACCGGAATTAAAAGACCGGCGTCATTCTTTGTGCGCTCGTTGAATTCCTTTGTAAAGGCCATGATGTTTACACCATGCTGACCGAGCGCAGGACCTACCGGCGGGGCGGGAGTTGCTTTGCCAGCAGGGATTTGCAGTTTGATATAGCCCGTAATTTTCTGAGCCATTTTTTGCACCTCCAAATAATTGTGGTAACGGCGGTGTGTAGTGAAATTTGCACACCTCCCACAGGCGAACCCTCAAAACAATGAAGAAATCGCCACGGTTAACCTTTGACGCCGAAAGCAGTTTGCTTTCAGCAAAAGAACCGTTTAATAAGCGTTTACAACTGTAAAACGCAAATTAACAGGATTTAGGGCTGAACCAGTGTGACCTGATCCAGACTGAGTTCGGCAGGAGTTTCTCTGCCAAACAGAGAAATGGTGATCTTGACGCTGTTCTTTTCAATGTCAATCTCATCCACAATTCCGGTATAGCCCTCCAGCGGACTGTCGATAACCTTGACGGTGTCGCCAACCTTGTAATTGATCTCGACCGAGTGCTTTTCAACACCCAATGCTTCCACCTCTGCCTCCGTTAAGGCAACAGGCTTGGATCCCGGGCCGACAAAACCGGTGACGCCGCGAACATTTCGGACGATATACCAGGATTCATCTGTAACAATCATTTTAACGAGAACGTAACCGGGGAAAACCTTGCGCTCAACTTCGCGGGTGCTGCCGTCTTCCTTGATCTCCGTAACGGTTTCGGTGGGAATCTTAATATCGAAGATCCGATCCTTAAAACCGCGGTTTTCAACGATTGTTTCAAGATCTGTGGCTACTTTGTTTTCATAGCCGGAGTATGTGTGGACCACATACCATTTTGCATCATTCATATCAGCCATTACACAACCTCCCGATTAAAGGGTTGTAATGAAATTGACCAACAATCCCAGCAAAAAGTCAACAAACCAAATAAATGCGCCGAGTACGGCACAGAGTGCCAGCACGATGCCGGAGTTGCGAAGAACGGTTTTGCCGTTCGGCCAAACGATCTTCTTGATTTCGGCAACCATTTCACGGACAAACTTGCAAACTTTTTTCCAAATGGACAGCTTCTGACCCTTGGACGCGAGAACTTCAAGGTGATCGGTAACGAACCAGGCAAGAACGCCGATGATTCCGCTGGCCAAAATAACAGCCATGGTGATGTACGCGACCGGTGAATAAGAAAGACCGGCACCTGAATCAACCACTACGGGACGAATGTCAGCAAAGACGGTAACCTTGCGGCAAACCATAACCAGCATGGTGATTCCGGCAATGAACGCGCTGACAAAGGAAGCAATTCTGGTTCCGTGACCTTTTTTAAACACGACGGCAAGGATTGCCATAACGGCTGAAAAAGCGGCAAGGATAAACGTGAACAGGAAGTAAAGCGAATTTGCTAAATTGTAGCTTTTTCCTGCTGCGTCCTGAATGGTGGTTCCAAAGGCCAGCTGAGCACCCGATACATCGACCGGAGAGGAACTGATGGGCAGACTTACGAACGGAAAGAAGAACAGAACGACCGCACACAAGCCGAGAACTGCTGTTAAGATGCGACAAATCTGGTTGATAGCTTTCACAGTCTGACTCCTCCTTACTTCGTTTCTTTGTGGAGAGTGTGTTTCTTGCAGAATCTGCAATACTTGTTCATCTCGAGTCTGTCAGGATCATTTTTCTTGTTTTTCATTGTGTTGTAATTGCGTTGCTTGCATTCAGTGCAAGCGAGGGTTATTTTAACTCTCATGACGGCACCTCCGTTTTACGGAAAATATTTACCGGAGCAGGTCCGGTCAGCCTCCCTCTTTTTTCCTTACGGCTTGTGGGAAAAAGCACCCATTTGCCTACGGTTTGTCCCTTGCGGCAGTTCTCGCATTGCCGCAAAACAACGCACAGAAAAAAAGCCTTCAAAAAAGAAGACCTTTAAAGAGGTAATGATATTATATCACACAACACCTTAAAGGTCAATACTTTTTTTAACAAAAATCGGCAATTCGGCACAGTACACGTCGCTTGGCCGTTTTTTATTAGAATCAGCGGCGCAAATTTTTGCGACCGCTTTTATTTATGATAGGTTGAGCCTTCGGAGATTTTAAAAGCGCGGTAAATTTGCTCTAAAAGCATCACTCTTGCCAAACGGTGCGGAAAAGTCATGGGCGACATGGAAAGCTTTAGATCTGCGCGCATTTTTAATGACGGTGAAAGACCGTAGGAGCCGCCGATGATGAAGCACAAATGGCTGACGCCGGACAGCTGCCACTTTTCGATTCTTTCGCAAAGCTCCTCGCTGCTGAGCCGTTTCCCCTCGATGCAAAGTGCGATCACCGCAGCGGGCGACGGCAAAAAGCGTTCGATCTTTGAAGCCTCCGTCCCCAGTGCTTTTTCAATTTCCGCGTCCGACGGCGATTCGGGCAGTCTTGCCGGTTCCACCTCGCGAACCTCCAGCTTGCACCATGCACCGAGCCGCTTTTCGTATTCTTCTGAAGCGGCGGCAAAATATTTTTCTTTGAGTCTTCCGACCGTGATCACGGTGATACGCATAAAAGGCTTTCTCCTTTGCATGAATTTTTACAGGACCTTTGCGCGGGTAAAATGGCAGACGGCGGATTTTTGCGAGTGAAGATTCTCTTCTTAAAACAAAGTCAAAAGCCGTAGTGTCGCGCAAAAAACGAATTAGCCAAACGCCCTTTGGCGTCTTATTTAAAGCGAGATCAGCTTACCGCCGGCCGGCGGTGCGACAAACAGCCTGTAATCCATGTTTTCGGTAAGGCCGGCTTTTAAAAGCGACAGCTCGGCCGCCTTTCTTGCAACCTCAGGTAAATTGTTGTGCCGACTTAAATGGCCGAGAATAATGTGGGTCGTTCCCTCCCCCACCAGTCGCGGCAATTCCTCGGCGCAGCTGCCGTTGGATAGGTGGCCCTTATCGGACAGAATCCGCATTTTCAGCTGAGGCGGATACGGTCCGTGGTTGAGCATATTGACATCGTGATTGGATTCGACTAAGCAAAGATCACAGCCGGTGAGATTTTCCCGAATTTCGTCGGTAATCACGCCGGTATCGGTACAAACGGCAAAATTATGTCCGTTGCCCAAGGAAAAGCGATAGGCACTGGAATCAGGGCAATCGTGGCTGGTATGAAAGCGGTGCGTCTCAATACCTCCAACGGTGACATCAGCGTCCAACTCGCGAAGATCGAGTCCTTTCGAGATCGCCGGTCTTTCCAAAAGGGCCGACAAGGTTCCTTTGGACAGGTAGACCGGAACATCGGTTTTTGCAAGCAGGGCGTGCAGGCCGCTGATATGGTCGCTGTGTTCATGGGTGACAAAAACAGCGCTGAGATCTTCCTTTGCAACGCCGATATTTTGAAGTGCGGCGGTGATTCTTTGCGCGCTGACACCGGCGTCCACCAAAATATGCGTGTCGCCGTTACCTATATATATACAGTTACCGCTGCTGGAACTGAATAAGGGACAAAACCGTGCCATAGAAGCTCCTTTATATGTAATACTTAATTTTTACGCGGCGTTTTTAAAAACCGTCAGCCGCCAGACCAACGACTCTTCGTGGGCGGCTTTGAAAAGGCCTTTCAAGAACCGTATTTCGATAAATAACTGTGAACAAATCGTTTTTTAACGAATGTCCATTCAAAGAAAAGCGCGGCGCGGATGATATTTCCCGCGCCGCGCAAAAATTCGTTTCATTAAATCGTAACAAAGCCGCAAAAGTCAAAAACGCAACCGATTCTTTTCGTTGCCGTCTGACCCTAACTCAAAGCGCCTGCGGAATGACATTCTGCGGCGGAATGTTCACTCGCTTAATATCGCCGCCGACTGCATTGAGCTTTTCCACCACATTGGAATAGCCGCGGTCGATATATTCAATGTTCTCAATCTCGGTAACACCGTCGGCGCAAAGACCTGCCAGAATCATGGCGGCGCCTGCACGCAGGTCGGTTGCCGCCACCGGAGCGCCCTTGAGCTTTTCCACACCGCTGATGACCGCAACACGGCCGTCAACCTGAATCTGAGCGCCCATAATAGTGAGCTGATCTACATAGCGAAAACGGTTGTCCCAAACGCTGTCGGTAATAATACTCGTGCCCTCGGCCACCGAAAGCAAAACCGCCATTTGCGGCTGCATATCGGTTGGAAAACCGGGGTGCGGCAGGGTGATGATGTTGCAGTGCTTCGGACGCTCGGGGCCGATGACGCGCAGGCTGTCATCGTACTGCTCCACCGTTGCACCGGTTTCAACAAGCTTTGCGATAATGGATTCCAAATGCTTCGGAATTACATTTTTAATGAGGACATTTCCGCCGGTGACGGCGGCGGCCACCATATAGGTGCCGGCCTCGATCTGGTCAGGAATGATGCTGTATGTTGTTCCATGGAGCGAGCGAACACCGCGAATCTTAATTACATTGGTGCCGGCGCCCATGATATCAGCGCCCATAGAGTTTAAAAAGTTGGCAAGGTCCACAATGTGCGGTTCTTTGGCGGCATTTTCGATCACCGTCATGCCGCGCGCTTTTACAGACGCTAAAATAATATTAATGGTAGCGCCCACCGAAACCTTATCAAGATATACCGGCGCGCCGATGAGCTGATCGGCCTTTGCGTCCACCATGCCGTTGTCAATCACGACCTTGGCGCCGAGCGCTTCAAAGCCCTTGATGTGCTGATCAATGGGACGGACGCCAAAATCGCATCCGCCGGGAGGCGCGACCTTCGCGCGGTTGAAACGGCCGAGCATGGCACCCATAAAATAGCTGCTGGCACGCATACGGTTGCTCATGTCGGCGGAAACCATGCAGGAGCCAACGCCGGTGGGGTCGATCTCAATGGTGTCACGGTTGATCATTTTCACCTTGGCACCGAGTTCATATAAAATACGAATCATGACCGAAACGTCGGAAATTTCGGGAACATTTTCAATGCGGCAAACCTCGTCGCACAATAAAACTGCGGGAAGAATGGCTACAGCGGCATTTTTTGCGCCGCTGATAGTGATTTCACCCTCAAGGCGTTTTCCGCCCTTTACAACAAATTTATCCAATGGAAGGCACCTCTTAATTTTCTATGAAATTAGTATTGCCCTGATAAGCAGTAATCATAATTAAAAATATAAAAATTTCACTCATATAATTATACATAGAAACCTGTCCCTTGTCAAGGTGAACCGTGCAAAAGAGTGCAAAGATTTTTTGAGAAAATTTGTTCTTTGCAAAAGCAGCGGTGAAACCTCCCGTAATCCCCGAAAAAAGGCCAAACTGCGGCGGCCGCATTTTTTCAGCTTTAGATCAAATTTTTTCGTGAAAATATTGTAAAAATCCTTTTGTAATGATACAATAAGTTTACGAGGTGTTTTCATGAAAGTCATTCGCAAACTGTTGATCTTATTGCTCAGCGTTTCCCTCCTTGCAGGCTGTGAGGCCGGCTATGAAAGCAGCGAAAATACGCAAAGCTTTCACACGGTACACTCAGACGGTTGGCAAGCGGGATCGCTGCTGGTGGAATATATTGACGTGGGTCAGGGTGACAGCAGTTTTTCGATTTTTCCCGACGGCGAAGTCATGCTGATCGACGGCGGCGAGGTCGGCCAGGGCGCCACCGTGCTGGAGGCCATGAAGAAATACAACATTCAAAAAATCGACTTTTTGGTTGCCACGCATCCGCACTCCGACCACATCGGCGGTCTGGCGGAGGTTCTTTTAAAAATGCCGACCGAAAAGGTGATCCTGCCGCGCATTGCCGACGAGGACGTTCCGACTACCTTGGCTTACGAAAACCTTTTGGACGCAATTTATGAAAGCCACGCCGAGGTTGTGGAGGCCAAGGCCGGTTTGGAACTTTACAAAAAGAACAATCTTTCAGTCACCTGCCTTTCGCCGACGCAGGGCTCAAAGAAGAATTTAAACAACTATTCGGCGGTCATTCGCATTTCTTACGGAGATACCTCCTTCCTTTTTATGGGCGACGCAGAAAAAAGTGTTGAGAAACAGCTTTTAAAAAGTGGGCAGGAGCTTTGTTCGGACGTTTTAAAAGCAGGACATCACGGCAGTAATACGGCAAGCTCTGAGGAATTTTTGCAGGCGGTATTGCCGAAGTATGCGGTGATCTCGGCAGGGACCGGCAACAGCTACGGCCACCCGCACGCCGAGACGCTGAAAAGACTTCAGAAAGTGAAAGCCGAAGTTTTCAGGACCGACAAACAAGGCAGTATCACGGCGATCAGCAACGCACAAACCATTGATTTTAACACAGAAAGAGGCCGATCATAATGTTTAAAAGCAGCAACTGTACGATCAATTCAAGCGACGGCGTGCTTTACATCACCTTCCCGATCTTTGAAAAAACAGGAAAAGTGAAGCACTGCTTTTCAACAAAGATCGGCGGCGTCAGCGAGGGGCGTTACAGTCAGATGAATTTGAGCTATACCAACGGCGACGACGAGGACCGTGTTACGGAGAATTTCCGCCGGATCTGCCGCTGTATTGATGTATGTCCGGATTCTATTGTAAAATCGCACCAGACCCACACCGTAAATATTATGGACGTAGAAAGTCCCGATCAGGTCATTCCGCCGGATATTGACGGCCTGATTACCAATAAAAAAGGGATTACGCTCTGCTCAAGCTATGCCGACTGCGTACCACTGCTTTTTTGCGATCCGAAGAAAAATGTGATCGCCTCCTCGCACTCCGGCTGGCGCGGAACGGTGGGCGAGATCGGGCGGCTGACCGTGGAAAAAATGGCGCGTGATTACGGCTGTGACCCCGGCGATATTTTGGCGGTGATCGGGCCGGCGATCTGCCAGAAATGCTACGAAGTGGACAATCTCGTGATCGACAAGCTGAAAAAGATCGACTATCTCGATTTGAGCAACGCTGTAAAACCGCAGCCGAACGGTCACTATCTGCTGGATTTAAAAGAGGTATGCCGACAGGAGCTGTTGAAAGCCGGCGTTTCGGACAGCCAAATTCTTGTAAGCGATCTTTGTACCTGCTGCAACAGTGACTTTTTGCACTCTCACAGAGCGACCGGCGGCAAGCGCGGCAATCTTTGCGCGCTGATCGCGCTGGCTTGACAAAAAGAAAGCTTTTGTGGCTTGCAAAGGCCTGTGCTTCCTACCGCAGAAAATCGGTCGCCGATGCATACGCGCCGCGCGCCCGCGGGACGGAGCGCTTGCGCGCTTCGTCCCGCGAAAAAGCCCCTTTTTTTAAAACTGCGTTTTCCGCAAAGAACTTCGAAAGGGGCTTTGCCGCCGCCCGAACGGGCGGCGGCGCGCCGCGCGAATGCATCGGCGGCCGATTTTTTTGGCGGTAGGAGAACAAATTATAATTTTTGCGGCGGCCTTTCGGCTGCCGCTTTTTTTGCAATCGCCAAAAATGCAATCGGAAAAGACCCCCCTTTTGCGCTGCCCCAAAAACAGTGATCTCATCACTTTGGAAGCGCCTTTTTCAGCCTCGGTTTTTCAATTTGTACTTTCTTAAGATTTTTTCAAGCGCCGTCTTTGAGCGTTCTTTTTCAAAAAATTGCTGTTCGTTGATTTTTTAAAAAAATCCGTGTTGCCAGAATCACAAATAGAAAAAATAGCACAATTCCACCCTGTTCTTCGTGCTGAGGGGAAAACGCCACCCAGAAACGAAATCTGAACCGTATGTGGCGCGTCCTGCCAACCGGATGATGCGCCTTTTCCCAGGGAGGACATTCCACCTTGCCCATCGCAGAGAAAAACGAAAACATTCCCCTGAAGGTTTACGCTTTCCGCTTTCTATGGTAAGATGTATATGCACCGGAAGGAGCGGTGGCCATCGGAAACGAGGCCAACCGCAGATACCGGTCAACGCAGACATGCGCAGGCGGCATACTTTTAATTTCTAATCAGAAGACCAACAACGCTGCCGGATAGTGCTGCGTTTTTTGTTGTCTATCGGGACATGTTCCCTCATGAGTGGAAAAGTTCCGATCAGGAAACGAAAAGACGAACGGCCATGAGACGCTTCGTTCGGGAACGCCCCTCTCAAGGTTTACAACACTGTTTTAAAATAGTATAATAATATCGTACCGAGCGGAGGAGCGTCGACCACCCCTTCGCAGGGACCTTCCGCAGACATTGCATACGCTGGCTTACTTTTGCTTTATAAAAAAGGATGATGATTTGCCACGGGATAGAGCTGCGGATTTTTTATTGTCAATTTGCAATAATTCTTATAGAAAAAGAAAAGAGAAAGGGGAGGATTTTATGCATCTCACTTATAAGGAAAACGTGTTCAGGGAATTAAGAATGTTCATTGCGGACGGTCAGGAGAACGAGATCACTGACGCATCTCTTGCAGGAGCGGTAACGCTTAATGCAGACCTTGCCTCTCTGGGATTCGTCATGAGTCCGGAATCAGTCGCTGTCATGGCGGCTCATCAGGCGGACATGGGCAGGTTCTACAGGGAGCTGAAGGAATACGCCGGCGAGGTGAAGGCTGATCCGATGTATCCTGGATTCCCCGATGAAGTGATGAACATGGATGAAGCGGAGTACCGTCTCCATCAGCTATATCATTACTTCTCGACATACGGCATCGAGGACATCTTCGGAGTGAGCGTCAGCAGGGGCTGGCTTCCTCATGATGCCGACGAGAAGGATTCCAGGGAAGAGAAGACAGATGCAGGATTCATCGCAGGACTGAAGCAGATCACTGTCATTCCCGAGAAGGATGCATACATCGTCCCTGCAGAAACGATTCTGTCAAGAGGGCTGAGAATGGCGAACGCCGAGGAGGACATCATTGCAGAGGCACTGCCACATATCGATGCTGACCGCATTGCAGGCTTCAGCATCCCGTTCAAGGAGAA
>CADAVL010000029.1 GCA_902791335.1 Oscillospiraceae bacterium
GAACGTAAAAACAAAGCCCGGCGGAGTAACGCGGTTCGCCAATGTATGAATCATTGAGAAAATCGGGAATTATAAAAAATGGGCAGGTGATGAGAAAAATGAGAATAGAAGACTCCGACCGCAGCGTCCGGATCAAGCGTTTACGCAAAAAATCCATGGAACTGCCTTTGCGTCCCGGCGTATATATCATGCACAACAAATCCGACGTGATCATTTACATTGGCAAAGCAAAAATTTTAAAAAATCGCGTGAGTCAATATTTCGGCAGTGAGACCAACCACACCGAAAAGGTGCGGCAAATGGTGGCGCACGTCTGGGATTTTGAATATATTGTCTGCGACAGCGAATTTGAAGCGCTGATCTTGGAATGCTCGCTCATTAAACAACACCAGCCGAAATACAATGTTTTATTGAAAGACGACAAGGGCTATCACTATATCAAGGTGACCGGCGGCGAATGGCCGACCGTGAAAAGCGCTTTGCAGCGCACGGACGACGGTGCGGAATATATTGGGCCGTACAGCTCCGGATGGGTGGTAAAACAGACGGTGGAGGAAACACGGAAAATTTTTCATCTGCCGGACTGCAACAAGACTTTCAGCGAGAAAAAAGGCAAGGTGCGGCCGTGCTTGAATTTTTACATCGGCGCTTGCAGTGCGCCCTGCGCCGGAAAGATCAGCCGGCAGGATTATAACGCCACGGTAAAGGACGCAGTGGCGTTTATTAAAGGCGGCGCAAAGCTTTCGGTGAAAGCGCTGAGAGAAGAAATGGAACGGGCAGCGGAAAGCCTGGACTTTGAACGTGCGGCGCGGCTGCGCGACCGAATTCGTGCGGTAGAAAAGATCGGCGACAAGCAAAAGGTGACCTTTTGCACCTATGAAAGCGAGGACGTTTTTGCGTTTGCCGGCACCGGCAGGATTGCGGCAGAGGTATTTATTTTTCGCAATTCAAGGCTTTGTGACCGACACCAGTTTATTTTAGACGGCGAGTCCGACAGTGCTGATTTCAGAAGCGCGTTTTTAAAGCAGTTTTACGAGGAGCACGAAATACCGCCCCGCATTGTGCTGGACGACGACTGTGACGACCGCGAACTTTTGGAGCAGCTGTTTTCAGAGCGCTGTAAGAAACGGACGGAAATTATTATCCCGAAGATCGGCGAGCAGAAAAAGCTTGTGGATATGTGCAGAAACAATGCGGCGGAATATCTTTCGGAATGCACCGGCCGCAAGGGTTCGCAGTTAAAGGCGCTGGACGAGCTCGCGCAAATGCTGAAGTTGTCGGCACCGCCGCGGTATATTGAATCTTACGATATTTCCAACACGCAGGGCAGTGAAAATGTTGCCGGTATGGTGGTGTTTCTTGACGGAAAGCCTTTGAAAAGCGCTTATAAAAAATTCAGGATCAAATCCTTTTCGGGGCAGGACGACTGCCGCTCTATGGCCGAGGTGGTAGAGCGCCGCTTTACGGAATATAAAAACGCGGAAAATTACGACGAGGGGTTTGGCAGACTGCCGGATCTTATTTTGCTGGACGGCGGCAAAACGCAGCTGAATGCGGTGACGGCCGTTTTAAAAAGGCTACAGATCGAAGTGCCGGTATTCGGCATGGTGAAGGACGGCAAGCACAAAACCAATGCGATTGAAACCGGCGGCGGAACCATTGCGATCAAATCCAATCGGCAGGCCTTTACGCTGGTTTATACCATTCAAGAGGAGGTCCACCGTTTTGCGATCGGTTATCACCGTGCGCGCTCGCAAAAAACCATGCTGCTTTCGGAATTGACGGCGATCGAGGGGGTTGGACCAGCTACGGCGAAAAAGCTTTTAGGAGCGCTTAAAACCATGCGCGCCGTAAAATCGGCAAGTCTTGAAACGCTGCAATCGGTCAAGGGGGTTTCAAAAACGGCGGCACAGCACGTTTACGATTACTACCGGCTGGAGGAATAGCTTTAATTTTTGATCTTGCATGAAAATTCAGTGCGAATGCACCGCGGGGTTTCTTCGGTGTACTTGCACTGGATTTTTTATTTGATGAATTT
Organism: Oscillospiraceae bacterium; assembly: GCA_902791335.1. GTDB lineage: Bacteria > Bacillota > Clostridia > Oscillospirales > Acutalibacteraceae > UMGS1532. Next base: position 2,039 of record CADAVL010000029.1, read on the forward strand.
ATTCTTTAGGCGATTGTCTAAAAGATTTTGGCTTATTTTGGGAAAGCACCCGACCTTTTTGCAGACCGGCAGTTTCGCGCCGCGCGCGGACGCTTAAAAAAAGCGTCCTTTCGCCCAAACGTTCCGTTTGGGCGCCGCCGCCAAGGCGGCGGGCGCGCGGCGCGAAGCTGCCGGATTGCAGAAAGGTCGGGTGCTTTATCGAAAGAGTTCCCAGTTGCAGTGATTTTAAAGCGCCTGCTAACAATGCATACTTTGCCTTTTTTTACAATATATATTTAAAAAGAAAAGCGGCGGTTCCCTTTGTTCGATCAACTTTTACTGCTGCGGCAAAACCGCGGGTGGTATTGTTTGACACCGACCGCACAAAATGCTTTGCAAAATACATAAAAAGGCGGTACAAATTGACCATGGAAGACTTTCGGTTTGATGATGAAAATATTTTAAATGAAGCACCGCAGACAGAAAAGAACGCCGAAGTATCACGCAAAAAGCCTGGGGAGTATACAGACTTTTTGCTGTTTCGCGCCACGGTCGCGGCAATTCTGTTGGTTTTACTGTTACTTTCAAAATTCTTATTTCCGGATATTTTTAAAACCGTGCGGCAATATTACAGCGAGAGCTTTGGACAAAACGTCACTGCGCAGTCACTTTTAAATGAGGGCGGCCACGATAAAAAATGATGAGGTTTAAAATTTTCAACACCGTTGTCACCGTTTCTTACCCTTTTTTATTGATCGTTTGCGTTTTACTGCTTTTGGATCGGACAGGCTATGCCGGCCTTTCCGTTTTAACGGTATTTTTGCACGAAATGGGTCATTATGTTGCCATGCGCATGGTAAAAGCGCCGATTCTACAGGTGGATTTTTGTGCTTGCACCGTTCGGGTAACAACTGCACCGGTGCTGTCCGGCCGTCAAACGGCGGTGATTGCATTTTTCGGCCCGTTCGTAAATCTTTTGCTGTCACTTTTTGTGTTTGTCGATCACCCGTTGGCGCTTTATTTCGGCGCGGCAAATCTGGGGTTTGGGCTGATGAATTTTATTCCGGCGAGAGGCCTTGACGGCGGCGATCTGATTTTTTGTGTTCTGTCAAAGCTTTTTCCAAAAAAAGCCGGCGTAATCTTTTCGGTGGTGTCAATTTTTTCGGCTTCGCTGATTATATTCTTAGGCGGCGTGTTCTTGGCCTTCTCAAGATACAACCCAACGCTCTTATTGGTGGGAATTTATCTTTTAATTTTGCATTTTAGAAAAGTTTAAGTTGCAAGATAACAAGAAATGCTATAAAATAAAAATATCAGCCTGCGCCGGGAATTTTTATCTGCGGACAAACTGTATGAGAGTCCGCCCGCGTTTTTCGTTGGCAAGGGCGAAGAATTCCAAAAACTTAGAGATTGAAAAAATGCGACGGCGCTCAGCCTGCCGCGAAAGGACGTTTATGACCGAAGAAAAATTTGAACAGCTGCTGCTTTCTGTTCAGAAGCCGGGACGGTATTCCGGCGGCGAGCCCGGCAGTATTATGAAGGACAAATCGAAGGTGGACGTACGATTTGCGTTTTGCTTTCCGGATATTTATGAGATCGGTATGTCGCATCTTGGCATGAAAATCCTATATTCGCAGTTTAACGCGCGCGACGATATTTGGTGCGAGCGCGTGTTTGCGCCATGGACGGATTTTGAAACGGTAATGCGCGAGAATAATATTCCGCTTTTTGCGCTTGAAAGCCGCGATCCGTTAAGCGCGTTTGACATTATCGGCTTTACCATGCAGTATGAAATGAGCTATACAAACGTGCTGAACATGCTGGACCTTGCCGGTATTCCGCTGCACTCTCGTGATCGAAAGGAGATGGCGCCGCTTGTTGTAGCCGGCGGTCCGTGCGTTTGCAATCCGGAGCCGATCGCGGATTTTGTGGATATTTTCTTTCTCGGCGAGGGGGAGGAGGTCGATCTTGAACTGATCGACCTTTATAAAAAGTATAAAAACGGCGGCAATAAGCAGGAGTTTTTGCGCGAGGCCGCAAGGATAGAGGGCGTTTATGTTCCGTCGCTTTACGAGGTTTCATATAACGATGACGGCACGGTGCAAAGTGTTACACCCAAGGGCGACGCACCGAAAACCGTGAAAAAGCGGATCATCAAAGACCTTGACAAAACCTTTTATCCTAAGAATTTTGTTACGCCGTATATTGAGATCGTTCACGACCGCGCGGTGGAGGAAATCTTCCGCGGCTGTATTCGCGGATGTCGGTTTTGTCAGGCAGGATATATTTATAGACCCGTGCGCGAAAAAAGCGTGGACACCATCAGCGAGCAGGCGCACACGCTTTGCAATACAACGGGGTACGATGAGCTTTCCTTGGCCTCTTTAAGCACCAGCGACTACCGCGAGATCGAACCGCTTTTAAACAAGCTTTTGGACTGGACAGAGCGCGAAAGAGTGAGCCTTTCTTTGCCGTCTCTGCGTATTGACAATTTTTCAGAGGAGCTGTTGGAAAAGGTCAGCTCTGTGAGAAAAAGCGGGCTTACCTTTGCGGCCGAAGCCGGCACGCAAAGACTGCGCGATGTCATTAATAAAAATATCACCGAAGAAGAAATTTTGGGCACCTGCAAAACCGCCTTTGAGGGCGGATATACGGCAGTGAAGCTTTATTTTATGTTAGGACTTCCCACCGAAACCGACGAAGATCTAAAGGGAATCACCGGCCTTGCACAAAAAATCGTGGACGAATATTATCATTTGGAAAACCGCCCGAAGGGCAAAGCGGTCAGCGTGACGGCCGGCGTTTCGTCCTTTGTGCCGAAGCCGTTTACCCCGTTTCAGTTTGAGCCGCAGATCACGGCCGAAGAGATTTGCCGCAAACAGCAGTTTTTAAAGGAAAATATCACCACCAAAAAGCTGCGCTTAAGCTTTCACGATTCGGCAACCAGCTTTTTGGAGGGCGTGTTTGCAAGAGGTGACCGCCGCATTTGCCGCGTGATCGAGCGAGCCTTTAAAAACGGCTGTCGCTTAGACGGCTGGACCGAGTGCTTTTTGCCGGAGGTCTGGCTGGACGCGTTTCGCGAAGAGGGCCTGGACCCGGCGTTTTATGCCAACCGCAAGCGCGAATATACCGAGGTAATGCCGTGGGATCACCTGGATTACGGCGTGACAAAAGAATTTTTGATTCGTGAAAACAAACTGGCGCACAAAGCAAAAACAACTCCGAACTGCCGCCAAAAATGTGCCGGTTGCGGCGCGAATTGCTATGGGGAGGGTGTCTGCTTTGAGAAGCGTTAGAATTTTCTTTCAAAAAAACGACCGAATGAAATATATCTCCCACCTTGATATGAACCGCTTTATGTCGCGCGCTTTAAGGCTTTCCGGCATTCCTATTTGGTATACGGAGGGCTTTAATCCGCACCCGTACTTAACCTTTTTACTGCCGCTTTCCTTGGGCTTTGAAAGCGATTATGAGATGATGGATATTAGGGTTCTGGACGACAATTTCGGCAACGAAAACGTGCGCGCGGCGCTTCAGCCGGTTTTGCCGGAATATATTAAAATTTTCAAGGTGGCCGAAGCCCAACAAAAGCCCGGAAAAATTGCCTATTCGAGCTATCGGATCGACTTTAAAGACCTTTCGGACGAGCTTTATCAAAAATTAGGCGACTTTTTAAAGCAGGAGGAAATCCTCACGCAAAAGGTGGGCAAGAAAGGCAAGGTCAAGGAATTAAACCTTGCCGAAAAGATCACCGACTGTAAGCTTACAAAAAACGGCGAATCCGCCACGCTTTACCTGACCCTGCCCGCCGGCGGTGCGGACAACGTAAATCCCACGCTGTTATTAAAAGCGTTCGGCGAACTGCCGTTTTATAGAATTCGCCGCACCGCGGTTTTGGATGCCGAGAAAAATCTGTTTGAGTGAGAAAAAACGGTTTTTGTCTGCGGCAATGTTTTGTTCACTTCGGAACTGTCGGAAAACAGGCGATTTTTAAGCTTTCCTTTGCTTTTTTAACAAACTTGTGGTACAATATAATTCAGTGCCAAAACTATTCGGAGGTGTTTTCTTTGGAACACGATTTAACAATGCTCGTTGACCTTTATGAGTTGACCATGGCAAACGGTATGCTGCTTGACGGCAAAAAGGATACCGTGACCTATTTTGATATGTTTTTCAGAAGAGTGCCGGACGACGGCGGCTATGCCATTATGGCCGGCGTGGAACAGCTGATGGACTATTTTGAAAACCTGCACTTTTCCGAGGACGATATTGCTTATTTAAGAGGTCTCGGCTGCTTTAGTGCACAATTTTTGGATTATTTAAAGGATTTTCACTTTGAATGCGATGTATGGAGCATTCCGGAGGGCACCCCGATCTTCCCGAAAGAGCCGATCATCACCGTAAAAGGTCCGGTCATTCAGACCATGATGGTGGAAACCACACTGCTTTTAATGATCAATCACCAGTCTTTGATTGCCACCAAGGCCAACCGCGTGGTGCGTTCGGCCGGCGGTCACCCGGTGGTTGAATTCGGCGCGCGCCGCGCGCAGGGCGACACCGCCGCCACCCTCGGCTCCAGAGCCGCTTATATCGGCGGCTGCGTGGGTACTTCCAATCTGGAGGCTTCCAAGCTTTTCAATATTCCGCCCTACGGCACCATGGCGCACAGCTGGATCCAGCTTTTCGGCAGTGAGTACGAAGCTTTTAAGGTTTATGCGGAGCATTATCCCACAAACTGCGTTTTGCTGATCGACACCTACAATGTTTTAAAATCCGGCCTGCCTACCGCAATCCGTGTTTTTAACGATATTTTAAAACCGAAGGGCTACCGTCCGGCCGGCGTTCGGATCGACAGCGGCGATATTACCTATCTTTCCAAAAAGATCCGCAAAATTTTGGACGAGGCCGGCTATGAGGACTGCAAAATTCTCGTTTCCAATTCTTTGGACGAATATATTATCCGCGACATGAGAATTCAGGGCGCAAAGGTGGACAGCTACTGCGTTGGCGAACGTCTGATCACCGCTTCGTCCGAACCGGTGTTCGGCGGTGTTTATAAGCTGGCGGCCGTGGAGGAGGGCGGACAGATCATTCCGCGCATCAAGATCAGCGAAAACGTGGAAAAGATCACCCTGCCCGGATTTAAGACCATTTGGCGGCTGTTCGACCGCGAAACCGGCAAGGCCATTGCCGATGTTGTAACATTGGCGAACGAAGAGATCGACGATACAAAGCCGTATGAAATTTTTGACCCCGACCACACCTGGAAGCGCAAAACCGTTACAAATTTCTTCGCGAAACGCATTAAGGTGCAGATCTTTCAAGGCGGCAAACGAATTTACGAAAGCCCCAGCGTTCAGGAAATTCAAAAATACTGTGCCGAGCAGATCGGCACGCTTTGGGACGAGGTCTTGCGTTTTGAAAATCCGCACGAATATTACGTGGACCTTTCTCAAAAGCTGTGGGATATGCGCCACGAGCTGTTAAGCAAATATTCAAAATAAACCTTAAAAGGAGGCGCTTTTGCTTTGGTAAAAACGAAACGATTCCTAGGCCTTTTTTTGGTGTCTGTGCTGTGCTTTGGGCTTTGTGCCTGTGGCAGCAAGGGGAACAATTCTTCCGATACCGCGTCAAAGGTTCACCACAGCGTAGACGTTGCAAAGCTTGCCGGTGAGGGCAAAATTCCGGAGGTGGATTTTTTGGTCGGCGATCCGGTGGACGGCGTCAAAGACGTGCTTTTTAAAATGAGCACCGGAAAGACCTATAAGGAATTTACCGACGAGATGAAAGCCCAGGGCTACAAGCCCACGGGCAAGGAATACGACAGCTATATCGTCACCACAAAACAGAACGGCCGCACGGTGATGTCGGCAAACGACGGCGATTACAGCCAGATTTACTGTATTTTCAACACCGAAAACGAAAAAAGCGGCATTGCTGCAATCGCCATGAAAGGCAACGCCTACGGCTTTGACGGCAATACCTTAAAAAGCTATGTAAAAGCCGCGGTGGACGGGAAATATAAGGAAACGGAAGCACAAAGCGACCTGGGCTTTTTGCCGAAAGCTTCAGAAGGGGCGACCCAGCTTAGCTACGAATTTGGAATGTATCGCCTTGAATTCTATTTTTCAAGCTACGACACCCTTTCGGCAACGGTGCTTTACGACAAAAATCTTTGGTAATTGCTTTATTTTCATAAAAAAGTCGGCATCTGTGCGCTTTGTGCCGGGAAAACGGCGGTATTTTGAAAAAATTCCGCAATGTCCGGGCGTGCCGTTTTTTGAGAATTAAGGAGCGTTTTTATGAAAATTCATTTTACAAAAATGCACGGCATTGGGAATGACTATATTTATATTAACTGTCTTGAGGGCATTCCTTTTGATCCGCACGTGCTTTCAAAGGCGATGTCGCCGCGTCATTTTTCGGTGGGGGCAGACGGTGTTGTGCTGATCTGTGCTTCAGATGTTGCCGACGCGAAAATGCGAATGTTCAATCTCGACGGCAGTGAGGGAAAAATGTGCGGCAATGCGATTCGGTGCGTTGGTAAATATTTATATGAAAAAGCGATCGTAACAAAAGAAACAATGACGATCGAAACGCTCAGCGGAATTAAAACACTGCAGCTTCATGTAAAAAACGGCGTGGTGGAAACCGTTAGCGTAAATATGGGATTTGCAAGCTTTGAGCCGCAGGACATTCCGGTTTTAAAAGCGCAGCCAATGATCAACGAAACGATTACCGTGAAAACGGCGGACGGTAATGTTACCGTGCCGATGACGGCAGTGAGCATGGGCAATCCCCATGCGGTTTGCTATGTGGACAATCCTGAAACACTGGAGCTTTCAAAGATCGGACCGGTTTTTGAAAATTTGGGGATTTTCCCCGAACGGGTCAACACGGAATTTGTGCGTGTAGCCGATAAAAACACCCTGAATATGCGCGTTTGGGAGCGCGGCAGCGGCGAAACCTACGCCTGCGGCACCGGCGCTTGTGCAGTGGCTGCGGCCAGTGTGAAAAACGGCATTTGTGACAAGGATCAGGATATTACGGTACACCTTATCGGCGGTGATCTTACGGTTCGTGTTTCAGAGAATTACGAGATCACCATGACAGGCAAGGCCGCTTTTGTGTACGAAGGAGTGTACAACTATGAAGATTAAGGTAAACGAGCATTTTTTTGAAATAAAGGAAACCTATTTATTCTCCACTATCGCGAAAAAAGTTGCCGCGTATTCAAAGGAAAATCCCGATAAAAAACTGATAAAGCTTGGAATCGGCGATGTTACGCGGCCGCTTGCCGCAACGGTCATAAACGCCATGCAAAAGGCCGTGGAGGAAATGGGCCGCGCCGAAACTTTCCGCGGCTATGCGCCCGAGCCCGGCTATGATTTTATCCGCGAGGCGGTGGCAGGGTACTATAAAAATTTCGGTGTTTCACTTTCGGCCGGCGAAGTGTTTGTCGGCGACGGTGCCAAAAGCGATATTGGCAATCTTCCCGATATTCTGGGCGATAACCCGATTCTGATTCCCGACCCGGTATATCCGGTTTATGTGGACAGCAACTGTATGTTAGGGCGCAAGATCTCCTATCTTTACGCCAACCGCGAAAACGGATTCTTGCCCATGCCCGACGATACGCTGACAGGTGAGGGCTATGTGATCTACCTTTGCTCGCCCAACAACCCCACGGGCGCGGTATATAGCCACGCTCAGCTGAAAGAATGGGTGGATTTCGCTTTAAAAACCGGTTCGCTCATTGTGTTTGACTGCGCGTATGAGGCTTTTATCAATGGGGATTATCCGCATTCGATCTATGAGATCGAGGGCGCAAAAAGCTGTGCGGTTGAGATCGGCAGTTTTTCCAAAATGGCAGGCTTTACCGGCACGCGCTGCGGTTGGTCGGTCTATCCCGACGAGCTTGCGGTGAACGGCAAAAAGCTTTCTTCTATGTGGTCGCGCCGCCAGTCTACAAAATTCAACGGCGTGCCGTATATCGTTCAGCGCGGTGCGGAGGCTGCGTTAACAAAAGAGGGACTTCGTGAATCGCACGAAAACATTGAATACTATATGGGCAACGCACGCCTAATCGCCGAGTTGATGCGCGAAAAGGGAATCTACTTTACCGGCGGCGTCAGTTCTCCGTATATTTGGCTTGAATGCCCGAACGGTATGAAATCGTGGGATTTCTTTGACTTCCTCTTGGAAAAAGTACAGGTCGTCGGCACCCCGGGTGAGGGCTTTGGTGTTGGCGGCGAGGGCTATTTCCGTTTAAGCTCCTTTGGCAGTCGTGAGGCCACCGAGGAAGCAATCCGTCGCATGAAAACAGTTTTGTAAGCGTTAAATGCAGTAAAAAAGCAATCATAAATATTAACATCGGTCGCAGGAATGGAGTTGTCCGCCGTTTCTGCGACCGATTTTTTGCGGCTGATTTTCTTGTGCGGCGGAACAATAAAAGGTATTTTGATTGCTCTTTCAAAGCTCCTTTAAAAAGAAAAGATCCATGGTGCTGTGCAGTGCGGCTTTCGGTCGATCAATTTCACAAAAGCCCAGCTTTTCGTAAAGTCCGACGGCTGCTTTGAGATTGGAGTGCGTTTCAAGGTATAACTGCCGATATCCGGCACTTTTGGCAAATTCTTCGGCACAGTGCATCAGCGTTTTGCCAAGCCCTTTGCCCTTCGCTTTGTCCGAAAGATAGAGCTTTTGTACCTCCGCACAGTGCGAAAATCCTATAAATTCGGCAACACCTACGCCGCCGAGTACCGTGCCGTTTGGGTCGGCCACAATAAAATATCTTCTCAATTCGGGTTTTGCATTGTAATAAGTGCTGAGTGCGTCGAGCTCTTTGTCAAAATACGCTGTACCCGGAATATCCAGGTGAAAACGCTCTAAATTCTCCCGTATGATCTTTGCAATTTTCGGGTCATCCGCAGGCGTGATCGGCCTTACAATATCATCACTCATTTGAAGTCTCTCACTTTCGTCAAACAATTAGAAATTCCACGGTGGATGGGTCGCTCCAATCGCCAAAAGCACCGCAGGCTTTGTTAATGGACGCACGCTGTTCCGGCTTGAATCGTTTGCCTGCAAAAGGGCTGATGATTCCGCCGTGGACAATGGCGGCTGTGTTGATTATGGTTCCGAGTCCAATCATTTTACTTTGTCCTTACTTTGATAAATGCTGTATTGGTCTTGCGTAAATTTTGAATTAATAGGTAGTATAACACACCTTTATAAAAATGTCTACTTTACTGGATTGTGTATCCCGCCTTATCCCAAACCGGCAGTTTTCTTCGCGCGCCGCGCTCGGTCGCGGAGCGATCGAGCGCGTGCAAAGCGTTCCGCTTTGCACGCGCTCGCAAGCTTGAAAATTTCTTTTCAAGCTTGCTGCGCGGCGCGCGAAGAAAACTGCCGGTTTGGGATAAGGCAGCGCCAGGGCACTGCACTTTAATAAACATCGTTTTTAATCAAATTCTAATAAATAATATGAAGGAACCTCCTTTTGCTCGCATATTTTCAAAATTTTGCTCATACATTATACCAAGTCCGTATAATCGGACAAACGGTCTGCTATAATAAACTCAAAGAAGAAAAGCAAAGGACTTTTTAAGGAGGCAAAAAATCATGACACAGGGGTTCGCAATTCAAAGCACGGTTGAAATTATTTTGGCGGTATTGTTTATCTGGGGACTTTTCCACGAAGACAAACTGGCAAGATTGGAGCGGCGGATTTTTGCGAAGCTATCTGCCGGTTTTAAATCTCGCCGGCCAAAGCTTGCCGCAAGGCAGGCAGACAGATAAAAGACGGCAAACAAAAGAAAGCACCCAAACTCTTCTTTCGTTTGGGCGCTTGAAAACTTAAATTGATTTTGGTGTATTACCGCGCAGGACAGGGCACGCTGCGTCTTTGATTGTTGCGTTGCATCATCGCAGCACAAACGTATTTTATCAGTGACTGCGGATCTTTTTAATGGCAAGCAACAAAAGCTCTGCCACCGCAACAGTCAATAATGCATAGATCCACGCGGTAAAGGGGAGCGCTGTAAAAATACCAAAGCCGCCGATGTTTAAAATAATCAGTATCAGAGCCGCTGCCGAGAGGAAGTACAGCATGTGGTGATTGTCGGTTTTGAATTTCAGCGCGGTATATTCGGTTCTCGAAAAATATCCCGAAACAAGGTACAAAAGGAACAGCACCGTAAAGGTGAATGTCGAGGGGGAAACACCACGCATACTGCTGGACAAGGCGTAGGCTACCAGTGCCGTGGCGGCGTAAATTGCGGCATTGAAAACAACGTCTAAAAGAAAATTCATGTGGAAAATACCGGCGTCGTTGTCCACCACAATGTTCAGCGCCTCGCGTTCCGAGCGTTCATAAAGAATTCCAAGCGTCATTAGCCCGATTGCGGCAGTGCTGAAGAGCAGAATTTCACTGTTTGTAATCATGGTTGTGCCAAAAATGGGCAGACCGATGATCAGCATGATCAGCAGCCCCAGCACTGTGGAAAGATAATAGCGCATGGCCTTTGCAATGTTGTGGTAAATGCCGCGGCAGCCGCGTACCGATTCCACCACCGTGGAAAAACTGTCGTCCTCGATTACAACCTTGGAAACGCAAATGGCCGTGTCGCTGCCCGAAGCGCCCATGGAATAGCCCACATCGGCAATTCTTAAAGACTCCGTGTTCGTCATATTATCGCCGGTAACAGCCACAAAATGTCCGTTGTCCTTAAAAGCCTTTACAATACGCGCGCGGTGCGCTGCCGTAACACCGGCAAACACGGTGTATTTATCAATAACATCGCAAAGCGCGTCGTCGTCCATTTCGTCCAGTTCATTTCCGGTGAGAAGTTCATCGGATTTTTTTAATATATGCAGCTTTTCGGCAGTGACCTCGGCGGCGTTTTTGTGGTCGCCGGTGATCATTACAACCTTCATGTCGGCTTTGCGGCATTCCTCAACCTTTTTCAAGGAATCCAACCGCGGCAGATCGGAAAGGCCCAGAAGCCCGACCATGCGAAGCCCGGACTCCAGCTCGTCGGCGGTGGGGTTTAATACAATATCGTCGCTCAGCGGTTTCATAGCTACGCCGACCACACGCAGGTTTTCGGCGCTCATTTCCTCCGCCACGTTCAAAAATCGGTCTTGAAGCTCCGTGCATTTCGGCAAAAGCGCCTCCACCGAGCCGCGAACAATGACATACTTTTGTCCGTCAATGACATTTACGGTGGTCATCAGCTTGCGATTGGGATCAAACGGAATTTCCGCCATTCTGGGGTAAATATTGTCCAGCTCATATTTGCCCAGACCCAAATGCTCTAAGGACGCGGCAAGTATGGCTGTCTGCGTGGCGTCGCCCGACTGAACGGAAACCCCCTTCACCATTTTTACTTCGCCGTCACAGCAAAGCGCGGCAATTCTCAAAAGCATTTTAAAATCGCCGTCCACCGTATCGGTAGAAAGATGGAGCGCGCGCTCACCGTTATACAGCTTTGATAAGATCATTTTATTCTGTGTAAAGGTGCCGGTTTTGTCGGCGCAAATCACGTCCAGCTTTGCAATATCGTGCACGGTTTTGGCGTTGTAAATGGAAATGCCGCTTTGTTTCATGCGGCGGATCCCGCGTGAAACGGCCGCCTTGGTGATTTTTAAAAGGGAGGCCGGAATAAACGCCACAGCAACGGTGGCAACCAAAAGCGCCGCTTCCGTAAGCGCGGACAAAAGCTTATACTGTGAATAAGCGCCCACAATCAATGATACCGTAAAATGTAAAATGCCAATTAAGGCGTACGCGGCCACAAGACCGATGTTGATCAATTTTCCAAGCTGGGAAAGCCGCTGTTCCAAAGGCAGATCTGTGCCATGATCAATTTGTTCGGCCGCCTGCTTTTTTGCGTATTCCGTGTAATCGAGGATCTCGGTCACCACGGCAACACCGTTGCCGCTCAGCACGTGAGAACCGGCAAAGATCATGTTGTGGCGGTCACTGACAACGGTAATATCTTCGGGGTTTGCGTCCGCATTTTTCGGCACCGGTACGGTTTCGCCAGTCACGGCGTATTCGTCGCAGTGCAGGTCGGTCTGCTTTAAAAGGCGCGCGTCGGCCGGAACATAGTCGCCCTCGGAAACTAAGATGACGTCGCCCGGCACCAAATATTCCGAAGTGAGATTTTGCGCTTTGCCGTCACGCATGACGCGGACGGTGGATTTTTCCGTGCCCTCCGCTTTATGTATATCCACGGAGTAGTGATGCTCAATAAAGGCGCTCAATAAGGCTTTTAACAGCGTGAGAAAGAACATGGCCGCCGTTGCAAAAAGACTGCCGATGCCAAGCACAAGATAAAACAGCAGTGATACGGCAAGCAGAGCCAGCATAATGGCGTAAACCGGCTGTTGCAACTCCTTTAAAAAGCAATTGAAAAAGGATTGTCCGGTTTTTTTCTGCTTGATCTTCTGTTGAATTTTTCTAAGCCGCGTTGCAGCGTCCTCGCTTGTTAATCCGTTTTGTGGGTCTACCTTTAAAGCGGCCAGTACTTCAGTTATATCACTGCTGTGCCAAATCATTTAAGAAGGCCTCCTCATAAATTTATATTGATGAAAATATAGCGTTCTGTATATATTTTTATATATTGTATCAAAATGCGCTCAAAAAGTCAATCGTATCAGCCGCTTTCATGGGTATATCGACGTTTTGCGCGATCTTCGTGCGAAAGCGCCGCCGTAGCTGCCCCAAAACAGTCGTTCTTTGGTGACAAAATTCCTTTTTGTGACGAACTACATCTATTATCCGATTTTGCATTTCTTAATGGAAATACACAATATCTCGTATTTTGACGATTTTCGACACAACCCGATGAAAACTGCGGCCACAATTCTACAATGACAAAAAATTGACAAAGATTTTAGAATAAAATTGTTAAAATCCTCTTGAATAAAATGGAAATAAATGGTATAATAAGCAAAACATAAAAGATGGAGGTCTATTTATGGAAAAGAAACTCAAAATACTTATCGGCGATGAAATGACAGAATTTTCAACACAGTGTGCAAATGTGCTGAAAAGCTACGGAATGGAGGTGTTAACCTGCAAAAAAGACGGTAATTTGCTGTTAAGCAACATTACAAAATTCCAGCCCGATGTGGTTTTAGGCGATATTTTCATGCCAAACCTCGATATGCTCGGCGTGTTGAAGGCGGTCAAAGGCATGGAGCTGAAGATCCGGCCGCTCGTGATGGTGATGTCAAGCTTCGATAATCCGCAGCTTGAAAAGGAGGCGCTGGATAACGGCGCCGGTTACTACTTTATCAAGCCGTTCGACATGAACGTCCTGGCGGAGCGGATCATTCTGCTTTCCGGCTGGAAAGCAAAGTCTGCCGGAAAATATTTAAAGCCTGTAAATACCGAGCGCGATCTGGAGCTGATGATCACCGAAATCATTCACCAGATCGGCGTTCCGGCGCATATCAAGGGCTATCATTATCTGCGCGACGCGATCATTCTTTCGGTCAACAACCCCGAATATATCAATTCCATTACAAAGCTTTTATACCCGACCGTTGCCAAAATGCACAACACCACCTCGTCGCGCGTGGAGCGCGCCATTCGCCATGCCATTGAGGTTGCATGGGACAGGGGCGACGTTGACGTACTGGACTCCTATTTCGGCTATACCATTAACAACGGCCGCGGAAAACCAACAAACAGTGAGTTTGTTGCCATGATTGCCGACAAGCTCCGCCTGCGCTTAAAAGCCAGCTGAAATTTCCTTAAAAAAGCCTTTTGCAGGCTTCACACAAACTCTTTATGAAATAACTTTCTGCTGCAAGCTACATTTATAATGGTAAAGTAAATATCCCGACCGTGACACTGAACAGCAACAAGACTACTTCTAAAACAATCAAGAACCTTAAAGGCGGCAAGAAGTACTATGTCCGCGTGCGGACCTTCAAAAAGGTAGGCAAGACATAATATTATTCCGCCTGGAGTAGTTCAAAATCGGCCACGGCAAAGCAGTAAAAAGCGATATAGCGAGATATTTAAAACTAAAATAAGCATAAAAAAAGCAGGGCGTCGGCCGAAAAAAGCGACGCTCTGCTTTTTTGTTTGAGATCGTGATTTGCAATTGTGTTTTGAAAGGGAAACGAAAAAACGGTTTTTCCGTCCGGTTCAAAGTGGCGACCGATTCAATGTGGCGACCTGTGAAAAAGCGAGTCGGGAGGTTTGAATCGGTAAAACGGTAGGTTGACCGGTAAAATTGCAAGTCTGCAAAAGGCTGACCGGAAACGCCCGGCCGGTGAAATCCCGGTTTAAAAATCTGTTGATCGGAGAATTGCAAACGGTTTAAAGTTGCCGGGGCGGTGGCAGGATCGGTTACTGTATCTTTGAAAAGTCGAGGATCATATTCTTTTGGTTGATCGCGTCTTTTGATCTGTCCGTTAAATAATAAGTTTTGGAAGTATGATACATCGGCAAAAGATAGTCGTCCTCTGCAAGAAGTTTCAGCATTTCTTGAACCGTTTTCCTGCTGCTTTTATCAGTCAATTTTAAAAGGCTTTTGTAAAGGCTGTCAAACGTTCCGCTTTGAAATCCGTAGCGATTTAAGGTGGAATTTTTGGTGAACTGCTGCAAAAATTCGGCGGCATCGTCCGAGCGTGCGTGGCTTTCCACCAGTGCAACATCGTAATTCCCTGCGGCAACGGTGTCCCACAAAGCGTCCTCGTCCTCGCAGGATTTGATATTCACCGTAACGCCGAACCCGCTTTGCCAGCCGCTGGCGATCTGCTGCGCCAGCCGTTTTGTGATATCATTGTCTACATAATAAAGGGTGAAGCTTGGAAAAATGCGCTCGACCTGAAGCTCTGTGCAGCCCTCTTTAAAGGCTTCCTGTGCGCTTTTGGCCGACAGCTCCCTTTTTTGGACCTTTAAGTCCTTATACGCATTAATAATGCCGGGCAGCATGGATTCGGCGGCGGAATAGCCGTAATAGTCGGTGTCTTCCTTGGAGAGCGTTACTTTGGCGGTGGCGCGCAGTGCGGAAAGAATTTTACTGTTGGCGATCTTTGCGTTTTTATTAAAAAGCAGGGAAGTTGTGCCGGTGCTGATGTGCTGCAAACTGCCGTCAAGGGTTTCGTTTTTGAGCCTCGTCAGCATGGCGGTGTTCAAAGTGCTCAGATCCGGCTCGCCTTTTTTCAGGTTTTCAAAAAGGTCGTCGCTCTTATTAAAATAAATGTAGACCGGATTGGTGGTCTTTTTGAAACTGTGGTAGTTTTCGTTCGGCATCAGCGCGCAGTATTCCTCGTTCCACGCTTTTAAGCTGTAGGCGCCGTTGGAGAGCACCGCGCGGTTCTTTAAGCCGTAGTAGCCCTTGGTGTCGGTAAAAAAGGCTTTGCTGCAAGGCATGGCAACGGAAGAAGCAAGAATTTTTAAAAAATCTTCGGTCGGTTCCGATAAGGTGATCTCTAAAACCTTTTCGGAAACGGCTTTAACGCCGAGCTTTTCGGTGCCCAAATTTCCTGCAATGATCTTTTGTGCGTTTTTGATCGGGGTCAGTGTGGCGGCGTAGGGCGCGTTGGTTTCGGGATCTACTGCGCGTTTGAGGCCGAAAACAAAATCTTCGGCGGTTAAAGGGCGGCCGTTGCTCCAGGTAAGGTGATCTCTCAGCGTGAAGCTGTAGACCTTTTTATTGCTTGAAACAGTGTAGCTTTTTGCGGCGGCGCATTCAATTTTACCGTCCTTATCATAGCGCATTAATCCCTCAAAAAGATTCATCACCGCCTGCTGTTCGGTATCGCTCACGGCAAGCTGAGGGTCGAGAGTTTTGATCGGGTCTTCCGTTTCGTAAAGGATATTGCGCGTTTCGTGCTTTTTTTCGCACCCGAAAAGGGTAAATACAAACAAAGCGCACATCAAAAATGCGACGCTTCTTTTTATGTATAATTTCAAGGCGGTTGCTCCTTAATTTATAGGATATAGTAAGGAAGCGCAAGACCGACAGTTTGCGTCGGCGATGCGCCTCAAATTTTTTTGTTTGCTTTCGGCAGCTTTAAGGGGTGCAATGCCCAAAGCGCTCAGCCGGGGGATCTTTTATGATTCCGCGCTTGCGGCGGAAACGATTCTGTCCATTTGGTCTTCGCTTTCCTTTACCGCCTTTTTGGTGGCTTCAAAGGAATTAAAAATCTGCTTCATTTTTACGGTGAACTGCTCTGCGGCGGCACCGACGGCGGAATCAATTTTTAAAAGCTGTTCGTGCATTTGCTCCAAAGACTGCATGGCGGTTTCGGTTTCGTAAGCGGTGCGTTCGCGCGTTTGCTTGGCGCTTTCCCGCACGGCGTCGGCATTGGAACGGGCGACCAAATACATTTTGGCAATATCCTTGCTCATGCTTTGAAGCTCCCGGCGCTTTTCGTTGAGGGTCTCCACCTGCTCGGAAAGCTTTCTTACGGTGGCCTCGCTTAATTCCAGCTGCGCGCGAAGCTTTGGAATCTCGCGCAGCTCGTCGATCAGCTCCGCGTTGCGTGCGTTGAGCTTATCCACGGTTTTTACAAGCTCGTTTTCGCGCTTTGTGCTTTCACTTTGCGCAGAGCGGATATATTCGATCACATCTTTGCGGTTAAAGCCGAGTACCTCGCGTCTGAAACCGATCTTAGACATAAAAATCACCTCAAAATATTTACCGGCCGTTTTAAGCGGTAAATTCTTTTCTTTCTTCTCGGAATCCTAAAATACATTTTATATATTTACAGTATATCACGAATTTCGCCACGGTTCAACATCAAAATTAATGATTTCCGGCACAGCTTTTCAAAAAATGGTTGGATTTTAAAATGTGCGGCTTGGCAGGAAAGCTTGAGCGGTTTTTTGAAAGGCGCTAACACATGAAATAAAGCAGGGTGGAGAGTCGGGCAGATGAAAGGTTGATTTTGCTGAAAAATGGATTTGTGCAATGCCGTCCGCCGCAGCGCCCGCGCCCCGTCGCGCATCGCCGTAGGCGATTAGAGGGA
>CADAVL010000030.1 GCA_902791335.1 Oscillospiraceae bacterium
GGCGCAAAGCAAATTGCTTTGCGCCGTCGCAGGTATTTTTTGCCGGCCGTAAACGGCCGGCGCGCGGCCGCGAGTTCGGGGCGACAGTCCTTTTTGAAGGCAGTATTTTTATGCGCGTACCCCCCTGCAGCCAATTTTTAAGCACCAACAACTTGATTTTATTCACCGTAAAACCGCTTTTAATTATGCTGGAGAATTACCTTGAAACCGTGCCTTTAAATTCACGGCGCGCCGACAGCCTTTATCGGCGGCTGCTCCGCTTTCTTGTGGAACACCGCCACGAGCCGCTTTGTATGAAGAAAATTGCAGAGGAATTTCATTGCAGCGTTTCCACGTTGAGCCACCTTTTCAAAAAAGAATCGGGGCAGAGTATCAGCGAATACGTCACAGCGCTGCGGCTGAAAGAGGCCGAGTGGCTTTTGCGGCAGTCGGCGCTTTCGGTCACGGAAATTTCCGGCAGCCTGGGCTTTTGCGGCCCTGCGTATTTTTCAAAGGTGTTTAAGAAACGGTACGGCCTTTCGCCGATCGCGTTTAAAAAGCACCGGCACAAAGCAGAAAAACTGCAATATGAAAAGTCCTCGATTGTGAGATAATATCCGAATCGGGGACTTCTTTGTTTATTTTTTAATTTTTGTCAGTATTCTACCGCTTCTGAGCTTTGTGCTCTTCTAATTTTCGTCACGGTTTTTTTCACTTCATTTACCTGCTTGTCGCTTAATGGGAGGAACAGCTGTCGGGTGAAAAATGAAGCGTGGCCTTCGTATCCTACATCGTACAGTACGGTCGCAAACGGCCCGTTGCCGGCGGTCGCGGACAGATCGCCCGACAGGATAATATCCAGGAGTTCATCATAATTGTATTGGTCGCCGGAATACTGGCCGTACGGAAAACGGTAAAATCCGATGCTTATACCGGGATTATCGGATTTTTGAAGCTTTTTCAGTTCCTTGATCTGCTTTTTCAGGTCCTTTTTCTGAATTTTTATCAGCGCATCCACGGTGTTTCCCATGTCTGAAAGAATCGGCAGATCTAATTGATAAGCGCGGCCTTTATAAAAGGTCTTTACACGAATAGAAACATTTAAATCGGAACTGGTATTATAAAGATCTAAAAGCTCGGAGAAAGAAAGCTTTTCCAAATCTTTTAAATACGCGCTGTAAAGTGTTCCCGCTTCGCTGTCGGAGGCGCCCAACTTATATTGGCTGTATATGGAAACCGCATTGTCCGGATCGTCGGGCTTCGGCAGATCGGTAAAGATCTTTTCGTATTCTTTGATCCTTGCTAACCGCTCGGAAAGTTTCTTATTCTCTTCTTCGTCAAGATAAATCACTCTGGTGCGTTTTTGGAATCCTTGGCGGAAGGTGACAAGGTATTTTGTTTTGAGTTCATCTTCAAAATAAGTGTCGAGGGTCATATAATCGTCTTTAATGTCATTCTTATAATACTTAATATTTTGCTTCAAAGCGTCGGTAACGATCTTCTTGACCTCTTTGTCGGTGATCAGCACGTCCTTGGTTCGCCGACTCCAATAAAGCTTGTTGCCGGCGTCGTCCTCACGGGCAAAGGAGGTAGAAGTCAGGCTGTAATTACTGATGTAAACACCGTCCACCTTTTCCGCGCTCGGCTGATAGCTCAGCAATGCAGAAGAAATGGCAAGCATCGCAATATAGAGGACAAAATTGACGCCGATTACCGCAAAATACCCCGGCAGCACGCGAACCATACTGCGAAAGCTTTTGGTCGTCACCAGCTCGTAAACGCAGTAGGTGAGCAAAGAGAGGAACAACAGCGTGATCACAAGAATTCCGGGCACACCGTCTCCGTAGGAAAAGAAGGTCACCGTGCCGAGCAGCAAAACCGCGCTTGACAGGGCAATGCGGTAAACATGGCGCAGAAACGGCGTGGTTGCGGCGTAGGTCGCGGCTTCACTTTTGCGGCGGTTAAAGGCAATATTGCCGAGAATGAGATACAAAAGGCCGAGGCCTAAGGTATAAAAAAACGAAACGGTGGAAACTCCTAAGCCGTCATTCATGAAGAACAGAGAAAACAGGCTGTAGATCATTCCAAACACAAGGTTGATATAAGGAGACAGAAATCCGACGGTCGATCCGTAATCAATCACCGGGATGCTTTCCAGTGCGTTTTGGGTCACCGTGATCAGCAGAATGCGCGGCAAAAAGATGATCAGTAAAGACACCAAGACATTGGAAACAAAGTTGCCTGTGAGCGCAATTGCAAGATTGACCGCGCCCATTACTAAAGTACAGCAGATCATTATGGCAAGTATAAAAAGAAACGCGCTTGAAAAATTGAAAAGAATATACTTCTTAAAGAAAGGAAACACCAAAAGCGGAACGGCACTGCTTAAAAGGATCATGAATACCGTCCAGGTCATCACCGCCGCCGAAAAGCTCCAGTAAACGGTGTTGCGCGTTTTCGGTACGGAAAAATAAAAATCACTGGCCGGCCGCTTGGTGGTAAAATTAAAGGCAACCAGCGTCATGATCGGCGTGGCAAGGCAAAAGGTCAATAAAATCAGCGGGTTGACCAATAAAAGGCTTGTCAACTGAACGGCGTTTTCCTCATAGGTATCCATGGCGGATAAAAGCTTGCCCACGGTGGAAAACACCGATACAATGGTTAAAAGCGCGCTAAAAACAAGGCCGACGATCTGCACTGATCGCAGTCCTTCCTTATAAAGACCAAAGTCAAAAAAACGCTTGCTTGTTTTCATGTCAGATACCCTCCGTTTCTTCAGAGAAATCGTAGCCGAGCGCGCTCATTTCATAGGTGAACACTTCTTCCAGCGACAGCGGCAGAATATCCAGAATGAGCGGCGAAAGCTTTTGAAGAATCTCCACGGACGCTTCGCGGTCGCCGCGAATGATCATGTTGGAAACCGAACCTTTCTTGGAAAAATGCACAATATCCACGCCCTCGAACACCGACTGATCGTAGTCCTCTCTGAGAGCAATCTGCACCTTGAAAAGCGAGGTTTTCAGATCGCTTACATCGCGCTCAAACACAATGCCGCCTTTGTGCAGCAGGGCCAACTGGTCGCAGGTGTCTTCAAGCTCTCTTAAAGAATGCGAGGTGATGATCGCCGTGGCCTTTCGTTCGGCAACGTCGTTGTAGATCAGGCGCTTGATCACATTGCGTACCACGGAATCAAGGCCGTCAAAGGTCTCATCAAAAAAGATGTATTTCGGCTGCGTGCTCAAAGCTAAAATAATGGCGGCCTGCCGTTTCATTCCCTTGGAAAATGTGCCGATGTTGATATCGGGATTCAAACGTAAGGTAGCGGTGAGCGAATGAAAGCGATCAAAGCTGAAATTCGGGTAAAGCGACGCGTACAGCTTTGCCATGCGATTCATGGAAGCGCCTGAAATAAAATAGAGATCGTCGGGAACATACATAAAAAGCTCTTTGGCTTTCGGATTTTCCCAGACCGACAGATTATCAATGGTAATCACGCCGTTGTCCGGTTTATAAACGCCGGTGATCAGGCGCAAAAAAGTGGATTTGCCTGCGCCGTTTGAACCCACCATGCCGTAAATACTGCCCTCGGGAATCGTGCAGGTAATATTTTTCAGTGCCGCGGTTTTTGAAAAGGTTTTTGTAACATTGCAAACTGAGATCATTGGGCATCCTCCTCACTTTTATAAACGGTTGAAATTACGTCGATCAGCTCTTTTTTCGGAACACCGGCCAAAAAAAGCTCCTCGGCGATTTCTTTAAGATCTTTTAATCGCACGCGCCGCGCTTTGCCAATGAGCACTGCGGCGTCCGACGAAACAAAGCAGCCCTTGCCCGGCACTGAAAAGACAACACCGCGCGAGGTCAGCTCCGAATAGGCCTTTTGAATGGTGTTCGGATTTACGGAAAGCGACACCGAGAGGCTTCGGACCGACGGCAGTGCCGAACCGCTTTTTAAGATCCCAAGCAAAACAAACCGTTCCACTTCGTCCACCAGCTGTTCATAGACCGGCTGCTGCGACATCGGGTCGATTGCGAACATAAAATCCCTCCTTGGTTTGTTTTTTTCTCAGCCGAAGCGCGCTAAGGCGGTCGGCCGATTCCGCCGTGCAAAAAAACAAGTGTTGGTGCTCTTTCGCACGTCGGTTTGGTGATTGTAAAACTTTTGATATGCCAACTGTACTAACACAAATAGTACACACATAATATACCCGATCTCTGCCGGTTTGTCAAGTGTTTTTCATATTTTTATTTATTTTCCTATTGGCGCTTTTTTGCTTTTCAGATTATCATTGTTTGACTATATTCTTTCGCGAGCCCTTTTACCGGCAAAAACACCGGCGTTTTTAAAGTTTCAGGTTGCTGCGGCCCCGCGCGCCCCTTTTGCGCCAAAGCGCAAAAGGGGCTGGAAGTCCTTTTTTCCCCCAAAAAAGCTGCGTTTATTTTCAGCACTTCGGGGAAAAAAGGACTTTGCCGTCGCCGTTCGGCGACGGCGCGGGGCCGCCCAAAGTTCCTGTGCTTTGAACGCCGGTGTTTTGGCCGGTAAAAGGCGGCCGAATGTATCAAGTATCAAAAAACAACTTTTTAAAAAGCCGTCTATATAGCTTTTTCTTTACGATTTTTTTGAACAATCCTTTTATCACACAGATTTTTTTAAACCGCGGCGGGGCTAACATTTTAAGCCCTCACCGCCGCTTTTGCGCTTTACGGCATGGAGCGGTACAGCGAAGCGCAGGTTTGCATCACAAAAGCTGCGGCACTTGCAAAGCATGGGAAAATAGTGTATAATATTTTAATCGTTCGTTGGCGTCGGTATTCGGTCAAACCGCAGCGCAACGTAATAAATTTTCATTGTTTTTTAAAGGAGAACTGTAACCCATGCCTTTTAATCCTGATAAGAACACGGCGGTCCTGCCGCTGATTTCTCTGCGCGGACTGGTAATGTTTCCCGGAATGCTTTTGCACTTCGATGCCGGCCGCGAAAAATCCATTGCCGCGCTCAGCCATGCCATGGAGGGTGACAAGGAGGTTCTGCTGGTTGCACAAAGAGATTTGCGCGACGAGGACCCCAACGAATCCCAGCTTTATAAAATCGGCTGTACGGCCAGGATCCGTCAGCTTTTAAAGGTGAACGAGGACGAGGTGCGCGTGCTGGTGGAAGGACTTTCCCGCGTTTTCCTGCATCGCGTAACCGCGCACGGCGCTTTTTGCCTGGGCGAATATTCCGAAATTACACCCACAAAATCCCGCGCTTCCGCACTTTATAAAGAGGCCGCTATGCGGCATTTAAAATCCTTGTTTGAGGATTACGCCGAGGTAGCCCCACGCCTGCCCGGCAATGTTGTCATGACCATTCGCGCCGCGGATAACCCGGCCTATCTTGCCGATTACGTCGGCTCAAATCTGCCATTCCCGGTGGAGGATAAGCAGGCAATCCTGGACGAGGCGAACGAGGTAAAACGTCTGGAACTGGTTTGTGAAATTCTGCGCCGCGAAACGGATATTCTCTCCATTGACATGAAAATATCTGAAAAAGTCAAGGTGCAGATGGACGATAATCAGCGCGATTATTATCTGCGCGAGCAGTTGAAAGCTTTGAACGACGAGCTTTACGGCGAAACGAACCCTCACGAGGAGGCCGAGGAGCTCATTCATAGCATTCAAGCGCTCAAAGCACCGGACGAAGTAAAAGAAAAACTCACAAAAGAGGTTGACAAGCTCGAAAAAATGCCGTTTGGCTCGCAGGAGGCAACGGTGGTACGCAATTATCTTGACGCTGTCATCACTTTGCCGTGGGGGAAATATTCCGCGGATAAAATCTCCGTCAAAAAAGCTTCCGCCATTTTGGAACGCGAGCATTACGGCTTAAAAAAGGTAAAAGAGCGCATTTTGGAAGCGCTTTCGGTGCACGAGCTTACGGGCAAAACCGGCAGCAGTATTCTTTGCCTTGTCGGCCCGCCCGGCGTGGGCAAAACCTCCATTGCACGCTCGGTGGCGCATTGCATGGGCCGTCGGTTCGGCAGAGTTTCTTTGGGCGGCGTGCATGATGAAGCCGAGATCCGCGGACACCGCCGCACCTATATCGGCGCCATGCCCGGCAGAGTTATAGACGCGGTAAGCACCGCCGGCACGGCGAATCCGGTCATTCTTTTGGACGAAATCGACAAGCTTGGCTCCGATTATAAGGGCGACCCCTCCTCGGCACTTTTGGAAGCGCTCGATCCCGAGCAAAACAACACCTTTAAGGATCACTATATCGACCTGCCGTTTGATTTAAGCCATGTAATGTTTATCACCACCGCCAACACCACCGAAACCATTCCGGCGCCGCTGCTTGACCGCATGGAGATCATCGAGCTTTCGGGCTATACGCGGCTGGATAAATTAAATATTGCAAAAAAACACCTGGTAAAAAAGCAGCTTCAAAAGCACGGACTTACAAAGACGCAGGTGCAGATCACGCCCTCAGCACTCACCGAGATGATCGACCACTACACGCGCGAAGCCGGCGTCAGAAAGCTGGAGCAGTGCATTGCCGCTGTTTGCCGCAAGTGCGCTTTAAAGATCGTGGAGGGCGAAACGGAATGTATTACCGTGCGCGCGCAGGATCTTAAAAAGCTTTTGGGAAATCCGCGTTTTCGCGACGATCAGCTGCTGCCTTATCATGAGGTCGGCGTAGTCAACGGCCTTGCCTGGACGCAGGTGGGCGGCACACTGCTGCCGATTGAGGTTTCGGTTTTAGACGGCAGCGGCACGCTGGAGCTTACAGGTTCGCTCGGCGACGTGATGCAGGAATCCGCCAAAACCGCGTTAAGCTATGTTCGCAGTATTGCAGAGCTGCTTAACCTGCCAACAGATTTTTATAAAAACCACGATTTTCATATCAATGCCACCGAGGGCGCCATTCCAAAGGACGGCCCCTCCGCCGGTATCACCATGGTAACGGCACTGGTTTCTGCCTTAACGGAAAATCCTGTCCGCCGCGATGTCGCCATGACCGGTGAGATCACTCTGCGTGGCAGAATTCTGCCGATCGGCGGCTTAAATGAAAAGAGCATGGCGGCTTATACCGCCGGCGTAAAAAGGGTGTACATTCCGGTTGGAAACACCCCCGACCTTGACGAGATTGACCCAAAGGTTCGTGAATCGGTAGAATTCGTGCCGGTTACCACCGCATGGGAGGTGCTTTCCACGGCGCTTGTCCACCCGATCAAAAAGGAAAAGTCGCAGAAGCGGCCGCCCAAGGCTGCCGAAAAAAGCCGTCTTTCCGCGCGGCAGTAAGCAGTATAAAAGAAAAAAAGACCGCAAATACCGAAAAAGCCGGACACCGTCCGCAAAGCCTTGAAAAAAAGGAGAGCTTTTTTTGAATTATCAAAACGTCACCTTTGAAAAATCGTTTGGTCAGCCCGAGCAGTTAGAATGCTCCGATCTGCCCGAAATCTGCTTTTCCGGCCGTTCCAATGTGGGCAAGTCCTCGCTGATCAATAAGTTGGTTGGCAGAAAAGCACTGGCGCGCGTCAGCACAAAGCCCGGCAAAACCGTCACCATTAATTTTTTCCGTTTGGACACAGTTCGTCTGTGCGACCTTCCGGGCTACGGCTACGCCAAGGTTTCCTTTGCCGAAAAACAGCGCTGGTCGGGCTTAATGGAGCACTATTTTGCCGCCGGCCGCGATATTAAAATGGTGTTTCAGCTGGTGGATATGCGCCACGCCGCCACGCGTGACGATGTTTCCATGATCGAATATCTCATGAGCACAGGCTACCCCTTTTGTGTGGTGCTGACAAAGAGCGACAAGCTCAATAAATCCGAACGTGAGCAAAGCCTTGAAACTTTCCGCGAGCAATTTAAAGAACTGCCAGAAGATACGCCGATTGTTCCGTTTTCCGCCGTTACAGGCGAGGGCGTGGACACCTTAAAAGAGATCATAGAAAAAAGCATTGAAAATTAAAGCTTTAAAATAAATTCTTGCCGTCGGGATTTTTTAAAATGATCCTGCCGAAAGAAAGGAAAACAAAAATGAATAAACTGCATAACGACGAAACCGATGAGCTTTTTAAGGCGATTTTACAGCTTCAGTCCGTGGAGGAATGCTACAACTTTTTTGAGGATCTATGCACCGTGACCGAGCTTCTTTCCATGGGTCAGCGGCTTCGGGTTGCCAAAATGCTCAAAGAAAACCACGTTTATACAGACATCGCCGAAAAAACCGGCGCCAGCACCGCCACGATCAGCCGCGTCAACCGTGCTTTGCAATACGGCAACGGCGGCTACGACACCATCCTTTCAAGATTGGAAGAAAAATAAATGGCCTACGAGTCTTTTGCGGAATTTTACGACCTGTTTATGCAGGACGCCGACTATGCCGCCCGCACAAAGTATCTTCTGTCGCTTTTTGAAAGCTACGATCAAAGGCCGAATCTCCTTTTGGATCTCGCCTGCGGCACCGGCAGCTTTTCCAGAGCGTTTCATGCGTTCGCGGTAGATACCGTGGGCGTGGATCCGTCGCCCGAAATGCTTTCGATCGCGCACGAAAAAGACCCGGAAGGGCTTTATCTTATGCAGTCGGCCGAGGAACTTGATCTTTACGGTACGGTGGACGGCGCGATCTGCTGCATGGACAGCGTCAATCATATTGTGGATTATGAAAACCTTAAAACCGCGTTTTTGAAGGTTTCCCTGTTTTTGGAGCCGCAGCGGCTGTTTATTTTTGATGTCAACACCGTTTATAAGCACGAAAATATTTTGGGGAACAATGCTTTTGTTTTAGAAAACGACGGCGTTTTTTGCAGTTGGCAAAATGCCACCGAGGGGCATTTTACCGATATTTATTTGGACTTTTTCAAAGAATTACCCTCCGGCGATTATCAACGCTTCAGCGATTTGTTCACAGAACGCGCTTATACAAAGGAAGAATTGACCGAGGCGCTCAAAGCAGCCGGATTCAAAGTGGAAGCCGTTTTGGGCGACCTTACCGACCAACCGCCCGAAGAAAACTGCGACCGCGTCTATTTCGTTGCAAGAAAGATTCGGTAGTTCCGGCCGCCGGGGGAGCACCCAAAAAATACCGTAGCATTTCGCTCATCAAATCGGGTTCGATCCGGGGCTTTTTGCAACGCTTGTATCGGGAACTCGGAAACTTTTAAAAATTCCTATAAAACACCTTTAAACCGAACGGAGAACAAAAATATGGGAAAGCTTATTCGCTGTATTACCGATGACGGCGCTGTGATGGTGTCGGCTGTGGATACCACCGATATGGTGGAAACGGCAAAAAACCTGCACGATACCACTCCCGTGGCTACCGCTGCGCTCGGCCGCCTTTTGACTGCCGCGTCTATGATGGGCAACATGCTCAAATCAAGCGATAACAGCATTACACTGCGGATCAAGGCAGACGGGCCGATCGAGTCTGTCGTCGCCGTGTCCGACGCCGATGGCAACACGCGCGGCTATGTCGGCAATCCGCACGTCACCATTCCGCTGAAGCCGAACGGCAAGCTGGACGTTGGCGGCGCTGTGGGCAAGGACGGCTATTTATATGTATTAAAGGATATCGGCTTAAAAGAGCCTTATAACGGCGTGGTGCCGTTGGTCAGCGGCGAAATTGCCGAGGATATTACCGCTTATTATGCCACCAGTGAGCAAATTCCAACCGTCTGCGCGCTCGGCGTGCTTGTCAACAGTGACCGTACGGTTGCCTGCGCCGGCGGATTTATCATTCAGCTGCTGCCTGCGGCCGACGATGGCACCATTGATAAAATCGAAGAAAATCTCAAGACCCTGCGCCCGATTACGGAGCTGCTTTCCAAAAACGTACCGTTGGAGGACATTGTCGGCGAGGCGCTAAAGGGCTTTAATTTAGAGGTTTTATATACCCGGCAGGTTTCCTACCGCTGCGATTGCAGCCGCAGCCGCGTAATCCGCGCGCTGGAATCTTTGGGCGCCGAGGAGCTTTCAAAAATGGCGGAGGAACTGCCCGAAACCGAGTTGAAATGCCATTTTTGCAATAAAAAATATGTTTTCACGCCCGGGGAAGTCAAGAAGTTGGCCGAAAACCTTAACAAAAAATCGTAAAGCATCGCGCGAGGTTCCAAATTATAAAACCAATGAAGTGCGTTTTTTATGGATGAAAGCTTCAAAAGCCGTGCATTTTATGCCGGCAAATTCTTCAAAAATCGTGTGCTTTGGTTCGACAAATTCTATAAAAAGGGCGGACGTGGGGACTGGACCGACGGTTCTGAAAAATAATTAAGAAAAATTCTTCAAAAAGTGTTGACAAAATACGCGGAATATGGTAATATAACATTCGTCGTCGGCGCGATATGTTCGCGGCGGTGTCGCAGGTTTGGGAGCATAGCTCAGCTGGGAGAGCATCTGCCTTACAAGCAGAGGGTCACAGGTTCGAGCCCTGTTGTTCCCACCACTGTGGCCTGGTAGTTCAGCTGGTTAGAACGCTAGCCTGTCACGCTAGAGGTCGTGGGTTCGAGTCCCATCCAGGTCGCCATTTGCCTCTGTAGCTCAGTCGGTAGAGCAGGGGACTGAAAATCCCCGTGTCGTTGGTTCGATTCCGACCGGAGGCACCATTTTGCGGATTTAGCTCATCTGGTAGAGCGCCACCTTGCCAAGGTGGAGGTAGCGAGTTCGAGCCTCGTAATCCGCTCCAAAGGGCGCTTAAATATCACGTTTAAGCGCCCATTTAAAAAGAAAATATTTAGTGTATCATCGCTGTGCATTTTTAAGTGTAACCGTGCATACATTATAATATATAAAATTCGGCACCATAGCCAAGTGGTAAGGCAGAGGTCTGCAAAACCTCCATGCCCCAGTTCAAATCTGGGTGGTGCCTCCAAAGTCCCAAAGGCGTAAGTCTTTGGGACTTTAACTTTAACCTCTTCACTATTCACTGTTCACTAAAAAAACGCCTTTGTGACTTTGGAAGTAATAAGTAATAGTGAAAAGTGAAAAAGTATTCTATAAGGCTTATCCGACGAATATATGTATAACTTGTGCGATTTCGTCGCGCAGTCACAATAGAAAAAAGACCGGTTTTACCGGTCTTTTTTCTTTATAAACACAGTGTTTCTGCGGATTTCAACGCTCTGTCTGCATGAAAAAGCACTGTGTTTTTTCATCAAAATCCCACCGATATTATGTAAACTAAATTGCCCTATTTTGCCTCAAAATTCCTCGTTTATATTCCCTTATTATGGTCCTATTATGGTCCAAAGTGTGACACGGAAAATAGAGTATAATAAAAATAAAAAAGCGAGTGATGATGTGGCACAAACATTCAAGGTGATGAACGAAGGTATTATAAAAGAATTCGGCGGGTATTTACAAAAAGCAGAAAAAAGCGCCGCCACGGTGGAGAAATACACGCGTGACTGTCGGCAGTTTTTAAAAATTTTAAACGGCGCGCCGCTTACAAAAGAGGCTGTTCTCCAATATAAACAGCACCTGAAAATGAGCTACACGCCCAAAAGCGCCAATTCTAAATTAGCAAGTATCAATTGCCTGTTTGCGTTTTTGGGTCGGCACGATTTAAAGGTGAAACCCCTAAAGCTGCAGCAAAAGGTTTTCTGTCCCGAAGAAAGAGAGCTGTCGCGCGCGGAGTACACGCGCCTTTGCAGGGCGGCCGAGCGCAGACAAAACGAGCGGCTGAGTCTTATTTTGCAAACCATTTGCGGCACGGGCATTCGGGTAAGCGAATTGAAATTCATCACCGTGGAGGCCGTGCGCCGCGGTGAGGCGGTGGTGAGCTGCAAAACAAAGACGCGCGCGGTGTTTATTGTAAAAGAACTAAAACAGAAGTTGCTCCGCTATGCGAAAAAGCAAGGAATTCAAAGCGGCATGATTTTTGTAACCAAAACTGGGCGCGCCATCAATCGCAGCAACATCTGGCGCGAGATGAAAACGCTCTGCCGAGACGCTAACGTAAACCCTGAAAAGGTGTTTCCGCACAACCTGCGGCACCTGTTTGCAAGGGTATTCTACGAAATTGAAAAGGATATTGCAAAGCTTGCCGACATTTTGGGACATTCCAGCATCAACACCACAAGAATTTATATTATTTCCACCGGCCGCGAGCACCGCCGCCGCATGGAACGAATGCATTTGATATTATAAAACGCTTGAAAAATTACATATTATCTGCACAAAAAAAGCGACCGTCAAGCCTTCGCTCAAACGGTCTACAACATAATCGGTATTATGTTGTACGCAATATAGATATATGATATTTGCGACGCGGAATATTTACATTTATTTTAACATATGTTTAGATAATTGTCAAATTTTATAGAAAATTTACGGTGTATTCTCTCTACATAACAATTTTAAACATAAGGAACCAAGGCCTTTTTTAGAGATTTTTAAAAAGGCCTGGTTTTGTGCGCCCAAAATTTGCGATACTGTCTTACCATTTGGATTGCCGATGAACGGAATACAACATAATACCGATTATGTTGTAATATGAAAAGTTTTTTAAAGCATTTGAGGGATGACAAATTATGGTTGAAAACAAGCGAATTCTATTTTGCAATGTTGGTTATTTAGAATATTATGATTCAACTAAGGATACTAAGCCTATTGAAAACGGCGGTGCGTATCCGAACAAACACAAAACAGGTGGAGAGATAAACAATTTTCATCTTTATGAAGATAAAAATTATTACGGATTTGTGGAACCGGGATTTAAAAACGACAAGCAAAATATGCTGCATATAGAAAATATTGATAGCGGTTACAAGCATAATGATGAAATCCCAAATGTTACGGTCGTTTTTAGTGCAAAATCTCCCATAATAAAGAAAACTGTTATCGTGGGCTGGTATGAAAATGCTACGGTATTCCGCAGGATAAAAGAACATAACGGCGTAATATATAATATAACAACAAGCAGCGGTAACGCAGTAAAAATACCCGAAAATAAAAGAATATTTGAGGTTTCGAGAGCAAATTCCGTCGAGGGGTTCGGTTTTGGAATAAGTCAATTATGGTATGCAAGGGAAGATAATGAAAAAGTAAGAAATTTTGTTTCCCGGGTTTTGGATTATATCGGCGGAAAACGATATGTTTGGACAGAGCAAGACGATGAAGAATATTTTGAATCGGGTATTTCTAAAAAAGCGGGCGTAAATGTATATGCAAGAAATTTGGCTGCACGGAATGCTTGTATCGATTTCAATGGATATAAGTGCCAAATTTGCGGCTTTGAAGCAAGAAATGTATATGGTAAAGATTTTGAGCACCTTATTCATGTACATCATATTAAACCGATAAGCGAGCAGGGTGGGAAATACCCGATTGATCCGAAAAAAGATTTGATTCCGGTTTGTCCAAATTGCCACATGGCTCTTCATACAAAGGTAAACGGGCTTTGTCTATCGCCGGAAGAACTTAAAAATCGGTATGAAAAAATCAAAAAGGAGTCGAATAGAAAATGAAAAGGTTTTTATCAAAAGCAGCAACGGGTCTATTAGCACTTGCTGTGATACTGGGGGCAGGAAATTTGTTGCCTACCGGTATGTCTGTTAATGCAGCGGATAATACTACTGTGAATGTATATGATGCAACAACATTTGGTGAAATGCTGAAAACCGAAAATGTCGATATTGTGCTATGGCAGGATATTTCTTATGAAGGTCGAGATACGGTACTTTGCAGCTCTGTTGATCTGAATGGATACAACCTGACATGCAGTCGTACCTTAACATTAGGCAGCGGAAAAAGAACATTTCGTATTTTAGACAGTCAATATAGCAGTGACAGTTCTAATACGGCAACATTTTCAGATGGTATCAATATAGATGACGGAACATTGAGATTTGAAAGTGGTGTTATATCTGTATTAAGAACGGTCACAGGAGACGCTTCCGGAATATACGGAACGGGAAAAGTTGAATTTGCCGGCGGAGACATAATGATTAAAGGCAGTACAGGCTTCAATGGCGGCAAGGGCGTGACCGGAGAGACAGGCACTAATGGTAAAGCTGGTAATATTGATGGTAAACGCGATGGCAGCGTCGGAGGCAACGGTGGCAAAGGCTATGAGGGCGGCAGAGGTTCCGACGGTGGAAACAGTATTCAAGTGACAAATGTTACAGTATATGGCGGAAATGTATCTGTTTGCGGTGGTACAGGCGGCATTGGTGGTACAGGTGGCACTGGCGGTACTGGTGGTACAGGAGGCAGCGGTGCCCATGGCAACTACGGCAAAGGTTACAGCGGTGGCACTGGTGGTACAGGAGGTACGGGAGGTACAGGAGGTGTAGGCGGTACTGGTGGAAACGGCATTCAAGCGACAAACGTTACCGTATATGGTGGCTATATATCCGCTTGCGGCGGTGAAGGTGGCAGCGGCGGTATTGGCGGCACAGGTGGCACCGGCGGTATAGGTGGCACTGGCGGCTACAGTTATACAAATGGCTATGGCCACAACGGCGGTCAAGGCGGCAAAGGCGGTATCGGCGGTATCGCTGGCAAACGCGGCAACGGCGGAGATGGTATTCTGGCAGCGGTTGTGGCTATATATGGTGGTGATGTTTTAGTGTGTGGCGGTAACTACGGCACACAAGGAATCATCGGCAAGGGCGGTATCGGCGGCGAAGGCGGTAAAGGCGGCACCGGTGGAGAATACAGCAGTAATAAAGGCAACTCTGGCACAGGCGGAAACGCTGGCGATTATTGCAGGGAAGAGTCCAGCGGCGGCGCAGGCATTCATGCACGCCTTACAGTAGAAGCTGGAACCGTTCAGGCTACTGGTGAAAGGTGGTCGGCCGGTATTGGCGGCACAGGAAACGGATCAGGAATTGAGGGATGCGATGTAACCATCAGCGGCGGTTCGGTCACCGCAGCGGGAGGAACTTTCGGCATTGGTGGCGGTTTTGACGGAACAAAAACCGGCATCGCCGGAAAACTAACTGTCACAGGCGGTACGCTGATACTATCCACATTAGGAAGGGGAACCAATGCGATCGTTCCCTCCTTTACAAACTGTACAGTGTCCGGTGAGGGTGCTGTGCAATATGAAGGCACCTATAATGCTGACGGGAAATTTACGGTTACTGTAGAAGATGTTAGTATTAACCCCACAACTTTTGTTGGTTACAATACAGTTACCGTGACAGCAAACGTGCGAATCTCTCGTGCTACTAATATCACTACTCCTAAATTAAAAGGAAGTATCGTCTTTAAGATTGATGGGCAGGAGTTTGCAACCGCCCCCATTACGGATCCTGTTTCTACCGACGGTGTGATTACTGCTACTGCATCGACAACATGGACAGCTGCGGAGGGAAAACATCGCTTGTCGGCAGAATATGTGGCAGGCGATAATGATATGTACGCTTTCGGCGGAACTTATACAGAATCAACCGATATTCCGTTACATACACATATGTGGAATAGCGAATATACGATTGATGTACAACCAACTTGCACACTCCCCGGCTCAAAATCCATTCATTGTAGCATATGTGATATGCAGAAAGATTTTGTTGAAATTGATGCCACCGGGCATGACTATGTAAATCATCAATGCCAAAACTGCAAAGAATTTTCGCCTTTAATCGTTTTCAAAGATTATGATGGAACAGTTTTAAGTAGCAAATACTACTATTTAGGCGATTCTATAACCGAACCGAATACGCCTTCCCGTGAAGCGGATAACGCCTGCACATACACCTTTATAGGCTGGGATAAGGAGGTTGTAGCTTGCGAAGGCGACGCAGTTTATACCGCAGTTTACCGTGCAACTCCAATAGAATACACCGTTATTTTCAAAAACTACGATGGCAGCGAATTTCTTAGAAATACTTACCATTATGGGGATGCCGTTGTGCCTCCTTCCGACATTCCGCAAAAACCGGCAAATTTGCAGTATGAGTATGTGTTTGCAGGATGGGATAGTGCTGTTTGCCCTTGTGATGGTGATAAGGTATATGCTGCGGTTTTCACATCAAAATTTGTAGAGTATACTGTAACCTTTAAAGATTATGATGGCACAATTCTCTCAACAAAAACATATCATTATGGCGACGCGGTGCAAACACCTGCTGAGCCCAGCAGGTTATCAGATTTAACCTACACTTATACATTTTCCGGTTGGAATAAGCCTGTGGTAAGCTGTGCAGGTAATACGACCTATAGTGCTACTTACAAAGCGACCTACATTGATTATTCAGTGACATTTAAAGATTGGAACGGAACGGTGCTATCTGCCAAGACATACCACTATGGCGACAAAGTAACCGCCCCTGCTGCTCCGACAAGAGCAGCAGACAAAACCTATACCTATACTTTTTCCGGATGGGATAAGGCTTTAGTCAATTGCATGGGTAATGCGACTTATACCGCAACTTACTCGAGCAAACCTATCGATGAGGAGCATGGGACTGGAGAAAAATGTAAGCACTCCCACACCTCCCCTAAGGCCGGCACCGCGGTAGCATCTACCTGCAGCGAACAAGGACACAAGGATGATATTTATTGCGACGATTGCCACAAAAAGGTAGCAGACGGCGACATCCTGCCGGTAGATGAAAAGAACCACATTCACACTTCACCCAAAGCCGGTACAGCGGTAGCGTCTACTTGTACTGCGCAAGGGCACAAAGACGATATTTACTGCAACGATTGCCACAAAATTATAAAAAGTGGCGACACCTTATCGCTTGACCCAACCAATCACAAGGGTACAACAAGCATTGTAAACGAAAAAGCTCCCACCTGCACGGGGAAGGGCTACACAGGCGACACAAAGTGTGATGACTGCGGTGCGATACTTGCAAAAGGTAATGAGACACCGGCGCTCGGTCACAAGGTAGGCAGTACGGTAGTTACCAAAGCCACCACTGCAAAGAACGGCAAAGTCACAAAAATTTGCGCTGTCTGCAAAAAGGTGGTTTCAACCAGCACAATTTACAAGGCTTCCAATGTGAAGCTCAGCACGAAAAGCTACACCTACAATGGCAAAGTAAAGACCCCGACCGTGACGGTAAAGGATTCTAAGGGCAAGACCTTGAAGAAGAACATTGACTACACAGTGTCGTACGCAAAAGGGCGTAAATACGTTGGCAAATACGCGGTAAAAGTCACCTTTAAGGGCAATTACAGCGGCACAAAAACGCTTTATTTCACAATCAACCCGAAAGGCACAAAGCTTTCGTCCGTGAAGCCTAACAAAAAACAGATAACCGCTAAGTGGAAATCACAAAAATCGCAGACGAGCGGCTATCAGGTGCAGTACAGTACTTCTAAAAGCTTTAAGGGTGCCAAGACCGTGACGGTGAACAGCAACAAGACCACCTCTAAGACAATTAAAAAGCTTAAAGGCAGAAAGAAATACTATGTCCGTGTGCGAACATTTAAAAAGGTCGGAGGTAAAAAGTATTATTCCGCCTGGAGCGGCAGTAAATCTGTAAAAACAAAACGCTGAATTAAAATTTATCGCACCATAGCCTTTTAAACATCAAGGCACTTGTGGAATTTGTGATTTTTCGGCAGTTCTGGTTGTTGCGTTATAAATAAAAGAACTCTGAGTTTGGTTTATGAACCATTCGCAGAGTTCTTTTATTTATAGCAATTTTGAGGAATAACTGAATTGCAATTATTAAATTCCTGACAATACTTACTTAGCAAACACGAAAAGTGCAGACAAAAGGGCATATAATTTTTTTATAAAACATTACTTTTCTTTTCAGCCGACAGAAACGGTCCTGATTTTAGATTATAAACAAAAAGATGTAAATTATTTCTTGTGGCGCACAAAGGCAAAAATACCAATAGCGTTTTTTAAAAAGCAGAGTTTTTTAAAAATATATGTATATAGATAAGAAAAGGCACCGCTGAAAGCTGCAGAATCGGCGCATATCTTGTCAAGAAAAATAGTTCTTAATGTAAAGATTTATCCGCCTTTCCCGTGCCTAAAAACAGCGATTTAACATTTAAAAAAATTGGCTTATTCTAATAACAGTTTCGAAATACGAAACGAATCTTATAAAAAGGAGTTGTTATTATGAATGATTATGAAAAAATCAAAAACGCACATCAATACACCATTGACGCAAGCACAGGGGAGGTTGTTGAAGAAGTTATTTTTAGAGTCGAGGCGGTATTTGACAGCGGATTCTCTAAGGTATGGATGGAAAACTGCTGTAAAGCAATGATGGCTGCAGGAAAATCCGCACCGCTTGTAATTCTATTTCTGTTGCAAAATCTCGATAAGAAAAGTAATTGTTACTCCGGCACGGAATCCGATATTTCCATTGGGACAAAGCTTTCAAGGCAAACAGTGTGCAAGACAATACGCGCTCTCAAAAAAGTGAATTTTTTGGCAACCCGCCGCGGGAAAATGATGATAAATCCGGACGTGATTACCACAAGGAATAGAGAGGGAAGGATGAAACAATGCGAAGATTATTTAAAATTCAAGGAGGCGAGCTGGTTTATGGGTTGTACCAAAAGATAGAGCGCTTATTTTGGATAAAACACCTTCACTTAACAAAACCGAAAAAACACATATACCTTAAGTGTAATCATTTTTACTTAAGGAGGAATTATTTATATGAAACGGAAAAACGGTGAAGGTTCAGTATACAAAATTGGAATATAGTCAATAAAGTGGACAAGTAAAATTACACAGACAGGAGATTTTCAGCTTGATTGGGAGATAACCCGTGATTATGAGAATGGGGACGGAG
>CADAVL010000031.1 GCA_902791335.1 Oscillospiraceae bacterium
CAAGATCAATACCAATAATTTTTCCCATGATGAATTCCTCCGTTTTATATAAAGTTATTTATTGATTAGTTAGCGACCTGAACCATAGCCGGTCGAATAACCGTATCACCAATCTTATATCCCTTTTGCAGGGTCTTTACCACGATGTTTTCACCCACAGTTTCGTCCTCAACGTGCAAAACCGCCTGATGAAGTAACGGGTCAAATTCCTTGCCCTCATCGTTGATCTCGCTTAATCCCAGCTTTACCATGACGTCGGTCAGCTGTTTTTTGATCATTTCAATGCCGCGGCTGAAATCCTCGCTGCCGGCGTCGGCTTCCAAAGCTCTGCCGAAATTATCGAGCACCGGTAAAAATGTTTTTAAAATGTCAGCTTTCATAAATTCCAAAGACGACAGCTTTTCGCGCTCGGTTCTTTTTTTGTAATTGTCAAATTCCGCCGCGGTGCGAAGCGCCAGATCCTTTTGACGGTCCAGCTCCTCTTTAATCTTCTGAAGCTCATCGTCAGCCGAAACGTCCACCTCCGAAACCTTTTCCTGAGGCTTTGTCTTTTCTTCGTTTAAAGGCTTTTTCTGCGATTTTTTCTGCGCTTCGGCGGCAGGGGCCTTTGCCGTCTTTGCGGTTTTTTCTTTTTCGTTTTCTTTGGCCATTGTTAATCCTCCATATCCTTAAACGCCTTTGTCATCAGTGTTCCAAGGCGCTGTGCGAAATATTCCACGCTTGGGATCAGCTGTTCGTAAGACAGCCGAACCGAACCAATTACGCCGATCCTGCCAAGTTCCTTTTCACCGATCTTATATTTTGCAACCACCATGCAGGAAGGGGTTGTGTCGATCCTGTGGCCGAAATCATCGCCGAAAATCACGCCGACCGGTGCTTCCATGCGGCTGACAATGGAAAGAATGGCTTCCTTTTGGGAAATCAGTTCCGAAAGTCTTACCGAATCCGGCATCTGGCGGTATCCCGACAAAAGCTTGGATTCGCCGCGGAATGTAAGCTGCGGCTCGAACATTTCGCCGATCAGCTGAAACAGATTGGAAAGCAGCGGCATGACCGACAAACTGAAATCGCCCACTCTTGCCACAATGGACTGCAGATAAGCGGTGTTCAATTCGTAAAGCCGATGGCCCACAATGCAGACCTTGCAGATGTTGCTGAACAAGGATAACAGATCCTCGTTCACCGTGCAGTCGCTCAGCACGATTCTGCTTTTGGCCGCGCCGTCGGTGGAAACAACTACCATTAGCACCGTGCGTTTGCCCATGGGAATGAGCCGAACTCTTTTTACCTTGGCGCTTTCGTTGGTGACTGTTGCCGTGAATGACGGCAGCCCTGTGAGATCGGCTAAGATCTGGCAGGCCATTTCCGGCATTTGTTCCGGCGTGCGTGCAATGGTTTGCAGGGTGGAGTCAATCGCTAAGCGCACTTCTGAAGAAAGCTTTGCCGGATGCATCAGGTCGTTGACATACACCCGATATCCGCGCAGGGTCGGCACTCTGCCGGCCGAGGTGTGCGGCTGCTCCAAAAGTCCCATGGTGCAAAGGTCGTTCATTTCATTTCTGAGGGTTGCAGAAGAAAGATGTAAGTCCAGCATATCGCACAGGGCTTTGGAACCGATTGGTTCGCCGCCGGTGATGTAGTTGCTCACTATGGCAGCCAGTATCGCGCGCTTTCGCGGTGATAGCTCCATGCTGCGTCTCCACCTTTCCGATTTTCTATTTGTTAGCACTCGCATGCTTTGAGTGCTAACTTGATTATAATATACATCTTCCGAGGTGGTTTGTCAATAGAAAAAATATGAATAAATTGTAAATTAATCTGACCTTTACTGACTTTCACGGTTTTCGCTGCTTTTGTATGCCCGATCGGCGCGCCTTTATTTGATCCTCCTGCCGAAAAGAACGCCTGAATTCCGGCAGCCGGCGCGGTAAATTTAAGTATCCGCTCGCAATATCCGGCAAGGGCTTACCTTTAAATATACCGTCGGTGCAGCCGAGGTTCGCGCCCCACGCCCGCCGCACAGCGGCGGCGAAGTCCTTTTTCATCGAAAATTTTGGACTGTTTCGGCGACTTCCCAAAAAAGGACTTGCGGCGCTTGTTGGCGCTTTCGCGCCAACAAGCGCCGCGCGGGGCGCGAACCTCGGCTGCACCGACGGTATATTTAAAGGTAACCATAGCGCACGGATTTAAACCCGTCACGCAGGTCCTGAGGATTGACCGCCCGACAATTGAAAAACCCTAATATATCTCATCTTATCACTTGTAATACGAAAGTATTCCGGCGTCCGGCGACCTTCATTTATCCTGAATTTTTCCCGAATGGCAAGCAGCATATATTCGTAAAATCTCCTTTGAAAATTAAAACCGACCTTGATAAAACCGGAAGTTCTCCGCGCGCCGCCGCCTTCGGCAGAAGCCGTGCGCCGATGGCACCCCGGCTTTAAGCGGTGTTTTCCCTTTTCGGGAAAACACCGCTCGGCGCGCTGGGAAGCTTCCGGTTTTATCGCGGCCGGTTTTTTATCTTGTCAGCCTAACCATAGCGCGCTCCATCAAAAAAAATGCGCATTGCCCAGTTAAATATTACCGCTTGCACAAGGACAATTCCCCTTGTAATATAATAGTATACAAAGGTTTTCTGAAGTGGGCGAATTTGATTCTCACCGGGATCGGCGTTCGAATCCGTGTACTATATAGTTAGGCGAACAAGAAAGGGGTTTTATTATGACAGTCGTACCGGTTGGCAGCGGAAAAATCAAGATCATTTTAAACGGTCGGGACGTTCAAATGCTCGGCATTACGGTTTCCTCCCTCGATTGCTCCGACCCCGACACACGGCAAATGCTGCGCGCGCTGTTTAAAGCGGCAATCAAAAGCGCCGGTCTGCCGGAGCTGTCCGATCGCCTGCTTATTGAGGCCTACCCCCACAAAGACGGCGGCGGTGTTCTGTATTTCACCCAGCTCGAACCGTCCAAAAATGAAAAGCGCCTGCACATAAAGTCGCCCAAAACCGCCGCTTATATTTACGAATTTGCCGACGGCGGCGACCTTTTGAGCGCCGTAAGCCGTCTTTATTTCAGCGACTTCAAAAACGCCGGAAGTCGGGTCTACGATGCAGACGGCAAATTCCTTTTGATCTTATATGAACCGCAAAAAAATGACCCCGTGCTTTACGAGGTCATGGAATTCTGCAATTATTTTTATAAGGATCCTCTGCACGGCCGGTTGATCCATGAACACGGCACCGCACTCACGGGAGAACACGCCATTTTGGAGATCGGCGGCGCTTTGAACGCTGTAAAAAATTCAACAGTAAACGCTTAAGCAATCGCCCCTCCGTAAAAAAACAAATTGCTCCCCACTTTGCTGACAGGTGAAAGCAACTGTTTCCCCACTCTTTGCTCCTTTCGGCATTTGGAATTACAGCTGTTGCAGTTCCTTGATTGCCGACGGCATATCGTGAGAATTGAACAAAAAGCTGCCGGCCACCAAAACGGTCGCACCGGCGTCGGCGCAAAGCTTTGCGGTCTCAAAATTGATGCCGCCGTCTACCTCCAGTTCCAAAGAAAGGCCCTGTCGCTCGGACTCTTTGTGCAGCTTTTGAAGCTTTGTGAGCGCCGACGGCATAAAAGCCTGGCCGCCGAAGCCCGGCTCAACCGACATCACAAGCACCATATCCACAAGCTTTAACAGCGGATAAACGGCCTCCGGCTTTGTATTCGGTTTTATGGTAACGGCCGGACGGCAACCGAGCACGCGGATCTTTTTTAAGGTATCGACCACATTCGGCTCCGCTTCGTAATGAATATTTAAAATATGTGCGTATTTTGCAAACTGTTCAATGTATCTCGACGGACGGTCGATCATTAAATGAATATCCAAAGGCAGGTTTGTATGCTCGTAAATAGATTTGATCACCGGCACGCCAAACGAAATATTCGGCACAAACTGGCCGTCCATCACGTCAAGATGAAGAAAATCTGTGCCGGCAGCCTCCATTTTCTGAATCACAGGCAAAAGATTCAAATAGTCGGCGGTTAATATAGATGGAGATACTTTCATGGATTTATACATACCTTTCCTGCATTATTGCTTTTTCTCAGCGAATTTTTTTGGGAGTGCGCTGTCCGGCAGCCGCTTTTTATATAAATTATTTTACCAAACCCAAAAAGAAAGTTCAAGAACTATCTTCAAAAACGAAAAGAAATATGTTATGATAGTAGCAGTAATAAAAAGGACTAGGATATTTCATGAAGATTGCATTTTGTACACTGGGCTGTAAAGTGAACCAGTATGAAACCGAAAGCATGCGCGAGCTGTTTTCGGCGCTTGGCTACGAAATTGTGGACAAAGAGGAAGCACCGGACGTTCTTGTGCTGAACTCCTGCACCGTCACCGCCGAAAGTGACCGCAAAACGCGCCAGACCCTGCGCCACTGGAGAAGAATCTATCCCGACTGTATCACCGTTTTGTGCGGTTGTATGGCGCAGGCTTTTCCAAAAGCCGCTGAAAGGCTTACAGAGGCCGACATCGTTTTCGGCAATACCGATCACGCAAAAATCCCGGCGCTTGTAAACGAGTTTATAAAAACCGGTCAGCGCATTGTTGCCGTGGAAGCGCACGAAAAGGGCGAAGCCTTCAAAACACCCGGTATCGCCTCCTTCTCGGAGCGGACCCGCGCTTACATGAAAATTGAGGACGGATGCAACCGCTTTTGCTCCTATTGCGCCATTCCCTACGGCCGCGGGCGCGTTCGCTCAAAGCCGCTGGATGAAATAAAAAAAGAGGCCAAACGGCTTTCTCAAAACGGGTATTCGGAAATCGTCTTGGTTGGCATTAATCTTTCGGCCTACGGACAGGACAACGGCAAAAATCTTTTTGACGCGGTAAAAGCCGTGGCAGAAAACGAGGGGGTTCTGCGCGTTCGCCTGGGTTCCCTGGAGCCGGATCACATGACGGACGAGCTTTTGAAAAATTTATTTTCC
This sequence comes from Oscillospiraceae bacterium, assembly GCA_902791335.1. Taxonomy (GTDB): domain Bacteria; phylum Bacillota; class Clostridia; order Oscillospirales; family Acutalibacteraceae; genus UMGS1532. The sequence goes on from CADAVL010000031.1 coordinate 4,983, forward strand.
GTAAAAGAATTTTGTCCGCAGTTTCATTTGTCCTTGCAGTCGGGCTGCGATGAAACACTCAAGCGCATGAACCGTCATTACGACACGGCATTTTACCGCGATCTGGTTTCAAGAATCCGTCGGCTTTGCCCCAAAGCTTCTGTGACAACCGACGTTATGGTCGGCTTTGCCGGTGAAACCGAGGAGGAATTCACGCAATCACTCGACTTCGTTCGGGAAATGAATTTCCAAAGAGTACACGTTTTCAGCTATTCCAAAAGAGAAGGCACGGCGGCAGCAAAACTTCCCGGTCATCTGCCAAACGCCGTAAAGCAAGCGCGCAGTGAAAAAATGATTGCGCTGTCGGAAAAGCTGCTTTTAGAAAATCTTCAAAACCTGGTCGGCGAGACCGACGACGTACTTTTTGAAACAAGGCACGGCGGCATTTATGAGGGCTATACCAAAAATTACACCCGCGTAAAGGTGCAAACAAAACAAAACCTGACCGGAAAAATTCTGCCGGTAGCTTTCAAAAATGTTCAGGACGACTATTTAACGGGCAATTTAGTGAATTTGTAACGGGGTCGGCGCTCGTCGGCCAAAAAGCACAGCACCGCGGTTTTTCAACAAAGGTCCGGGAATAACGGTGCGAAAAAGCTTTTACCTAAAAAATCAAAAGCCGGATATACCAAAATTTAAGAATTAAAATCTCTTGACCGAAAGCTTTTGATATACTAAAATATATTTGACGGCCGAAAGACTTTGAATTTTCGCCGAGTGATAAAAAACAATGCGTTTCGATAAAATCAGAAGAAAAACGGCGGATTGTGGGAAAGCCGTTTTTTGCATTGATTGTATAGGGGATTTAAAAACTTATGACCAAAATATTTGACGAAAGTGCGCTTTCGGTCTTACCGCTGCCGAATGGGTTTATTATTGCATTTTGCAAATCGGGCGACGACGAAAGCGGAAAAATGGTGGTGGCATACAATCTGGTATCCTTTGAAAAAGAGGACGTCAGCTCGGTAACAAGAAGCGTTTATCAGCTGGCAAAATTCGGTCAGTGCTACAAGCTGATCGTATCGCAGCTGCCCAACACCTTTTATTGGAATACCGCAGCACTGCCCAACGACCGGATCTTAACCTACTATCCCGACGGCAGCGCCAAAATATTTGATACCGAAGCACGCGTCTGTTGGACGGGGAGCATTACATACAACGGCAAAGGGCCTGCCGATATTGTATGCCAGGGCGATATTATGTGGGTATCATTTCCCGAAGGCAACTGCGTGGCGCGCTTTAATCTGCGTACCATGCGCGAGGAGCTGCGTATCGGCGGCGAGGCGTCGGCGTTTTCTTCGCCCGAGGGACTGCTGTTAGAGGGAACCCGACTTTACGTTTGCAGCTCGCAAAACGGCAAGATTTTTGAGATCAACACCGAGAATTTTGCGGTATCGGAACATTTGAAATTTGATGAACCGGTACACCAATATTTAAGAGTAAACGGCTTTAACACGGTTCGGCTGGACTCCGGTATTTACAAAATTTAAGGCTATCCGCTTTGGCTCAAAACAAGCGGCAGAGAAATTATTCATCTGTTTAAAAAGCTGAAAAACGGCCGTGAGCGCTGTTGTAAACCGTGATTGCGAAGTGTGGCTGTGGGGGCGTCCGCTTTTGTGCTTTTTATGTGCCGCCGACCGTAAAACCGCCGCCGAGGATCGCGCGCTTCGGTCGCCGCAAGGCGACTTTTCAAGAATGCGGCGAAAAAGCAAGCGCTTTTCGCCGCATTCTTGAAAAAAGCAGCCGGGAGAAGGACCCCGACAAATTTTGTCGGGGTCCTTCTCCCGGCTGCCCGCAGCGCGCGAAACCTCGGCGGCGGTTTTCGGCGGTCGGCTGTTCTTTTAGGAAGTTTTCCGTCTCTCGCGCCCAAACCCCTGCACCGCCCTTGCCGCTTGACTTCGCAGCGGCATTTGTTATAATAGGAACAGTATTTATTTATCGTTACTTATCGAAAGCAGGAAATTATAAAAATGGAGCGAAATCTCACCGCCGGCAGTGTTTTTAAAAATATTTTGTTTTTCTCTCTGCCTTACTTACTGTCCTATTTTTTGCAGACACTTTACGGCATGGCCGACCTTTTTTTGATCGGTCAGTACGGCACCGTTGCGGACACCACCGCCGTTTCCATCGGCTCGCAGGTCATGCACATGCTCACCGTGATGATCGTGGGTCTTGCCATGGGCACCACCGTGCATATTGCTTCGGCCGTCGGTGCGGGCGACCGAAAGAAGCAAGCTTCCGGCATCGGCAACACCGTCACCCTGTTTTTGGGGATCTCTGTTGTTTTAACCGTCCTGTTGCTTTTGTGCGTGCGGCCGATCGTTTCTTTGATGTCCACCCCAAAAGAAGCGGTAAACGGAACGGTTTCCTACCTCACCGTCTGCTTTTTAGGTCTGCCGTTTATCACGGCTTATAATATCATCAGCTCTATTTTCCGCGGCATGGGCGACTCCAAAAGCCCCATGTATTTTATCCTGGTGGCCTGCGGCGTAAATATCGCTTTGGATATTCTTTTTATGGGTCCTCTTCACATGGGGCCCACCGGCGCCGCGCTCGGCACCACCATTTCGCAGGCGGTCAGTGTGGTTATTTTCTTACTGGTTATTATAAAAAAACAGCTCATTCGCCTTGAAAAGACCGATTTTAAATTCAACCGCGGTGTGATGGGCAAGCTACTAAAAATCGGACTGCCGATCTCTTTGCAGGACGGCCTCATTCAGGTTGCGTTTATTTTCATCACGATCATCGCCAACCGCCGCGGCCTTGTAGACGCCGCCGCTGTGGGCGTGGTGGAAAAGATCATTGGATTTTTGTTCCTTGTTCCCTCCTCCATGCTGTCCGCCGTTTCGGCGCTCGGCGCGCAGAATATCGGCGCAGGAAAGCCGGAACGCGCGGTTTCAACCTTAAAATACGCCGTGATGATCGCCGCAGGCTTTGGCCTTGTCGTCACCGTGATCACACAATTCAGCGCCGAATATATCGTGTCGGTCTTCACAGGTGACAAAGCGGTGATCTTGGCCGGCGGCCAGTATCTGCGCGGCTATATTCTCGATTGTGCTTTGGCCGGCGTTCACTTTTGCTTCAGCGGATATTTCTGCGCGTGCGACAAATCCATTCTTTCGTTCATTCATAATATTTCGGCCATTGTCCTTGCAAGAATTCCCGGCGTATATATCACGTCGAAGCTGTTCCCTACCACCCTGTTCCCCATGGGCCTTGCCACCTGCGGCGGCTCGCTGGTATCGGTCGTCATTTGCCTTGTCGCCTTCTGCATTTTAAGAAAGCGCGCGGGGCACGACTTTACCGCAGCAACATAAAACAGTTCAGCTTTTCTCTAAAAAAACTCAGTGAAAACATCGCAAAATGCAACCGACCCGACAGCTTTTTTAAGAAAGCTGTCGGGTCGGTTTTTACTTTTTCCTGTTTCCTGTTTTGCTGTATTCTCAACAGCGCACCGAGGCTACAATTGAAGTTTCGTTTTTAAAGCACTGTTCGATTGAACTTTTGCTTTATTGAAGCACGGCTTTAATATGCTTGCTCAAAACCTCTGCCGCGGCAATATCCCCTTTCACGGTGGGGTGTTCTCCGTAGCCGCCTTTGTCGGTTGGCAGGCGGCAATAGCTTGCATGATAGCCTTGCATTTGAAGTTCCTCCGCCGTATCGCGGTAAATTTCGTCCATGTAGTTTTCGTCCAGCATTAAACCAAAAGCAAAGACCAGCCGGACGTCTTTCCCGTTCTTTTCAAGAATGGTTTCCACGAAGCTGTCAAGCTCCGCTTTAAAGCAGGCGCGGCGCTCGGTTTCAGTTTTGAATTTTGCATTCAAAAGCCAGAAATCGTTGGTGCCGAGATTTATCACAACCACGTCGGCCGGACGCTTGAAATCGTACACACCGGGGTTATAGGCGCCGTAGGTGTATTTTAAATAAAGCTCCGGCACCCACGCGCGATGCTCGCGATCCTCCACAAGACTGGCACCGCCTCTTGCCATGCAGGCCCAGTCGGCGTTCAGCATTCTTGCAGTAATGGCACTGTAGGCCATATATCCGTTGTTGATGCGCGAAGACTCCACGCCGTTTTGACCAAGGTTTCCGACGCCACAGGTGATTGAATCACCGGCAAAGTCAATCAGCAAGGATTTCTTCTGCGGCGCGTCGATCACTTTGCCGTTTACGCGCACGCCAAAGAAGGTCTGCACGTTATCTCCGCATTCGCCCTGACGGTAGATCTCCACAGTGTGAATGCCGCGCGGCAGATTTTCCGCCACAAGAAACTCCTTGTGCGGCCGATAGTCGTCGCCGAGATAAAATTCCTTTTCCTCGCCGTCTATAACAACTGTAAGCCATGCCTCTTGCACCGTATTATAGCGCACAGAGCTTAATTCAATTGCAAGGTCGCCGCAGGCGTTCACCCGAAACGCCACGCCGCTGGAGGCCATTTCAAAAAACAGCGCTTTCCGGTTGGTTCCGTTCATATCGCGGGCGTTTATCGCAACTTCACGTCCGAGGTATTTATAATCCATATTCTGAACCTTGACATACTGCTCGGCATAAGACGCCAGCACCGTGTCGTCAAGAATGGTGCCGCGTATGCGGATCACATCGCTGACCGTGATGCGGCCGTCGCCGTTCAGATCCATTAAAAGCGCTTTTTCGGCACTTTCGGACGTTCCTTTTAAAATGCAATCCAGTGTGTTTACAAGATCGGTCACCGTAACATTTCCGTCAGCGTCCAGATCACCGGCCGTCACCACCGTGAGCGGATTTACTCCCCTGCCGTTTTCTCCCGTGATCGAAAGCACCATCTGCGGCTCTAAAAGCTCGTTTTCCGAAACCTCGCGGCCGTTTTTTGTAATCTTTAAGGAATTAACGGGATTTTGAAATCCAAACAAAACCTCGTTTGCGGTGGTGCCGTAAGGTACGGCAATTTTTGAAAGCGCTTTGTTGATTGAAAATTTTCCGCCGAGATATTCGGTCGGTACGGCCTCATAGACCGCCGTGACTTCGGAATTCTCTGTTAGCTTTAAAGAAAAGCTTGCCGTATTGGTTTTGCGGTCGGTTTGAAGTGCTTTATCCACCGTCCGGCCGTTTACGCGCCATCCGGTCAAATAATAGCCGTCTTTGCAAAAGGGCACGCAAAACTCCACCGTTTCGCCCTCCATTTTGCGCCCGCTTTCCGGGGTAATCAGCCCATCTTTGGACGAGGTCAACCGAAAGTCGTAATAATTGCAGTCATACGTGCCAAAAACGCCGATCTCATTAAGCCGCACATAGGAATTCGAGGCGTCGATATTGTAATCGGGCAGTAAAACACCGCGGTGAATGCGAATGCCGATGTACTGCGCGCGCAAAGATTCCGGCAGCCGGAAGGTCTGATACCGCGCAGCCGACGGATCGTCGTAATTAAAAATGAGATGCTTGGCCTCATAGAGATCTTCCAAGGTTTCCGAAAGATAAATATCATATTTCCACGCGCGGAGAATCTTCCATTCCGGCTGCGCCAAAAACAGCTTTTCAATCGCTGCCGGATGCAAAAGATTTACTGTAAGATCGGTATACAGATTCTGACAGTAATGAAAGTTCCCGGGTGTACCCTCCACATAAAGAATGCGGTTGCCGTCCGGTCCGAACGCACCGGTATCGCATTGAGAGTTTGCCGAAACATCGCCGTCAAACAGATAAAGATCATTATAAATAACGCCTAAATTTCCTTTGACGCCGTTTTTTGCACCCTCCACGGCCACCGTACCGGGTGCGCCTTTCTCGGTCGCGGTGGTATAGGAATACGCGCCCGACCACAAAAGGTTTTTCTGGGATTTCAGCGACGCAATGCATTCCTTTGCCGCCGTTTCATCCGTGATTGCCGAAACATCGGCCGCGATCACGGCCGCCGAGACACCGCTTGACGCCATTGCAAACAGCAGCGCGCCGCACAGAAAAAAGCTAAGGAATTTTTTTGACAAACGTAACAAAAGCCACTCACTCCTATACTGATATTTTGTAATTTCAGTATAAAAAAGCAAGTCGGCTTTTGTAAAGGGGAACTATTCAGATTTTTGTGGTGATTTCTTCGTTTTTCGCCTGATTCATAAAGAAAAACCAACGCTGTGCGCCTTTGTATGCGCAAAGCTTAAGAAATGAGACCTGCCGCACGCAAAACACCTTCTGCGAATGCGTGAAAAGAGTTTTGCGAAATGCGAAAAAATTTTACGAATCGTTCAAACAAAGCTTTGCCGTCGCGTGTCGGTGCAAAAAGCCGTACTACCGCGCGTCGGTGCAAAGCGCCAAAAGATCGGAAAGCTTTGCCGAGGCCAAACGGATCTCCCGATCGCCGGCGCTGTAGTAAATGCGAACCGTTTCGCCCTCCTCTACCATGGCGCAGGGAAACAGTGCGTTGTCGCGGAAACCGCCGGAAATCTCATAGGGCGCTTCGGGCACCATCAGCGGCACTTTGGACATACCAATAACCTTTTGCGGATTTTTAAGATCCAGCAGTATAATGCCAATGCAGTAGCGCTTTTGCCAGCGCCCCTCCCAGCCGTTTTTGCCGCGGCTCGTGTCAAGATCGACCGCGTGGAAAATGCAAAGCCAACCGCGATCGGTTTTTAAAGGCGGGGCCGCAGGACCGATTTTATCGTTGCAATACGGTACGTCCTCAACGCCCAGCACCAAATGGGGGTTGCCCCAGTATCTGAGATCGGGCGAATCGGAAAGCCAGATGTCAAAGCAGTCTCTGCCACGTGAATACACCGGCATCGGGCGCTCCAATCTTACAAAATTGCCGTTTATCTTCTCCGGAAAGATCACCATGTTGCGGTTGTCGGGCGTGCTCATGGAAAGAAGCTCAAAATCCTTAAAATCGTTGGTGGCTTCATAGATCGCGCCGCGAATACCGTGCCTCGTATCGGCGGCAAAGGCAACATAAAACCGGCCGTCAAGCTCGGTAATGCGCGGGTCGTATACGCGCAGAATTTCGTCATTTCGCACCGCAAAGCGCGGCTTCGGGTCTATCTTAAAATGAATGCCGTCGGAACTTTCGGCATAGCCGATATTGGTGCCCTCAAAATGCTTGCCCTTTGAAAACTCCTCGGCCGTGACGCCGTAATCGTTGCGGAAAAGCATGACATATTTTCCGCCCGTTTTAATAATGCCGGCGTTAAACGTCAGCGATGAGGGGAACGGCACGTCATCGGGGGTGAGAATAGGCTCGTCGTATCGGGTAACGACCTTGCTGGAACGATAGAGGTTTTCATCGAAAGTCATAAGCTTTTCTCCTTGTCCGCACGGGGGCTTTAATCCCCTGCTTTCAGCCTTATTGTAGCACCGAAAAGAGCCTCTGCCAAGGGAGAAATTAAGGGTTTTATGCAAATTTTCACGGTTTTTCATTTTATTATTGCATAAAAGGCAGCGGTGTGCTACAATTACTTTTAGAAAAGAGGGTGCTGTTTTATGGCAAAGATCACCTCAAAGCTCAAAAACAACTTTAAGGAATTTTATAATAAGGATTTTACGTTTTATATCACCCACAAAACCCTGCGCTCCAGCGATTCCGACGGTTATTTATACCACTGGCACGATTATTTTGAACTGGAATTTGTGGTGGGCGGCAAGGGTGTTCACGTATTTGACGACGTCACCTACAAGCTTGGCCCCGGAAGTATTTACATTGTATCGCCGGTGGATTTTCATTCCATTCAGTATGACCCGTCGGGGCCTTTGGAGATATATAACCTTAAATTCGATTCCGGCGTGATCTCTCCGGCGGTTTTTGAGCGGATTGCCAACGCCACGCCCCCCATTATCGCCACGCTGGTTGCGGTGGAATACCGCTATGTGGTTTCCGAAATGAAGCGGCTTTTGGAGGAATTCCGCTCCCACAAGCCCGACGCCGAACTGATGATGCGCGCAGGGCTTGAGCGGATCTGTTTAATGATTTTAAGGCGGCTTGAAACACCGCAAAAAAGCGGAGCCGTGCGGCCGGTTATCAGCGAACCTACCGTAAAAAAAGCCGTTTCTTATATCAATTTTCATTTTCGCTCGCAGATCAGCCTGCACGCCGTGGCGGATATGCTTCACCTCACGCCCAATTATTTCGGCGAGCTGTTCCGCAAAACCATGGGCATTTCTTTTACCGATTATATCAAGTCCATGCGCCTGAATTACGCCCACAATCTGCTGACCCATTCCAACCTCAACATCAGCCAGATCTGCTATGAATCCGGCTTTAACACCACCTCGTATTTTATTGAAAATTTCAAAAAAGAGTTCGGCATGACGCCCACGCAATACCGCCTAATCCACATAACAAAAGAAAACTTCAAAAAAGAACCGTAAAACGTTACAAAATGTTACGCAATTGAAATAAAATGTAACCGAAAAAGGGCTTCATTTTTTGGCATTCCCGTGTATAATAAAAGTATAAAAAGAAGCTTTTATAAAAAGGGGGCGGTTCTTTTGAAAAAATGGCTTTTGGGTGCCGGCATTATGACTTTTACCTTAGTGCTGATGTGCATGACCGCCTTTGCCGAGGATAAAACCGCGTCCCGACCGGTTCGCACCGACCGCTCCTTTTCGGCTTCCTTTGATGCGCCAACACCCAACAGCGCCCCGACCGCTGCCGCATCAACCACCGGCACGGTTTCCGGCTCTGACACCGCGTCCGGCACAGCAAAGCCTGCCGACCCGTCACAGGCCGCCGACAGTACGAAACCTGCCGACACTACAAAGTCTGCCGACACCGCATCAACCGAAAGCACCGCACAGACTGCCGAAAATACGTCCTCAAAAGACGACGCTTTAAAAGCGCGGCTTTTGCACATGGCCGCCATCAACCGTGTTTTCGACGACGATATTTTTAACGACGACGCCCTCATTCGCTTTGCGGCGTTTCATTTAAAAGCGCATGAACACACTTCCTCCGCTTCGGACGAAATTCCGGCCGACACCGTAAAATCCTTTATCCGCGATTTTTACGGACTGGAGGTCACCATACAAACCGAAACCGTGAAAGCGCCGAAAAGCTACGGTCACGATTTTAAGCTCACTGCCCGATCGCTTCAAAAAACCGACATGGGCTATCGGCTGAACGCGAAAATTGAGTTTTTGGACGGCGACCGTGTGATCGGCACCACCGGTCTGATGATTGATTTCAGAACCGCGCCGGAAAGCCCCTACGGTTTTACCCTGGAATATGCGCGGCTGACCGATTGACCGCCGCCAAACTTTTGTATCGACCGTGTTCCCTTCTTTTGCAGCAGTGTTTTTCTTTTGCGGCAGCGGTGTTTCCTTTTTATGCGGCAGCGGTGTTTTCTTTTGCGGCAGCAGTGTTTCCTTTTTTGTGCGACAGCGGCACCCGTTTTTTCGCTGCCTTTAAAAAGAACCTTTGTTACCGATTTTGGGATTGCTCTCAAAATCGGTGTTTTTTTGCATTTCTTTTAAAAATATAGTGGAAATCGCTCGGCAATTGTGTTATAGTGTATTTGTAAAGTTTTCGCTTTCGTCTGTTTTAGGGAATTTTTCAAGTTCTTTAAAACGGCAAAGAGTTCTTTTGCAGACCTTTTGAACGCCGGCCGCCCACTACTTCGGCCGTTCTTTGCTGCAAAAACAGAAAGGACAGAAAAAATGCGGGTCATCACCGGAAGTGCAAAAGGAAAACGGCTGGAATCCCCCAAAGGGGACGACGTGGTTCGCCCCACGACCGACCGTGTAAAAGAGGCGCTTTTCAGCATTTTGCAGTTTGAACTCGAAAACGCCGCCGTTCTGGATTTATTTGCAGGCTCCGGTCAGCTTGGAATTGAGGCGCTCAGCCGCGGCGCTCAGTCCTGTGTTTTTGTTGAAAAGGACCCGACCGTGGCAAAGCTTGTGGAGCGCAATATTGCCGCTTGCAATTTTCAAAATTTTGCGAAGGTGATCAAAGGCGACTTTAAAGCCGTATTAAACGGTACAAAGAGCAATTTTGACATCGCTTTTCTCGATCCGCCGTATTCTGCCGGCCTTTTTGACGAAGCACTGAAGCTTACCGCCGCACACATGAGCGATCGGGGCATTATGGTATGCGAGCACCCAAAAGATACAGACGTTTTTTCACCCGAAGGATTTTTGAGAAAAGACTATAAATACGGCAGAATTTTGATTTCCGTTTTCCGAAAAGAGGTCTTATAAACCGCTATGAACCATATTGTTGCAATCTGCCCCGGCAGTTTTGACCCCATTACTGTGGGGCATTTGGATATTATCCGCAGAGCCTCCCACATGTTTTCAAAGGTGATCGTTGTGGTGATGCCGAACCTTTCCAAAACGCCTTCGTTCACACCCGAAGAACGCATGGAAATGATTCGCGCCGCCACCGCCGACGTGGAGCACGTGGAGGTAGATTATTACAAAGGCCTGCTTGCCGATTACTGCCGGCAAAAGCACGCCGGTGCCATTGTAAAGGGCTTGCGCGCCATGTCTGATTTTGAATATGAATTTCAGATGGCGCTGACCAATAAAAAGCTGAATCCCGCCACCGAAACGGTGTTCCTCACCACCTCGGCCGAAAATATGTATTTGAGCTCCAGCATGGTGAAGCAGATCGGCTCGATGGGCGGCGATATTTCAAGTTTCGTGCCCGGCGTGATTCACGATAAAATAAAAAACCGATTACTCGGAAAGGATGAATAAATCAATGAATATGGAAGAATTACTGGATCAGCTTGACGAAATGCTGGATAAGGGAATTAAGATCCCCGGCAAAAAGTCCGTGATTGACATTGAATCCCTGCGCGCAGTGGTGGACAATATCCGCTTGAATATGCCCACCGAGATCAAGCAGGCGCGCGGCATTGTTGCCGACAGAGCGCAGATTATCACCGATGCCAAGCGTGAGGCTGACACCATTATCCACAACGCGGAAGCGCGCGCACAATCCCTTTGCGCCCAGGAGGAGATCACGCGAATGGCACAGCAAAAGGCCGGTGAGATCATCGCCGCGGCACAGTCGCGCAGCAAGGAAATGAGAAAAGCCGCGCAGGATTTCGTGGACGATATTATGCGCCGCTCCGATGAGAGCCTTACCGCGACCTTGACCGAGGTCCGCAGAACCCGCGCCGCGTTAAAGCAACAAATTCCTCCGGTTGACAAAGAAAACGCTTGATTTTTCATCGGCGTTATTTGTTGCACCGGGTAGTTACCTTTTTTCTCTTTTAAGCCCCAATTAAATCCGGTTGCTTTTCTTGAAAACAGCCGGATTTTGCTTGTTTTGTGGTACTTTTTATATTCTTTAAAGGCCGACCGAACGACCTGCTAAAAAGGAGATATTTTTTTAATGATTGAATTTAAAAAACGGGTTTGGGCGGAAATTGATCTGGACGCAATAAAACAAAACATTGAAAATATTCGCAGCTTTACGGGCAACACCCGACTGATCGCGGTGATCAAGGCCGACGGATACGGCCACGGCGCGGTGGAACTCGGTCACTATTTTCAAAGCATCGGCATAGATTTTTTTGCCGTTTCCAGTCTGCGCGAGGCCATGGAGCTGCGTCAGGGCGGCATTCACGGCAATATTCTTGTGCTGGGCTATACCACGCCGGACGAAGCCGAAATACTGGCGGACAACAACATCAGTCAGGCGGTCTATTCCGAAGCCTACGCTGCCGAGCTTTCCGAAACCCTGAGACCCGTCGGCAAATGTTTGAAAATACATATTAAGCTGAATACCGGCATGAACCGCATCGGCTTTAACTGCTGCGGCGAACCGAAAATCGCGGAAATTGAAAAAGCGGTGACAGCACCGGGGCTTATTTTTGAAGGTCTGTTCACCCATTTTGCCGCCGCCGACCGCGACGGTGACCCGAACGGCACCTTTACGCAGCTGCAATACGACCGGTTTATGACCGTTTGTAACGCTTTGGAAAACGACGGCTATCACCCGCAAATTCGGCACTGCTGTAATTCGGCCGGTACGCTTTTACATCCGGACAAACAATTAGACGCTGTGCGGCCGGGTATTATTATGTATGGACTTACCCCGTCCGACGGCTTAAAGCTGCCCTGCGCGCTTTCCCCTGCCATGACCTTTAAGGCTGTGGTTTCCATGATCCACCCCATCAGTAAAGCCGAATGCGTGAGCTACGGTCTTACCTTTAAAGCACCGCGCGATATGCTGCTGGCCACCATTACCGCAGGCTACGCCGACGGATACCCCCGTTATCTTTCCAACTGCGGCGAGGTGCTGATCCACGGACACAGGTGTCCCATTGTGGGTAAGGTCTGCATGGATCAGACGGTTGTGGATATTTCCAATGTGCCGGACGTAAAAGAGGGCGACGAGGTCGTGATGTTCGGCAGTCAGGACGGTGCTTTCCTTCCTGTGGAGGAAATTGCAAAAACTGGCGGTACCGTAAATTATGAGATCGTCTGCGGCATTTCGCGCCGCGTACCGCGATATTATTACCAAAACGGCCGGCGCGTTTCCGTGCATGATTATCTTTTAAAGGAAAACGACGGCACGATTTAATGCGGCCGCAAGCTGAAAAATTTCTAAAAAACAAAAATGCAAAAGCTTTGGACAGCGCCGAAGCCTTCTTTTTCCGCCCAGAACTTCAACCAACCCCAAAAGGAGCGTTACCATGCTTTATAAACGATGCCACGAGGATTTGAAAACCCTGCATTTAGGATGCGAGCCCAACCGCGCTTATTATATTCCCTACACCGACGCGAAAACCGCCCTGGACGGCGCGCGTGAGCAGTCCGACGCTTTTTATAAGCTTTCGGGATCCAATTGGAAGTTCCGCTATTTTGAGTCCTACGATGATATTCCCGATATGCTTTTATATTATGATGCCGATATTAAAAGCTTTGACGATCTTCCCGTTCCGTCGAACTGGCAGCTTCACGGCTATGACAAGCCGCAGTACCTCAACACGCATTTTGCCGTTCCGGTGGATATGCCGCACGTACCGCCGCAGAATCCGGCCGGCGTGTATGTTAAGGAATTCGACCTTGGCCCGAAGGAGGAAAATTCGGAAGAATATTTGGTGTTTGAGGGCGTGGACTCCTGCTTTTATTTATATGTAAACGGTGAGTTTGCAGGCTACAGCCAGGTTTCGCACATGACCTCGGAATTCAAGGTTACCTCCTATCTGCACGAGGGGATCAACCGTATTACGGTGGTGGTGCTGAAATGGTGCGACGGCACCTACCTTGAAGTACAGGACAAATGGCGTATGTCGGGTATTTTCCGCGATGTTTACCTTTTGCGCCGCCCCAAAAATCATTTGAAGGATTACGAAGTAAGTACCGTGATCTCGCCGGACTATCATCAGGCGGAGATCAAGCTTTCTTTAAAAGGCTGCCACCCGCAAAACACTTTTGTGACCTTTTTTGATCCCGAGGGCATTAAGCTTGGCACCGTGATCCCGATGAATGACGGTGAAGTGCGCTATCCTGTAAAAGAGCCCCAGCTTTGGACGGCTGAAACGCCCGATCTTTACACC
>CADAVL010000032.1 GCA_902791335.1 Oscillospiraceae bacterium
AATCTTGTCAAGCTTTGCATTTTCCGGAATTTCTACCGTCAGCGCGCTTCCCTGCTGTTCACCGTCAAATTTCACGGTGTAGACCGACAGTCCGTCGTAAGCAGGTTTTGCCTCTATTTGTGCGGTCAACGTGCGGCCGTCCAAAGAAAATGCCGCATTTTCAAGCGCTGCGCCCAAAAGGGTCAATTCGCCGAGATAAAGGCAGTTGTCACCCTTAAAGGAAAGCTTCAGCGAAGATTTTGCAGAAATAATGCCCTTGCCGTATGCCTTTTGGCCGATAATGTAGACAGGATCGCCGTCGTATTCGCCCGAAATTTGGGGAACGATATCACCAAGACAGTTCAAAGCCGAATGCAGCTCGGAAAAGCGCTCTTTTTGGGTGTTGTAGTCCGACATCAGCGCCACGCGCGCAATACGGGTAATTTCATCGGAAGGACAACTGCTCAAAAGCTTAATGCCAAGAAAGCGCAGACTGCCCTTGGCATCGAACACCCAGCCATAGCTACCGCGCGAATCGTACGACCAGCCGAGATTTTCGGGCTGATCTTTGGAATCTCTTCTCATGATGTAGATTCGGTTTTGCTCTTCGTAAAGATCTTTTTCTTCGTCGGACGCATATACTTCAAAGTGATCCAGCAAATATTCTCCGGTGCCTGCACCGAAACCGCAGATCACCAGTTTTTCGGCCGGAGTTACCTTACCTAAATCGTAAGTTAAGCTGAACGGTTCACCCCAAAAGTCAATGTGCTGCTCCAAAGTGTCATCATTGGTAAGATAATCGGTCAAATACTCGCCATAGGTGCGCTCCAGCTCCACAATAATCTTCTCGTCGCCGAGCGGCGTGATGACCGGCAATTTGCCGTTTAAAAGGTTTGCGCCGAGCGCGCGGTTTTCTTCTACGGTAGTCGGTGCCCAGTCGGCATGCGTAATTTTAAAATTTGACATAAAGCTTCCTCCTTACAAACATCGGCCCAATATTTTTTCAATAAGGAAAAGGCCCTGTTTGTGCTTTTCGCGATAATCTTAGCAGAGTATCACCGATCTGTCAATAAACAATCCAATATTTTGGTTAGTTTGTACACTTGCGAAAGTATAATTTGTGTATTATGATTAAATTATTAAAAAGCGTTATTTATACTTTTCTATTGCATTTATAAAAATCTATTTTCTTCGCGGATTTTGGAGGGTCTCTCATGAAAAAATACATCGCTCTGTTTTTAAGCCTTGCATTGCTTTTCGGCACATTGGCACTGCCTGCGGAGGCTGCAACCGACTCTTTTACCAAAAAAACGCCGTCCGTCACCGTAAAAGCGACAAGCTACAATAGTGCAAAGGTTTCTTTCAAAAAGGTGTCCGGCGCTAAGGGCTATATCATTTACCGCAAAACTTCAAAAAGCGGAAAGTCCAAAAAGATCGCTACCGTAAAGAGCCTTTCTTATGTCAATAAATCCTTGAACTGCGGCCGTACCTATTATTATCGCGTGCGCGCGTATAAGAAAAAGGGTAAGAAAACCGTCTACACAAAATATTCCTCCTGGAAAAGTGTCAAACTCTCCCTTTCGGCCTCGGCGTTCACTGGGGCTTCTGCAAGCAGAAACAAACTCACCGTCGGCTTTAAAAAGGTGTCCGGCGCGTCGGGCTATTGCCTTTATATCGCCCCAAAAGGCGGCAAGGAAAAGCTTTATTATTCGGGCAGCGCCACCAAAAAAACCGTAACATTGAGCTACAGCACCGCCTACACCCTGCGCCTTGCGGCTTATCGCAATGTCAACGGCAAAAAGGTGTATTCTTCTTCGGTGAAAAAGTCTGTTACCATGCCGGCAAGGCCGTATTTGAATCCTTACGATATTAATTACGGCGGAAAAGTGGTGCGCATGGCCACCAACGGACATTATATGTTCTCAAAGTCGGACTACGGCAATTTCCGCCGCAGAGTGGAAACCTTCGAAAAGCTTTACAACTGCAAAATTGCAATCGACGACTACAATTTCGGAAGCTTTAACAACGACATTCTCCGCTCTGAGGTGCCTTACGACATTGTATATCTGCACGGCTCGATGTATCTGGACGGCGCAAAGCGCGGCATTTATGAGGATCTTTCTTATGCGTTAAAGGGACAGCCGGCCTACAACCCCAAAAATCCGAAAGCCGGCGGCATTGATTACAAAAAGACGAACTATTTTGAATATAACAACAGCGGTATTTACGGCGTTTGCTACAAAGATTCGCTGTTTCCCTACGTGATCTTTTACAATAAACAGGCGCTTTCAAACCTTGGCTATTCCGGCGCCAAAGACCCCAGAAATCTTGCGGCGACCGGCAAATGGAACTGGCAGCAGCTGAAAACCATGGGCAAGGCGGTTTCCAACAATTCAAGAAAGCTGTTGTCCAATTCTTTCTCGGCGCGCGGACTGATGCTCTCTTTTGACGCGCCGGTCACCGTTCGCAAAAGCAATGGCAAATTCTGCAACAATTTAACAAGCCCCAATTATATGGCAAGCCTGCAATTAATGAAAGAACTGCTTTTAGGCGAAACCCCGATCATGGAATCACGCGCCAGCAATTACAACGGCACAAGCTCCTTTATGAACGGCAGCACCTTTATGTATTTGGAGGAGTCCTACAAAATTTTATATCTCACTGAAGAAGTGAAGAATTCGAAATATTTTTCACGCTCGCGCAGTAACATCGGCGTGGTGGAAATGCCACTGCCAGAGGAAAACACCCGAAAAGCCTACCCCACCGGTTGGCTCACCGGATTTGCCACAGCGCGCGGCGGTAACACCTCTATTGCCGTGGAATGGGCAAAATTCTGCTCGGCTTATTCCGACGGTATTACCGATGCAAACGACTGGAGCGCCGCCGACAAAAAATATATTGAATCGCTTTACGAAGGCGAGATCAGCTTTGAACCGGCGAATTTCTCCAACAACCGAACAAACGTGCTGTCGGTTGCCGAAAATGTGGTGTCAAGCGTAGCCGGCGGCGCGGATATTGAAGATGCTGTCAGCCGCTCGGAGGCTTCCATGAAGGACTGCATTTTGCAAACCGTGGGATATTAAACGGTAAAACCGCGCTTTTGCGCCGCGGCGCAAAAGCAACAAACAGCTCTCTTAAAAAAACAGAACAAACAGAAAAAGACCGCCGAACGGAACCTTCCGCTCGGCGGCATTTTTTAATTTACTTGCTTTAAAATACTTTAAAGAGAAAATTACTTTTTCGGGATCAGCACGGTCTTGCCGCCCATATACATCTGCAATGCTTTCGGAATCAGCACCGAGCCGTCGGCCTGCAGATTGTTTTCCAAGAAAGCAATTAGCATTCTCGGCGGTGCCACACAGGTGTTGTTTAAGGTGTGGGCAAGATAACGCTTGCCGTCTTCGCCCTGCACGCGAATACCCAGGCGGCGCGCCTGTGCGTCGCCGAGGTTGGAGCAGGAGCCCACTTCAAAATACTTCTTCTGACGCGGCGACCATGCCTCAACGTCCAAAGATTTTACTTTCAGATCGGCAAGATCACCGGAACAGCACTCCAGGGTACGCACCGGAATATCCAGCGAACGGAAAAAGTCCACGGTATTTTTCCACAAAACGTCAAAATATTTGGGGCTTTCCTCCGGCTTGCAGACTACGATCATTTCCTGCTTTTCAAACTGGTGAATTCGGTAAACGCCGCGTTCCTCAATGCCATGCGCGCCCTTTTCCTTGCGGAAGCAGGGAGAATAGCTTGTCAGCTTCTGCGGCAGATCGGCTTCGGGGGTGACGGTGTTGATAAATTTACCGATCATCGAGTGCTCGCTTGTGCCGATCAGATAAAGATCCTCGCCCTCGATCTTATACATCATGGCGTCCATTTCGGCAAAGCTCATCACGCCTTCCACCACGCGGCGGCGGATCATGTAAGGCGGAATGCAATAGGTGAATCCGCGGTCGATCATGAAATCGCGCGCATAGGAAAGCACAGCCGAGTGAAGTCTTGCAATGTCGCCCATTAAATAGTAAAATCCGTTGCCGGCCACAGAGCCTGCCGCGTTCATGTCAACGCCGCAAAAGCGCTCCATAATTTCCGTGTGATACGGAATTTCGAAATCCGGAACCACCGGCTCGCCGAACTTTTCAATCTCCACGTTCTGAGAATCGTCTTTGCCAATGGGTACGGACGGGTCGATGATGTTCGGAATGACCATCATGATTTCGCGAATTTTATCGGCGTATTCCGTTTCGAGCTTTTCGCATTCGGAAAGCCGCTCGGAAAACTGTGTTACTTTTACCTTTTCGGCCTCGGCCTCCTCGCGCTTGCCCTGCGCCATTAACGCGCCGATGCCTTTTGAAACCTTGTTGCGGTTGGCTCTTAAAGCGTCCGCCTCTTTGCGAATCTCGCGGTTTTTGCCGTCCAGCTCAATAACCTCGTCCACCAGCGGCAGCTTCTCGTCCTGGAACTTTTTGCGAATATTCTCTTTTACAAGCTCCGGATTTTCGCGTAAAAATTTCATGTCCAGCATTTTTTCTGTGTCCCCTTTTATCTTGCGCTTTTTTTAGGTGAAAGGCCAACCCGCGCCGGCCGAACGATCTTCTAAAGATTCGACCCTCGCCGCGCCGACTTTGACCTTTGGCGCCAATACTTTCATAGTAACAACCATTTTATCACATACTTTCAGCGAAATCAAGTGTTTGCCGCGCAGTGGGGTTTTTTTAGGGACATTTTGGCGCGCCGAATTTTTTAAAGTACGCCAAGGCCACAAAAGCGGACGGCCACCAAAAAGCCGTCGGTCGTCTGTTCGCCGCGGTCGAAGCGCTTTTAAAAAGAGCTTATAAAAAGCAAAAACGCGCGCCCTTGGCCTTTTTTTAAATCGTCGATTTTAAAAAGGCTCAAAGCCCCCTTTTTCCGGCACCGCAAATTTTTAAAGCGGCTTATTTTAAGGGGGCTTTGGCGCCGCCCGCAAAAGCGGGCGGCGCTAAGGGCGCGCGTGTCCCCGACAACGCAAAAAAAGTGCGTGCATTCCATCAAGCGGCGCCAAAAGGCACACAAATTGCCTGCCTTAGGAGAACAAGAGTTGAACCTGTCACGCCGAAACAGCGCCGAAAGAACGCATATATTTTTGCCTGACGAGCACGGCCGCCGAAATTTTGGAATTTTCAGGCCGAAAGACTTTTTTCAGATAAATCCCCTCGGCGTTTAAAACTCAATTTGAAACAGCCTTGCCATGTTTTCACTGCCGCAAAGCGTCACTTTTAAACTGCCGTTTTCAAAGCAGTAGTCACAGCCCTTTTCTACAGGATAGATAAGATCGCATTTTCCGACGCTTTCCACAAAATCAGCCAGCGGCACCGTAACGGTGTCCTCCTTTGCGCCGATCTTCCAAGCCGCCAAAATCAGCTTTCGGTCGGCTTCGGACAACAGTCCTACTGCGGTAAAGCCGTCGGCACCCAGCGGGAAAAAGCCCAGGGGGTAAACCGGATTGGATCGGCCGATCATTTCACGGTAACCCTTATAGACCGAAACCGCCGATTTCGTAAGCACCTTATTGTAATCGACAGTCCACATAAAGCATATTTTCCATTTTGCCAAGCTGAATTTCCCAGGTGCCGCCGCTTTTGTTTTCTATAAAATAAGCGGTATTCTTTTCTTTGTCCTCAGTGATCAGCAGCGGATAGTGATACGCCGTTGTCCAGCTGCCCTCGGAGCGCAAACGCACGGAAGTCCTTGTCCAGCCAAGGTTGGCCGCGCCCAGACCAAGTTCTCTTAAAGTGACCTTTTTCCACTGGCCCTCGGTGGCCCAGCCCTGGCGGCAGATATAAAGGCAGAAGCGGTCGGGGGAATCCCAGGAGATCGTTCCGTCCGTTTCAATCTGAATTCTGCCGGAGCTTAAATGTCTTAAAATCACCGCGTTGGTGCCGTTGTTTTTTACGGTATTGATCTGGCGAATGGCCGCGCAATCTTTAAAGGTTTCAAACTGTTCCAAAACCGTGATCCCGTTTTCAAAATCGCACTGCACTTTGTGAAAACCGTTTTCCTTTTCCTGCGCGGTAATTTCGCCGTCGCAGGGGCGCAGACCTATGGGATAATCAAAAGCGTCCTCAAAGCCGCAGTTGCAGGCGCTGTCGCTTTCCGTCCTTACAAGGGTGTTAAAATTGCCGCTAAGTCCGAGTGCGTCGGCCGTATCTTTGCTGTACCACACCTCGGCAACATTGGTTTTCCCTTTTTAATCCGGTTTCATTTTTATATCGCTCCTTTTTCATCAATTAAAAGCTTTTCTCTGTCTTTAAAAATCTTTCATTAAGACTGGTCTTTATCTTAGCAAGCAGTGGCCCTGCTGTCAATCCATAAAACAACATTTTTATGGAGTCTTCGCACACTTTGAAAAGTGACCGTCTGCCCCACCGGTTCGGCATTCTCCGCACTGCGAAAAAACGCACGGAATTTGACAAAAAACCGCCGGCGTGCTATAGTGTTGTAGATGTCGGTGCGCGAAAGGGAAGACTTTTTGGAGCACCTTAGGCGAACAATAATTAATTCGGGAATTCAGCAATAACGAAATGCGGCACTTTTGCCGCACGAATGGAGATATTTATGAAAAAACGTATCATCATCACCGATTCGGCGAGCGATATTTCCAAAGCCGACGAACAAGCCTACAAAATCCGTATTCTGCCGTTTTCGGTGGCAGTGGACGGTGTTTCCTATATAAGCCGCGTGGACTTCGGCAACGACGGCTTTTACAAAATGCTTGAAAATGCAAAGGAACTGCCCACCACCACGCAGATCACCCCTTATCAGTTTGAAACACTTTTTGACGAACTTTGGCACGACGGCTACCGCGAAGTGATTTTGGTGCTGATCAATTCCGAAGGCTCTGCGACCTTTAATAATTGCTGCTATGTGGCCGAAGAATTTATGGCCGAGCATGAGAGTGAAATGACGATCTACACCGTTGACAGTCGCAGTTACACCTGCGCTTACGGCTATCCGGTGGTGGAGGCGGCCAAAATGCTGCTCGACGGGGTGAAAACCGAGGATATTCTCGCTTATTTAAAAGATTATATGAACCGCTCCATTATTTACGCCGCGCTCTACACCTTAAAATACGCCGGTCGGTCGGGGCGCATTCCCAGTGCCGCCGCTTTTGTGGGCGACGCGCTCGGCATGAAGCCGATCATGCGGATTTGTGACAATCACATTACCACCGGCGACAAAGTTCGGGGTGAACGCAATATCGTTCCCTTTATTGCAAAAAAGATGACCGAGGTAGTAGCGCCGGGCGAGCCTTACTGCATTGTTTACGGCTCGGACGACGCGGTGCGCGACGAAATGGCGGCAGCTGCCGAAGAAACTATGGGATATCCGCCGGCAGCGTTTTATAAGATCGGTGCCGCAATTGCCATTAATGCAGGGCCGAAAGTCTGCGGTTTTTCGAGCCTTAGAAAACCGGAATAATTTTGGAATACCAAAATTTTTTTAGCAGCGCTGCGCAATACGCTCAGAATGTTGAAACGATTTTTTGAAAACCTTACAAAAAGCGGCGGCAAAGAGGGTTTAAAAAAGGAATCCGGACACAGCACCCGGTAACAACCGCCCGCGTCCGTGCAAAGCGGCAGTCGCCGCAGCGCGCGATCGCCGTAAGGCGACGCAAAAACAGAAAGTTTTGGCACAAACAAAGGCCGCCCCAAAAAGCAATGCTTTTTGGGGCGGCCTTTGTTTGCAGCGCGCTGCGGCGACTGCCGCTTTGCACGAACGCGGGCGGTTGGTTTCCGAAATCTTCCGGTTTTCGGCCGAAAAGCAGAAACTGCAGAATTTCATTTTTCAAAAAACGACCGACTGCATTCATTCCGCCGCAACACGAAAAATTCCTTTTGCCGTCCTTGAAAACACAGGCGCTTTGTGGTATCATGAATATAATCCGTTGTCGAAAAACGACGAACGCGGGAAAACCCTTTAAATTCGCCGGATTTTTGGCAAAAAATGCTTAAAAAAGAAGGTTTAAAAATCCCATGCCGATCACAGATTTTTTGGAGCGCAACGCGCGGCTTTACCCAAACGATAAAGCGCTCACTGAGATCACGCCGCAGAACCAACCGGCCACCAACGTCACCTGGCGCGAATACAATTTGATTGAAACCGCCGAGGGCGAGCAGTACCGTCGGGAGATCACCTGGCGCGAGTTTGACACCGACGCCAACCGCTTTGCCAACCTTTTATTTACAAGAGGCATTAAAAAAGGCGACAAGGTTGCCATCCTTTTAATGAACTGCTTAGAGTGGCTGCCCATTTATTTCGGTATTTTAAAAACCGGCGCCATTGTGGTGCCCATGAATTACCGCTACGCCGGGGAAGAAATTCTTTACTGCGCCGACCTTGCGGACTGCTCCATGATGATCTTCGGGCCGGAATTCACCGAACGAATTGAATCGGTACTGCCGAAGATGACCGCGATCACCGACTTTTTCTTTGTGGGCAAGCGCGAAAAAACGCCGCTTTTCGCCGACAATTACAAAGATATGATCTACCACTGCTCCTCGGTTGTTCCGCCGGTGGAGATCAACGACGAAGACGAAGCCGCCATTTATTTTTCTTCCGGCACCACCGGCTTTCCAAAAGCGATCTTACACAGTCACCGCGCGCTGACCCATTCGTGTCTTGTGGAGCAAAACCATCACGGACAGACCAAGGACGACGTCTTTTTGTGCATTCCGCCGCTTTATCACACCGGCGCAAAAATGCACTGGTTTGGAAGCCTCTTGACCGCGTCGAGAGCCGTACTTTTAAAGGGTGTCAGTCCGGAATGGATCCTGCAGGCCGTTTCGGAAGAAAAATGCACCATTGTTTGGCTGTTGGTGCCCTGGGCGCAGGATATTTTGGACGCGCTTTCTTCGGGAAAGCTCAATATCAACGACTACCGCTTAAACGACTGGCGGCTCATGCACATCGGCGCACAGCCCGTGCCGCCGAGCCTTATTAAACGCTGGAAACGGGTATTTCCCAATCACCAGTACGACACAAACTACGGTCTTTCGGAGTCCATCGGCCCCGGCTGTGTTCACTTAGGGGTGGAAAATATCCACAAAGTCGGCGCGATCGGCAAAGCAGGCTTCGGCTGGCAAACAAGGATTCTTGATGAACACCATGAGGACGTAGACCCCGGCGAAGTGGGCGAGCTTGCCGTAAAAGGCCCCGGCGTAATGCTGGGATATTATAAAAACCCCGAAGCCACGCGAGAAATGCTGCTGGGCGACTGGCTGCTCACCGGCGACATGGCAAGAGAGGACGAGGACGGCTTTATTTATCTTGTTGACCGCAAAAAGGACGTTATTATTACCGGCGGCGAAAATCTTTATCCCGTACAGATTGAAGATTTTCTGCGCCAGAACGATAAGATCAAGGACGTTGCCGTGATCGGACTGCCGGACAAGCGCTTGGGCGAAATTGCCGCCGCAATTGTGGAGGTAAAGCCCGACTGCACGCTCAGTGAGGAGGAACTCAACGAGTTTTGCAAGGGACTGCCGCGCTATAAACGTCCGAGAAAGATTATTTTTGCCGAAGTACCGAGAAATGCGACCGGCAAGATTGAAAAACCGCGCCTGCGCGAAATATACTGCGGCGTGCGGCTTGTGGAAGCGGAAACAACCCGTTAAGGAGGCTATAAAAAATTGAAAAAGCTTATGATTGGTAACGAGGCGTTGGCGCGCGGATTTTATGAGGGCGGCATTGGTGCCGTTTCCAGTTATCCCGGCACGCCGTCCACCGAAATTACGGAATTTTTAGCAAAGTACGACGATATTTACAGCGAATGGGCGCCCAATGAAAAGGTGGCGGCCGAGGTAGCGTTCGGCGCTTCTTTGGGCGGCAAGCGTTCCCTTTGCTGCATGAAGCATGTCGGCTTAAACGTGGCGGCCGATCCGCTGTTCACCCTTTCTTACACCGGTGTGAACGCCGGCATGGTGGTGTGCGTGGCGGACGATCCGGCCATGCATTCCTCGCAAAACGAACAGGATTCGCGGCACTATGCCATTGCGGCAAAGCTGCCCATGTTGGAGCCGGCCGATTCCGACGAAGCCCTGCAATTTGCCAAGGCCTCTTTCAAGCTGTCCGAGCAGTTTGACACCGTGGTGATGATGCGTACCCTCACAAGAATCGCCCATTCCCAAAGCATTGTAACCCTCGGCGAGCGCGAAGAAGCGCCCGAAAAGCCTTACGAAAAGAAGCCGGAAAAATACATTATGATGCCGGCTTACGCAAAAAAACGCCACCCGGTGGTGGAAGAACGCATGAAAAAGCTTGCGGAATATGCCGAGAGCTGTCCGTTCAACCGCGTGGAGTGGAGTGAGGACAAAACCTTAGGTATTATTACAAGCGGCACTTCGTATCAGTATGTCAAGGAAGTGTTCGGCGATCGCGTTTCGGTTTTAAAGCTTGGCATGATCAATCCCCTGCCCAAAAAGACCGTGAAATCCTTTGCTCAAAAGGTGGATCGCTTGGTGGTGGTAGAGGAGCTGGACGGCATTATTGAAACTTTCTGCCGCACACTGGGTCTTGAGGTGGAGGGCAAAAAGCTGTTCTCCCCCATCGGCGAATTTTCGCAAAGCGTGATCCGCAAGGCGTTCGGCTTAAAAGAGCCGGAAAATGTGCAGCTTCCGAATCCCGTGCCCCTGCGGCCGCCGATGATGTGCTCCGGCTGTCCGCACCGCGGCATTTATTACACCCTTTCCAAAAATAAGATCACCGTCATCGGCGACATCGGCTGCTACACCTTGGGCGCTCAGCCGCCTTTGTGCGCAGTGGATACCACCCTTTGTATGGGCGCTTCGGTTTCGGGTCTGCATGGATTCAATAAAGCGGGAGAAGGTGCTTTTGAGAGTCGCTCGGTTGCTGTGATCGGTGATTCCACCTTTATGCACTCCGGCATTACGGGGCTTGTGGATATTGCTTATAACCAGTCCAATTCCACCGTGATTATTCTGGATAACTCCATCACCGGCATGACCGGCCACCAGCAGAACCCCACCACAGGACTGAATATCAAGGGGGATCCGGCCGGTAAGATCGATCTGGAGGCTTTGTGCCGTTCCATTGGCATTGAACGCGTGCGCGTGGTGGATCCTTACAACATTGAAGAATGCGAAAAGGCTATTTTGGAAGAACTGAAGGCGCCTTGTCCGTCGGTGATTATATCCAGACGGCCCTGCGTGCTTTTAAAATATGTAAAATTAAACGCGCCGCTCGAAATCAGCAACGACGCCTGTCGCGGCTGCCGCAAGTGCATGAAGCTCGGCTGTCCGTCCATCAGCTTTAAAAACGGTCACGCCGTGATCGACGAAACGCTTTGCGTTGGCTGCGGCGTTTGCAAACAGCTTTGCGCGTTCGGCGCAATTCAGGGTCAAGGGGGTAAAGTGCAATGAAAACCACCGGTATTATGATCGTCGGTGTCGGCGGCCAGGGCAGTCTGCTTGCAAGCAAGCTCCTTGGCAATCTTCTAACCGCTCAGGGCTACGATGTAAAGGTTTCCGAGGTTCACGGTATGAGTCAGCGCGGCGGTTCGGTCGTTACTTATGTAAAGTTCGGCGACCGCGTGTTCAGCCCCATTATCGACCTTGGTGAAGCCGATTATATTGTTTCGTTTGAAAAGCTTGAAGCCGCACGCTATGCGCCTTACCTAAAAAAAGGCGGCAGGATCGTCACCAATACACAGCAGATCGACCCCATGCCGGTCATCACCGGCACGGCCGAGTATCCGCAGGATATTTTGGAGGAATTAAAAAACCTCGGCTGCCGCATAGACGCACTGGACGCGCTCTCCTTGGCAGAAGAAGCCGGCAGTGCAAAGGCAGTCAATATCGTGCTTTTAGGAAGGCTTGCCAAAAGCTTCCACATTGAATACGACGCGTGGATCAAAGCACTGGAAACAACCGTTAAGCCGAAATTTATTGAAATGAATAAAAAGGCGTTCGACCTTGGCTATCACTCATAAGGAGCAGTAAAAAATTATGGAACAAAGGTATTATCAAAAAGAAATTGAAACCATGCCGTACGCCCAAATGAAAAAGCTTCAGAGTGAACGGCTGGTTCGTCAGGTGCGGCATGTTTGGGACAATGTTCCCTACTACCGTTCCTTAATGGAGAAAAAGGGCGTGACGCCGGACGATATTCACGGCGTGGAGGATCTGCACCTGCTGCCCTTTATTTCAAAGGCTGACCTTCGTGATCAGTACCCCTACGGTCTTTTGGCCACCGACCTTAAAAACTGCGTTCGCATCCAATCCACCTCCGGCACGACCGGCCGCCGCGTGGTGGCGTTTTATACCCTAAAGGACGTGGATCTTTGGGAAGAATGCTGTGCGCGCGCCATTGTTGCGGCCGGCGGCAGTCGGGAGGACGTTGTCCAGATCGGCTACGGCTATGGTCTGTTTACCGGCGGTGCCGGTCTGCACGGCGGCTCGCACAAGGTGGGATGTCTGACGTTGCCGATGTCTTCGGGCAACACCGAGCGGCAAATTCAGTTTATGATGGACCTTCGCGCCACCATTCTTTGCTGCACCCCCTCTTACGCCGCTTATATCGGTGAGGCTTTAAAAGACCACGGCTACAAGCCGTCGGACAACCACTTAAAAGCCGGTATTTTCGGTGCAGAGCCGTGGACGGAAGAAATGCGTCACGATATTGAAGCAAAGCTCGGCATTAAAGCCTATGATATCTACGGTCTTACCGAAACCTCCGGCCCCGGCGTTGCCTTTGAATGTGAAGAACAAAACGGTATGCACGTTTGCGAGGACAACTTTATTCCGGAAATTATCGACCCCGACACCGGCGAGGTTTTGCCGGAAGGCGAAAAGGGCGAACTGGTCTTTACTTCTATTACAAAAGAGGCATTTCCGCTGCTTCGCTACCGCACGCGCGATATTTGCGTACTGCACCGCGGCAAATGCAGCTGCGGCAGAACCCTAATCAAAATGGCCAAACCTATGGGCCGCACCGATGATATGCTCATCATTCGCGGCGTGAATGTCTTCCCCTCTCAGATCGAAACCGTTCTTTTGAAAGAGGGGCACACGCCGAACTATCAGATCATTGTGGATCGCGTGAACAACACCGACACGCTGGATATTAATGTTGAAATGACGCCGGAGGCTTTCTCCGACACCGTGAAAGCGCTGTCTGCGGCAGAGCAGAAGCTGGCCGCCGCCATTCGCTTAATGCTGGGGATCACGCCGAAGGTTCACTTAGTTGCGCCGAAAACGATTACACGCAGTGAGGGCAAGGCTGTCCGCGTGATCGACCGCCGCAAACTGCACGACTGAAATTTTTAAGGCTCCGAAAACCGCCTTTGCAGTTACGTTGCATATTTTAGAGAACAAGGGAGGCCCAAATGATGGCTGTTGAACAAATTTCCGTTTTCGTTCAAAACGAAAAGGGCGCGCTTTCTCACGTTTTGGACGCGTTAGGCGCGGCAAATATTGAAATTCGCGCGTTGTCCATTGCTGATACCAGCGATTTCGGCATTTTAAGAATGATTACCGACAACAATAAAAAAGCGCAGGAAACCTTAAAAAAGGAAAACTATATCTGCACCTTAACCGACGTGGTTGCCGCCGCTGTGGACGACCGTCCGGGCGGTCTTGCCAACCATGTAAATTTACTGGCTGCGGCCGGCATTGATGTGGAATATCTTTACGCCTTTGTTACAAGGTCGGACAATGAAGCCTGCGTGGTATTTCGAGTGAACGATACCGAAAACGCACAAAAGTTGCTGGAGAAAGCCGGTATTCGGCTGGTAAGCCAGAAGGATATTGAAAACTTTTAAAGCTTTCAAAACAAGCTCGGGCTGTTGAGCAATATGCTCGCCGCGCCGAACAAAAACACAGAAATCAAAACCTAAGCGCCGCGGCAGATTGTATTTGCCGCGGCGCTTAGATTTTTGATTTTGAATAAGAATGTTCTCGCAAATTTGCAGCAAAAAACAGGACCTTGGTGCGGCCGGTGCAGTTTCTTCTGCGCGCCGCGGAACGCCGACGATCAAAAATCACTGCTTTTTGATCGTCGGCGTTCTTGTGCCAAAACCTGCGGTTTTGGCACCGCCCGCTTTCGCGGGCGGCGCGCAGAAGAAACTGCGCCGACCGTTCCAAGGTCCGTTTTTTGTAACTTCAATGTTGAAAATCCGAAGCCTCACAAAACTTCCGTTTTACCGCTCAAACGGGCAAAAGAAAACCGCAACGGTATTCTCTCGCCCGTTTGCCCGGGGGGGAACAATAAAATTCAAAACCCGACTCAAACCGCGCTGAAGAAGATAATCGCGCTGTCGCCGTCGCGATTGGCAACGTCGGAAAAATTCAGTCCGGCATTCATCAGCAAAGCGCCGGAATACACTTCTCCGCTTGCTTCATTGCGGTAATACCTTTGAGGGTCCAATCCCTGAAGCTTTATGATGGTATTGCCAAACAGCTCCGAGCGCATGGTAACGATCGTCAGCATCACGCGCGATTGATCGGGCGCTACAATCTCCCAAACCGCATGGTACGGATTTTCAAACGGCGATATAAGCCTGTAAAGATCACCGTCGCGTACCAGATCGTAGGTTTCATGGTAAAGTTTTACCTGCGCTTTCATGATCTCGCGATCATCGTCGGAAAGCTTTACAGGATCCAATTCATATCCGAACGTGCCCCACAAAGCCACGTTGCCCTTGGTTTTGTAGCCGGTTCTCGGATTGGCCGAAACGTGTGCACCAACGGTTGATGCTGGATAGCACATCGACGTACCAAACTGAATATACAGCCGCTCAATGGGGTCGGTGTTGTCACTGCACCAGATCTGCGGCGAATAGAAAAGCATTGCAGGATCAAACCGTCCGCCGCCACCTGAACAGTTTTCAAACAGAATATTCGGAAACGCCT
Source organism: Oscillospiraceae bacterium (assembly GCA_902791335.1). Taxonomy (GTDB): domain Bacteria; phylum Bacillota; class Clostridia; order Oscillospirales; family Acutalibacteraceae; genus UMGS1532. The sequence goes on from CADAVL010000032.1 coordinate 14,883, forward strand.
TGCAAAGGCGATCCATAAGATCGTAAGTACCCAGAATAAAGCGGTGGAAAAACTCCTTTTTGCGTTCCGGCGGCAAAAGTGCCGAGCCGGCGTCGCTGATATTGCGGTTGAAATCCCACTTTACGTAGTCGATCTTATTATTGGAAAGCACCGAATACATCTGCTGCCAGATATTCTCGCGCACGTCCTCGCGCGATACGTCCAAAACGTACTGGTTTCTGCCAAGCATCGGCTCGCGGTTTTCAACGTGAACGTGCCAGTCGGGGTGCTTTTTAAAAAGCTCCGATTCCGGTGAAATCATCTCCGGCTCGTACCAAATACCGAATTTCAAGCCCTCGGCGTTCACCCGCTCGATCAAGGAGGAAAGACTGCCGTGGAGCTTTTCTTCATTCACAAACCAGTCGCCCAAAGAGGTGGTGTCATCGTTGCGCTTGCCGAACCAACCGTCGTCCATCACCAGCATCTCAACGCCGAGCTTTTTGGCCTCTTTTGCAAAATCCACCAATTTGTTGTCGTCAAAATCAAAGAACGCCGCCTCCCAACTGTTGATCAGCAGCGGACGCTTTTCGGTCTTGTATTTTCCGCGAATTAAATTGTGGTTGTAAAAGCGGTGGAAAATGCGGCTCATCTCGCCAAGGCCCTTGTCCGTAAACACCATAACGGCCTCCGGTGAATCAAAGCTTTCGCCGGGGTTCAGCGTCCAACCAAAATCGGTGGGGTTGATGCCCATAATAAAGCGTGCGGTATCGTTAGAATCGCATTCGCAAAGTGCCGAGAAGTTACCCGAATAAACAAGGTTAAATCCGTAGACTGTGCCGTTTTGCTCCGTTGCATTCTTTTCCGCCAGTGCCGCAAACGGATTTTGGCAGTGACCCGACACGCCGCGCTTGCTCTCCACGCCCTGAACGCCGTGCGCCAGCGCTCTGCGCTCCAAATTGCGTTCTTTCATGTGGCGGCCGTAAAGGGTAATAAGATCGTAGTCCATGGTGGGCAGATTCAAGCAAAGACTCATAATCCTTTCCAGCTGCATGGGTGCGTCGCCGCCGTTTTGTGCGCTGACGCGCCGCGTCATCACGCCGCAATTTTCAAAAACGGTGTAGTAAAGCGTTATTTTAAGACCGGTGACACGGTCGGCAGCGTAAAGCTCCAGCGTGGTCGCTTCGTCATCGGTGTTCGCATAAGTAGAAGGCTGTCCGGGAATCTCTTTTTTGCCCTTATAAATTTTGTGGCCGGTATAGCGGATATCCGTCACGCTGTCGCCTGCGGCATTCCTTGCCGACAGTGCCGAAATGCGGAAATCTCCTGCACCGTTCGTGCCGTATTCCATCGGTGCACAATCGGGTGAAAATGGCGAACGGCCGCCCATTGCGGGGTCTTGGGGGCTAAAAGATGCATTCACGCGGCGCGTGGCGCGGCCCGGCACCTCATCATCGGGGATTGTTGCGCCGTAATAAAGATTTAAAATATGACCTTTATCGTATATTTTAATAATATAGCTTGAAGTGGGGGTGTCCAGCTTAAAGGTCTTTTTTTCGGCGTTAAAGGTAATTGGCATAATGTTTTCTCCTTTTTTCGGGTCCTTACAACCCACTTTTTCAAAAAGCGTGGGGCGGGATCTCGGTTGTTGCTTCGCTTGATTGCAGCAAGGCTTGAATTCGCGGCAGAGCGAAAACTTTACTTTGTGTTGTCATTATATACTGACTGCATTCATTTGTAAAGACAGAAATTCAGTTTTTTTCATATTCTGAGGATTTTATATTTTTACCGTAAAAAAGTGCGAAACGGGAAGTCTTTTTTGCACCGTCAGCCGCTCCTCGCCCGCAGTGCAAAGCGCCAGCATCGTATCGCGGTCAAAACCCAACCGTTCGAGTTTTCCCCAGACAAAGCAATAATAAATCCGACCGCCGCCACAAGAGAAAAAATTCATCGGCGCGCTACTAACATTATCGCGTTATATTTATATAATATAAGTAGGAATATAGAAGGAAGTTGTCGAAATCGCCAAAAAACCGGTGCCGCAATGTTTTGCTTTCTTTTTTGTATTTCCTTTTTCATTCTTTCAAAGATTTTCCGACCGATAAAACGATGAAAGCTTGCGGCCTTTCGCCGAAAAAGCTTGTTCTTCGCGGTCAGATGATTGAAATGCCATTCATATTTTTTCTTAGGAGGTCTTTATGATGAAAGAATTCGGATTTGGCGCGTTTGCTGAAGGCGTACTGTTCGGCACCGCCGGCATTAAAGTTCTCAGCAGTAAGGACGCAAGAAAGGTCTACGCCCAAACCACTGCCGCCGCACTGCACGCAAAAGATAATGTAATGGCTATCGTTACCGCCGTTCGCGAGGGCGCCGACGATATTTATGCCGAAGCAAAGGCAATTAACGAGCAGCGCGCCGAAAAGCCAGCCGAGGCCGTGATTGGAGACACTTCAAAAGAAAGCGCCGAGGAAAGTCAGGCGGAATAATCCAAGAGATGCACGGTTTTGCATGAAGTTCCGGGGCGTATTCGCGTGCATCTGTGCTGCGGCCGCATGACCTTGCGGCAGGCCGATCTTTTGGAATGCTGTTTCCGCGTGGCGTGGATCTACACCGTTTTTGCCTATTTCCACACCATTTCGTCCTTGTATCTACTGAATATTTTTTTGCGGGTCATCACGGTGATCGCGGAAATTATTTATTTTGTATTAAGCGATAAAAAGCTCCGCGCGCCCGATGCTTTATCCCCCTGCGGATAAAGCAGGACGGTAGGCGCACCTATTTAAGATGAAGCAAAAAATATCAGTTGGTCTTCCGTCAAAGAGCAAAAGAACCCGGCCGCAATCAAACCGGCAGCTTCCCTCGCGCGCCGAAGGCGGCGGCGCGCGAAGAAAACTGCCGGTTTGATCGCGACCGGGGTTTCTCCTGTTTGCCGAAGCAATCCATTATATCAGCCTACCCGACCTGCACCCGCATAGCGGGCGGTTCTTTGTTTCGGACGTTCCGTTCTCAACCGGCTAAAGCCCTAACAAAAAAAGCCGCAGCAAAGTTTCACCTTTGCTGCGGCTCGGTTTTTTCAAAGATTGCAAACCGCTGACTTTTGTTTTGCGCCGATCACGCGGTATTTTGCGGCCCAATTTTTAATTTTTTGTCGATTTTCTAAGAATGCTTTTTCTTTCTGCAGTACATCACTGTGCCCAAAACACCTGCGCTAAAAACCGCAAGCAGTGCGACCCCGAAAACTGCAAAGCCATTCTCACCGGTTTTGGGAGAAACGGTCGGGGCGGTTTGGTCGTCTTTTCCCGACGCAATGGCGTAATATCCTCCCTTTTCAATGGTAAAGGAGATTTGATTTTGGCCGCTTTTTGAAACAAGATATGCGAGCGTACCGTCTGCGGAAATTCCGGCCGCTTTGAGCGCACGGTAGTCCTCGATCAGGTCAATGCTCACATCAAACGTTCCGTCGGCCTCCACGCGGTTTCC
>CADAVL010000033.1 GCA_902791335.1 Oscillospiraceae bacterium
TCCATCCGCATAGAGGGTCAACTCATAAATGACGCTTTTATAAACGGTGTAGTAGTAATCATAGTAATCCGAATTATCATTATAGTTTCTGATGGTCACATAACCAGATCTACCACCCCACTTAGACTGGCAAAAGTATGCCAGGTCTTTGTCGTCTTTGCTATACGCCCCGCCATCGTCCTTCGCGAGACTGTAGTCATCATTCATCGACCTGGAAACATCGACCACGAAGATGACGTTGGCTTTAGTCTTGGTTGTCGTTGATGATGCCGAACCTGTCACGCTCAGACTTATCCTGCCACCGTAAACATTGCCGGCAGCGCCGTAGAGGATACCCATGGTACCTACGATGTTTTCCTTTGCAACCAAACCGGTGATTGAAGCAACAGCGGCCTGCCAGTCGCCCCAACCGAGTGGTTTGAAGATCCAGGCAATTGCACCGCCGATGGTAGCAAGGATCGAGCTGTCAAGCTGCTCTTCCGAAAGCATACCGAAATGGCCGTCTACAAAGCCAAAGTAAGAAGTGAACCATACAAGAATGGTGGAAAGTGTAATAATGGTGCCGGCCTTTTTAATGAAGGACCAGCCGCGCTCCCACATGGAGCGGAGTACGTTTTTGAGCGTCGGCCAGTGGTAAGCCGGAAGCTCCATAACGAACGGTGCAGGATCGCCTGCGAACATGCGGGTCTTTTTCAGCATAATACCGGAAACAATGATCGCGGCCATACCGATGAAGTAAGCAGAGGTGGCAACCCAGGAGGAACCGCCGAAGATCGCGCCGGCGATCATAGCAATAAACGGAACCTTTGCGCCGCAGGGAATAAAGGTGGTGGTCATAATGGTCATACGGCGATCGCGCTCATTTTCAATGGTACGCGAAGCCATGATTCCGGGAACGCCGCAGCCGGTGCCGATGAGCATCGGGATAAAGGTTTTACCGGAAAGACCGAATTTGCGGAAGATACGGTCAAGCACGAATGCGATACGGGACATATAACCGCAGGCCTCCAAGAAGGCAAGTAAGAAGAACAGAACCAACATCTGCGGAACGAAGCCCAACACAGCGCCGACACCGGCAACGATACCGTCAAGGATCAAACCGGACAGCCAGTCGGCTGCGTGAACACTGTTGAGTGCGTTTCCTAAAAGTACCGGAATACCGTCCACATAGACACCGTAGTCGTGCGGATCGGGCTCGGCAAAATCTGTGTTCTTTTCAAAATAGGCTACAGCGTCTTTGTAGGTCATGCCAACGGTGGTATCCTCGTCGGCGTCCTTCGGAATGCTGTCGTAATATGCCGTCATTTTAATCTGTTCCAAGGTTTCCTCGTCTTCAACCTCGGTGGTTGCAGTGTCAGAGGTGGGCTTGAAATCTTTCAGCTTTTGCAGCGTGGCGGCTTTGTCTTTGTCATCTTCAGAAATTTCAACGTCGGCAAAAGCGGCAACGGCGCGGGAGGCGGCGGTGTATTCATCGCTCGCGTCGGTATAAGCGCTTGAACCAATGCCAAACAGGTGATAACCGTCACCAAACAGGCCGTCGTTCGCCCAGTCGGTTGCGGCCGCACCAAAGGTCTGCATGGCTATATAATACACCAAAAACATAATAACTGCAAATATCGGCAAACCAAGCCAACGGTTGGTCACCACGCGGTCGATCTTATCCGAAACGGAAAGGCCGCCCACGTTTTTCTTTTTATAGCAGGCTTTAATAATGCTTGCAATGTAGAGATAACGCTCGTTTGTGATAATGCTTTCGGCGTCGTCGTCCAGTTCCTTTTCGGCGGCAACAATGTCGTTTTCAACGTGATCGAGCGTTGCTTTGTCAATGTGCAGCGTGCTTAAAACCTTGTCGTCACGCTCAAAGATTTTAATTGCGTACCAGCGCTGCTGTTCTTCCGGCAGACCGTGTACGGTGGCTTCTTCAATGTGCGCAATGGCGTGTTCCACGCAGCCGGAGAAGGTGTGCTGCGGAATGGTCTTTACATTTTTTGTGGCGTCGATCGCGGCCTCGGCGGCTTCCATAATACCGGTGCCTTTTAAAGCCGAAATTTCAACGATCTTACAACCCAACTGACGGGAAAGCTCCTCGGTGTTGATCTTGTCGCCGTTTTTCTTTACAACGTCCATCATGTTGATGGCGATGACTACCGGAATACCAAGCTCGGTCAACTGTGTGGTGAGGTACAGGTTTCTTTCAAGGTTTGTACCGTCAATAATGTTCAAAATCGCGTCGGGACGCTCACCAATCAAATAGTTACGCGCCACAACTTCCTCCAAGGTGTAGGGGGAGAGAGAATAAATACCCGGAAGGTCGGTAATTACCACGCCGGGGTGCTTTTTCAGCTTGCCTTCCTTTTTTCTCAACCGTAACGCCCGGCCAGGTACCGACAAACTGATTGGAGCCGGTCAGTGCATTGAACAGGGTAGTTTTACCACAGTTCGGGTTACCTGCAAGAGCAATTCTCAGGTCCATGACATTAATCCTTTCTTTACCGGTTAGTCTTGGCTAACCGTTTGACTTAAAATAAAGGGGAGCGCTCCTCCCAAAAGCCCTTTGTGCAAAGCTTTTTTTAAAAATGAAACCTTGCAAAAAAGCTTTCATTTTTGAGGGATCTTACTCAATCTCAACCATTTCGGCGTCAGCTTTTCTTAAAGAAAGCTCGTAGCCGCGCACGGTTACTTCCACAGGATCGCCGAGCGGTGCAACCTTGCGAACGTGAACCTCAACGCCCTTGGTGAGTCCCATGTCCATAATGCGTCGTTTCACAGCGCCCTCACCGTGAAGCTTTACAACACGCACAGAGTCACCGACTTTTGCTTCGCGCAGTGTTTTCATGCCCATTTTCCTCCTTCAAAAAACTTAATCGTTATTTTAATACGGCAACTTTCAAAACGTCAGCCTGAAAAGCGGTCGTTTTGCATTGCGCCGGCAAACGAAGCTTTAATGCCGCCTGCCGCCGGTTTTTCTGCCGGATTATCAATTTTTTTAAGCCTTCAAAGCTTTTAAAAACAAATAAATCAAATCATAATTTTTCTTGCCATTTCTTCGCTGATGGCAACGCGGGTTTCTTTTACGTTTACGATCACATTGCCGTTCAACGTGTTAATGACCGTTACATTTCCGCCCACAACAAACCCTAAATTTTCAAGGTGCTTCTTCACCTCGGGCGAACCGCCGAGCTTTTTGATGATGTTTGGTTCACCGACGTTTGCAAGAGATAGCGGCATCATAAAAAGTTCCTCTTTTCCGTAATCAGGAATTTTCGGTTTTCCAATTAGCGAAAGCTAACCGCACTCCGATTTTTGTGGTTAGCCTTTGCTAACTTTGATATATAATACTCGAAGATTGGAAAGTTGTCAAGTAGAAAATCCGAAAAAAATTGTCGTTTTTCAACTTTTGTCGAGTTGAACAATTGGTTAGCCAACACTAACTGAAATCTTGTGCAGTTTTTTAAGCGAATTCCTCGCCTGTTTTCCTTGAAAAAGAAAAGAATAAATGGTAAAATAGAAAAAAACACAAGTTTTCTTTGTCGCCGCCAAAAAATGCTGCCAAAGCTTTTTTTAGGCGATTGCAAAACACAGAAATTCAAAAGGAAATTCGCTTTTTAAAGCCGGCGTTCCATTTATATGAAAAAGGAGGGCTCGTCATGCATTTACAGGAGTCCGGTGAAATGTATCTCGAAACTATTTATGTATTATCCAAAAAAGGCGGCAGTGTCCGCTCGCTCGATGTCGCCGAATACATGGGCTTTTCAAAGCCGAGCGTCAGCCGCGCGGTCGGCCTTTTAAAATCCGGCGATTATATCACCATGGATAAGGACGGTTCCTTGTCGCTCACAAAATCAGGTTTTGAAGTGGCGCATAAAATTTATGAGCGCCACACCCTTTTAACAGATTTTCTCACACGCATCGGTGTCAGTGCCGAAACCGCAGCAAACGATGCTTGCAGGATCGAGCATGATATCAGCGACGAAACCTTCCTTGCCATCAAGCGCCACGTGGCCGAAAACAGCAAATAGTGAAGAACTGTTTTTAGTGAAAATATGTTTTTAAGCTGACGAGATAGATCGGAAATTTTCAAATGTCCGGCGTGGCGGGTTCTTTGGCTCGTTCACCTAAAGTTGACAGGACAAAGCCCCAGCCGCGATAAAACCGAAAGTTCCCCCGCGCGCCGCGCGGTGTTTCCCTTTTGGGAAAACACCGCCCCAAAGCCCGCCCAAAATGCCAAAGGCATTTTGGGCGGGCTTTTTTCGCCGAAGGCGGCGGCGCGCGGGGGACTTTCGGTTTTATCAAGGCTGGGATTCATCTTAAAAGGCCAAATACCAAACCGCAACGGGACTCTTTTTCTCGGTCGCTTTGCCAAGATCGGTGTTCGGATTTATTATTGTTCGCCTAAAAAAAAGAAGCTCTGCTTTTTAAACGAGAGCTTCTTTTTGTTTGCAGATTTTTTGAACAAATCGCCAAAGCGGATTATTGCTTATTTAATCAGCGATTCGCCGGTCATTTCTTTCGGGATCGGCAGACCCATCACCGTGAGCATGGTCGGTGCAATATCGCAAAGACGACCGCCCTCTTTCAGCTCGCAGTCGTAACCTACCACGCAGAAAGGCACGGGATTGGTGGTGTGCGCCGTAAAGGGCGTACCGTCCTCGGCAATCATGCAGTCGGCGTTGCCGTGGTCGGCGGTGATCATCACCGTGCCGTCCATTTTAAGCGTAGAGGCAACCACGCGGCCAACGCAGCCGTCCACAGTTTCAACCGCTTTTTCCGCGGCCGCCAAAACACCTGTGTGACCCACCATGTCGCAGTTGGCAAAGTTTAAGATCACCACGTCGTATTTGCCGCTTTCAATGGCCGCGCAAACCTTTTCGCAAACCGGTTCGGCGCTCATTTCAGGCTGCAGGTCATAGGTGGCAACCTTGGGGGAGGGGACTAAGATCCGATCCTCGCCGGGGAATTCCACCTCGTTGCCGCCGTTGAAGAAGAAGGTCACATGCGCGTATTTTTCCGTTTCGGCAATTCTCAGCTGTGTCTTGCCCATTTTGGAGAGGTATTCGCCCATGGTATTTTTGAGATCCTCCGGTTTAAAGGCAACCTCCACGTTCGGCATGGCCGCGTCGTACTGTGTCATGCAAACGTAGGTTACTTTCTTCTGACCGCCGGTGCGTACAAAGCCGTCAAAATCGGGATCCACAAAGGTTCTGGTGATCTCGCGGGCGCGGTCGGGACGGAAGTTGAAGAAAATAATGCTGTCGCCGTTTTCCACCGGTGCGCCGCCGTCGATCACGGTGGGAATCACAAATTCGTCGGTGAGGTTCTTGCCGTCCTCGTCCACGGTTTCATAGGATTTTTGAATTGCTTCCACCGGGTCGGAGGCCTTGTTTCCCTCGCGCAGAACCATGGCATTGTAAGCCAGCACCACACGGTTCCAACGGTTGTCGCGATCCATGCCGTAAAAACGACCCATCACGGTGGCAATTTTGCCAACGCCGATCTCCTGTAGCTTTTCTTCGAGTTCCTTTACAAAGTCCGCGCCGGAAGCAGGCGGCACATCGCGGCCGTCCAGCAAGCAGTGAACGTAAACCTTTGTAAGACCCTGATCCTTTGCAAGCTTTAAAAGTGCATAAAGATGCTCGTTGTGGCTGTGTACGCCGCCGTTTGACAAAAGACCCATTAAGTGAAGCGCGGAATCGTTTGCGCGACAGTTTTCAATCGCCTTTAAAAAGGCCTTGTTTTGGAAGAAATCACCGTCTTTAATGGATTTTGTAATGCGGGTCAGTTCCTGGTAAACCACGCGGCCGGCGCCGATGTTGGTGTGACCGACCTCGCTGTTGCCCATCTGACCGTCCGGCAGGCCGACGTCCATGCCCGAAGCACCGATATAGGTTAAAGGATAGGTTTCAAAAATGCGATCAAGATTGGGGGTCTTGGCGTTGTAAATTGCGTTTCCCTCGTAAGGTTTGTTTTTGCCAAAGCCGTCCATAATGGTTAAAACCAACGGTTTTTTCATGAAATATCACTCCGTAATGCGGCACTTGAATTTTTTCAAAGAAAACACAGTGCAAAAGCCACGCTTATAAAACTGTCTTTTCTTCAAAAATTTTCGTGCGTTCGTTAAATCTTAAAAAATTACTTGCTTGCAGCTTTCACGATCACCGAGAAATCCTGAGCTTTTAAGGAAGCGCCGCCGATCAAACCGCCGTCAACATCCTCCTGCGCCAGTAATTCTTCGGCATTCTTCGCATTCATAGAACCGCCGTACTGCACCGTCAGTGCTTTTGCGGCGTCCTCACCGTAAAGCTTGCCCACGGTTTTGCGGATGACGCCGCAAACCTCGCCGGCCTGCTCGGCAGTTGCAGTTTTGCCGGTGCCGATGGCCCAAACCGGCTCATAAGCAATGATGATATTCTTCAGCTGTTCCGCAGATACGCCGTTCAGCGCAATTTTGGTCTGCATGGCAACCAGCTCCTCGGTGATGCCCTGCTCGCGCTGCTCTAAATATTCGCCAACGCAAACGATTACTTTCAAACCGTTTTCAAGTGCTGCCAGGGTGCGCTTGTTCACAGTTACGTCGGTCTCACCGAAATAGGTTCTTCTTTCCGAGTGGCCGATGATCACGTATTCAACGCCCATTGCTTTTAACATGGGGGCGGAAACCTCGCCGGTGAAAGCGCCGCTCGGCTCAAAGTGGCAGTTCTGTGCGCCGATCTTGATGTTGCTGCCGGCCGCAGCCTTTAATGCGGCGTCCAGATCAACAAACGGAACGCAAAGAACAACGCCGCAGTCGGCGTCCTTTACCAAAGGCTTCATTTCGTTGATGAGCGCGGTGGTCTCCTCGGGTGTTTTGTTCATTTTCCAGTTGCCGGCGATCACGGCGTTACGTAATTGCTTATTCATGATTTTTTCCTCCAAAATTTCATTATGGGTTGTTTTTCTTGTTTCGTGGGTGTTTTTTCTTTGCGGGCAATTTTTTCTTTTTCGTCAGCCGAGTTCAGCGTTCACCAACCCTTGAGGTGGCGTTCGCCAACCCTTTATAATAACATCAGAAAGCACGGCGGATCATTTTTCGTCTTTGCCGCCGTGCCTTTTTTAGGCGAACCGGCGGCCTTTTGCAGTAACCTTTGCTGACTACTGCCGAAAAGGCCGATTGAAAAAATTCAAAACCGTTCCTAAGTCCGCCGATATTCAATTAATCCTTGTCATTAAGACAGGCAATGCCGGGCAGCTCTTTACCCTCAAGGTATTCCAGCGATGCGCCGCCGCCGGTGGAAATGTGGGACATTTTGTCCGCAAAACCAAGCTTCTGTACCGCCGCAGCACTGTCGCCGCCGCCAATAATCGAGATAGAGCCGGAGTTTGCCACAGCTTTTGCCACACCGATGGTGCCGTTTGCAAAGTTCTCCCACTCGGACACGCCCATCGGACCGTTCCAGATCACGGTGCCTGCGCCCTCAATGGATTTTGAGAACAGCTCTGTGGTGGTGGGGCCGATGTCCAGACCCATCCAGCCGTCCGGAATGGAGTCGGAATAAATTCTCATGTGGGTGGTGTTCTTGTCGTATTCGCGACCAATGATGTTATCCACCGGCAAAAGCAGATTTACGCCCTTTTCGCGCGCTTTTGCCATCATATTTTTAGCGTCCTCAATGCGATCCTCTTCGCAAATGGAGGTGCCGATATTGTTGCCCATGGCGCGGAAGAAGGTGTAAGCCATACCGCCGCCGATGATGATGGTGTCGCACTTTTCAATGAGGTTGTTGATTACGCCGATCTTATCGGAAACCTTTGCGCCGCCCAAAATGGCAACCAACGGTCTTTTGGGGTCTTCCAAAGCGCCGCCGATGAAGTTGATCTCCTTTTGAATAAGGTAACCGCAAACAGCCGGCAGATAGTCGGCGACACCGGCAGTAGAGGCGTGCGCGCGGTGTGCGGAGCCGAACGCGTCATTAACAAAGATTTCTGCAAGAGAAGCGAATTTTTTGCTTAATTCCGGGTCGTTCTTGGTTTCGCCCGGCTCAAAGCGGACGTTTTCAAGAAGCATGACCTCGCCGTCTTTTAAGTCGGCAGCAAGTGCCTTCGCACTTTCGCCCACAACGTCCTTGGCCATTTTAACTTCCTGACCCAAAAGCTCAGAAAGACGGGCGGCAACCGGTGCCATAGAGAACTGCGGATCGACCTGACCCTTCGGACGGCCGAGGTGCGAGCAAAGAATGACCTTTGCGCCCTGTTTGATAAGATACTGAATGGTGGGGAGCGATGCCACGATACGCTTATCGCTGGTGATCACGCCGTCCTCCATTTTTACATTGAAATCACAGCGGACAAGAACTTTCTTGCCTTTGACGTCGATGTCCTCAATGGACTTCTTGTTAAGTGCTGCCATGTTTCGTTTCTTCCTTTCTGTTTTAAAACTTACCAGAACGGCTGTTTTGAGCGGCTTCGTTCAAGTTGCCCTAATACACCATTCTATTGTTAATTTTTCAACAAACATATTTTATAACATAACTTAAAATTTTGCAACCTTTTTTTTGCAATATCTTTTCATCATTGCGGTATTTTTTCAAAAAGCCCGGCTTTTGTAAGGACGATTTACAGATCCTCCCAGCGGTAATTGTGCAGCTGACCGAAATTCTGAAGCTCCGGGTAGCCCCACTGCCGCAGTACCTCGTAGGTTGCAATGGCTGCCGTGTTGGAAAGATTTAAGCTTCTGATACCGCCGAGCATCGGCAATCTTACGCACCGCTCGGGGTGTTCGATCAAAAGCTCTTCGGGAAGGCCCTTGGTTTCCTTTCCAAAAAGAAGATAGCAGTTGTCAGGGTAGGAAACGTCGCTGTAGACCGTGCGCCCTTTGGTAGTAAAATAAAAGAAGGCGCCCTCGTTTTTCTGAAAGAATTCGTCTAAGCTTTCATAATAAGTGATGTCAAGATAGTGCCAGTAGTCCAGCCCCGCGCGTTTTAGCTTTTTATCGTCTACTGCAAAGCCCATCGGCCCCACAAGATGAAGTCTAGCACCGGTGGCAGCGCAGGTTCTGGCAATATTTCCGGTGTTTTGCGGAATTTCCGGCTCCACCAATACAATGTTTACAGTCGCCATTTTTTACACCCTGCTTGAGATCAGCAATGCGTGGCCTTTCAAGGTAAGCTTTCCCATAGAGGCCGGCAAAAATACCGATTCGCCCTTTTTTAAAGATACGCCGCCGATCTCGGCGCTGCCCTCCAGGCACAAAAGCGATAAAAAGCTTTCGTCGTCCACTGTGATCTCGCGTTCGCCGTCCAAACGAATGCGATCCACCGTAAAATACTTGCACTGTGCCAAACGGTCGCTTTTCGGCTGACCGTAGGGGATTTGCGGCCGATCCAGCGTGGTGACTTTCATGGCCTTTTCCACGTGCAGCTCGCGCGGATTTCCGTTTTTATCGCGGCGGACGTAATCGTAAACGCGGTAAGTAAGATTGGAATTCTGCTGAATTTCGGCAATCAGCAAGCCCTTTGCAATGGCGTGAATGGTGCCGGATTCAATAAAGAAACAGTCGCCCTTTTTCACGGGGACGCGGTTCAAAACCTCCAAAAGCGTGTCGTTTTCAATGCGCTCCTTGAATTCCTCACGGCTGATCTTGTGATCAAAGCCGTAGTATAAATAAGCGTCCTTGTCGCAGTCTACCACGTACCACATCTCGGTTTTGCCGTACTGTCCCTCATTTTTCAAGGCGTATTCGTCGCTCGGGTGCACCTGAATGGAAAGATTGCCTTTCGCGTCGATCAGCTTCACAAGAATGGGGAAAAATTCAAAACTTTTGCCGCGCGTGCCCAAGATATCCGTGCCGGCTTTTTCAATCATCTGCGGCAATGTCAGGCCGGCGTATTCGCCGTTTGCCACCACCGAGGGGCCGTCCGGATGGCAGGAAAGTACCCACGCCTCCGCTACGATCGGCAGATCACTTTCAATGCCGTAATCCTTTTTTAACCGATCACCGCCCCAAAGATAGTCCTTGAGCGCCGGTATCAGCTTTACGGGAATTTTATTATTCATGCTAAATCATCTCCTGTATTTTCCTATTATACTATACCGCACTGCGGTTTTTCAACAATTAATCGTTGAACCGTGTAATTTTCTGTGGTATACTGTTAGCAAAAGTAAAAACCTCAAACCGGCAAAACGCCGCAAATTTCAGAAACGGAGCTGTTTTATTTTCGCTTATGAGTATAAAAACCGAAATTCCGGCATTCAACCAAAATCTGCTTGGCGTCACCCTGCGCCGTCAGCAGGCGCTGCAGCGCGAAACCGGCAAAAACTGGTGGTATAGAGAATCCTTTTTTGCGCGGCTTATTGCGGTGCTTTATGAAATTTCCTTTTATTTCACGCTATTGTGGAACGGCATGATCATGAGCAATTACGCCATGAAAATTGCACGCTATCGGGGTGCAGAATCCTTTATTAACGAGCGCGCGATCTATCAAAACGCGTTCCGCTCTTTTTTGTTCGGCACTTTTCTTTTCATTGCGGCCTACGTGTTTAAAAAGCTGGCGGCCGCAAAAAAAGAGGCGCGCATTCTTTTGAAAAATCGGCTTTATTTTGCGTCGTTTCTCATCGCGGCGGTCGGCTGCGTCTTTTTGGCGGTCACCGCTTATCAGGTGCTTGTAAACGCGCATATCGACGAAATTTATGCCACCGCTGTGGAAAGAACCACCTCCGGCAGCGTCTATCTTAAATTTGCGTTTTTGCACGCCGTACCGCTTTTTATCTTTCTTTTAAGCAATGCGCTGTTCTATTTTATGAACCGCTTTGATTTCAAGGAAAAAATCGCGCTTTATAATCGGATTTCCGAGCGGCTTTTTAAGGAATTCACAGCCGAAAACCCCTCGTACAGTCAGGCGCAGTGGGAGGACTTTTTAAATCACTACAAGGACGAACCGAACGACCGTGTTCTGAAAAGCAAAAAGAAACGGCGCAAAAGGCAGAAAAGCGAACGGCAATAAAAAGTTTCCAAACCGTACTTGCTATAAAAAACCGAACGATGTTTTTGAGTTTCAAAAGCGTCGTTCGGTTTTTTGCTTTCAATTGCACCCCGTCGGCAGAAAAATTGTAGAAACTCGACCAAAAATTTCAGAACACCGACCGCGATGAAACCGGCAGTTTTCCCCTGCGCGCCAAGCGGCGTTTTCCCGATTGAGGGAAAACACCGCTTAAAGCACAAAACGCCTGTGGGCGTTTTGTGCTGCCGCCGAAGGCGGCGGCGCGCAGGGAAAAACTTCCGGTTCCGTCACGGCCGGTGTTCCGTACAAAAGCGCCCTTCTCAAAGTCCATATACAAAACAGCCGGTGCGCTTTTGGAAAACTTCCGAAAAAACGCACCGACTGTTTTAATTTTAAATTTTCTGTTTTTGTTTGCCCAAAGAACGAAACGCCAAAGAACGAAACGCCCAGAAATAAAGTCTGCGCTCGGCGTTCGTCCGCCTGCAACCAAGGCAGTTACCACTCAAAAAAAGCAGCTACCGCCCAAGACGGTCGAATTTATCGCACGATTACCGAATCAATACCCAAAATATCGGCAATTTTTTGAATCGTGTCGGCACGGTGACCGATACCGAGCGCGTAGTGGTGGGTGGGACCCTCCATGACCCAGCGCTTAATAAAGGTTCTTGTGTCCGGCAGGAAAACGCCGCGCGTGTTGGTGTTGCCGGTGGGCGGAATCGCGCCCTCTTGCGAAAGCCCCTCGCCGATCACAAATTTAAACTTGCCGTCGGCCTTTTGGGTGATGCCGAGCATCGTAATCGGGCCTTCCTTCAGCTTAAATTCCACCGAAGCACCGTGACCCGGTTTACCGTGGTATTTCAAAAGGCTGCGAAGCACCGGTTTTCCCTCGGCTACGCGCATGTGATGCGGCCCGTCGTGCCCCACCAAAATATAATTTTCCTTAAATCCAAACGGATGGAATTCCGCAAAAGAACCGCCAATGTCCAGCCGATCCATGATCAGCATGGCAACCAGGGTCTTCAGATCGTATTCGCCGCACATCGGAATACCCTCGGCGTTTAAAATGGAATTGCCCACAATAAACGACGATGAAACCAGGCGCTGAATGGTGTTCTCGCGGCCCTCGTAATAGTACGCAAGACCGGAAAGATGAAATTTCTCCACCAGTCGATCCAACGCCGCCGCAGTCTTTGCCGCAACCTGCAGATCCTCGTCGGTCAGTTTTACCGTTACAGGATCGCTTTTCGGGTCGGGCATTAAAAACTCCGCTTTAATAATGGCTTTCTTTTCCTGGATTTCCTTGTCGGTCACCGCTTCAAAGCAGGTCACCGCGTCCTCAATTTCCAAAAGCGGAACGTGGCAGCCGAACGCGGCCGAAACAGCCGTCGGGTCGGCGTGCATATCATACATGGCCTCCATGACGTGGCCCATGAGTCCTAAGCGCGCGCCTTTCAGATCGTGCAGAACCTTTGCAATCTCGCACCATTCTTTAAGCTCCGATAAAACAATCTCGTCATTATAAAGCGTGCCAATCACAACATCGCGGATCTTTTTGCCCAAACGGTTTGCCACGCCCACAAATTCAGGCACAGAGCAAATACAGTCGTTTTCAAGCTGCATAAAAGTGCAGGCATGGCTGTAGTCCATTTCCTCCAGCGGCTGTGCGGCCAAAAGGATCATCGGGACGGCTACATCGCGAATGATCGGGGCAAAGACCGATGATGTCGCGTAAGTTACCATGTTACAGATTACAAGATCCAACCGATCGCCCTTCATCACGTCTGATACCTTGTAAGCTTTTTCACTGGTGTCGATCATGCCGTAATCGACCACCGTTACCTCCATTTGCTCCACCATTTTCACGGCGTCGTGGTGGTAACCCATAATTTTTTCTTCCAGCCCCGGAAACTGGCTCCAATATGTACCGTGAGCAACGGCAAAAATGCCAATGCGCGCGGTGCGGGGATTTCTTCTTGTAATCATGCTGAAATCTAGCACCTCCGTAGAATAATAAACACAAAATCTCTCTTTTCGGTGTTTATAAAACAAGGTACAGGGCAAAGCAAAGAAGGGGATTGGGCAGGCCCCAAAAAAGATCGAACCCAAAACCGTGTATAAAACACCTTATAAATCTTATCAAAAAACGGAGGCAATTTCAAGTAGTATTTTTATAGTTTTTTCGTCGCTTTGATTTTGTAGCCCGCGCTCTTTTTTGAAGAATGGGGAAGACACTGCGCCTATGCGCCGCCGCGCCGGGGTTTCGCCGCGGCGAAACCCCGGCCGAAAAAAGCAGGGAGAGCGGCCGCCGGAATCCCGGCAGCCGCTCTCCCTGCTTTTTTCGATGCGGCCTTTTTTAAAAGGCCGCGTGCGGCGGCGCATCCCCCATCGGCAAGCTTTCTTCAAAACACGCGCGAGGCCGCCCTTCTTTGCCGTAGAAATTTTATAGAACAGCCAATCCGGCGCGTCATCGAAGAACCGCTTTGCTTTTTGATCGGTACTGCGGCATTTTTGTACGTTAAAGACTTTCCTCAATCATTAAAAGCCGGTTGTATTTCGCCACGCGCTCACTTCTGCACGGCGCACCGGTTTTGATCTGTCCGCTGTTTACCGCAACACTTAAATCCGCAATAAAGCTGTCCTCGGTTTCACCAGAGCGGTGGGAGATCACGGTGTTGTAGCCGTTTTGCTTGGCTACGTCAATGACCTCCAGCGTTTCGCTCAGCGTGCCGATCTGGTTCGGTTTAATAAGGATTGCGTTGGCGTAGCCGCCGTCAATACCGTCCTGCAGCCTTTTTCGATTGGTTACAAAAAGGTCGTCGCCCACCAGTTGAATTTTCGACGATAGCCGCTTTGTCAGCCTTTTCCAGCCGTCGTAATCCTCCTCGCCAAGACCGTCCTCTACCGAAACAATGGGATAATGCGCGCACAGTGATTCAATATAATCAATCATTTCGTCGCTTTCGTAGACTTCGCCGCGCTTCGGCAAAACGTAACGTCCGTTTTGATACCATTCGCTCGACGCAATATCCAGTGCAATGCCGATCTTTTCCGTGCCGTAGCCGCTTTTCTCAATCGCCTCAGTCAAAAGCTTTAAGGCCTCTTCGTCGTTTTCAAGGCTCGGCGCAAAGCCGCCCTCGTCGCCCACCGCGCATTCTTTGGAACGCGCTTTTAAAAGTTTCCCTAAAATATGATAGGTTTCCGCGCCCATTCTCAGCGCTTCGTGAAAGCTTTT
Source organism: Oscillospiraceae bacterium (assembly GCA_902791335.1). GTDB lineage: Bacteria > Bacillota > Clostridia > Oscillospirales > Acutalibacteraceae > UMGS1532. The sequence continues at coordinate 14,206 of CADAVL010000033.1, forward strand.
GGCGCCGATCGGCATCAGCATAAATTCCTGAATATCCACGTTGTTTCCGGCGTGCGCGCCGCCGTTTAAGACATTCATCATCGGAATCGGCGTGCGAATGGCGCCCGTGCCGCCAAGATACCGATATAAAGGAATTTTCAAAGAATGCGCGGCCGCCCTTGCAGTGGCCAGCGATACCGCAAGCATGGCGTTTGCGCCAAGGTTCGATTTGTTGGGCGTGCCGTCCAGCGTGATCATGATGCGGTCAATAAGCCGTTGGTTTGAAGCGTCCAGTCCTTTTAAAGCATCCTGGATCAGCGTGTTGATGTGATCCACCGCTTTTTTTACACCCTTGCCGCCGAACCGCTCCGGTTCTTCGTCGCGCAGCTCGTGTGCCTCAAACGTGCCGCAGGAGGCACCCGACGGCGCCAGAGAAAAGCCCTTGCTGCCGTCTTTCAGCGTCACCTCGGCCGCCACGGTGGGATTGCCGCGCGAATCCATCAGCTCGAAGCCCAAAACCTTTTCGATCCATTGCTTTTGCATAAAATGTCAACTCCTAATCACAGTTTGATTTTTTATATATACATCTTGATTATGCCCCGGCTTTTGAAATTTAAACAGCACGGTTTTTCGCGGCATTCGGTTATTCGACGCCGCCTTTTAAACCTTGTCGCAAAATCCGCCGATTCTTTTTGCGCGCTTTTGGCGTCGATTTTATGTTTATTTTTTGTCCGCCCACTCTTGACAAACATTTTTCGGCATGGTATGATAATACCCGACAAAAGAACAAGGGGTGCCGCGCAGTTCAGCGTTTTTCGCACAGATTTGTGCTTTTAAATCGCTTTTTCTGCATTGGCTGAGAGAATTCTTTCTTTGAATTCAACCCTGGAACCTGTACGGATAATGCCGGCGTAGGGATGTTTGTAACAAGCTGTAACTTTGCAATGCTCTGCACCGTCTTGTCGGAATGCAGAGCATTTTTTGTTTTCATTTTTAAAAAAACTGCGGCAAAAAAATTCAGCTTTCAAGTCCTCTTTCAATTGTGTCGGCAGCCGCAGACCGTCAGCCCCCCCAAAAAAGGCACCTTTGCGTTTATTTTTAATGAATGTAAATGCAGCGGTGGCCCTTTGGCCTTCGGATGTGGCCGTCGGCACGCCCTTTTTTTGTAATCGGTGCAAAAAAGAGGGGAGAACAGAAGCTTTTCCGAAAAGATTCCGCAGTAAAAAAGGAGTAAAAAACACAATGAAAAAATCGAATGTTGTATGGATGTGCGAAAGCGCGGTCATGATTGCACTTTCCACCGTGTTGAGCTTTGTCAAGGTCGTGGATATGCCGTTCGGCGGCAGTGTTACGGCGGCCAGCATGGTACCGGTCATTCTTATTGCTTACCGCTATGGCCTCGGCCGCGGTTTCTTTGTGGGTTTGATCTATGGCCTGATCCAGTTGCTTGTGGGCGTCAACACGCTTTCTTCCGCAACCTCGGCCGCTGCCGCTGTCGCCATTGTCTTTTTGGATTATTTGCTGGCTTTTGCCGCGGTTTGCTTCGGCGGCCTTTTCAAAAAGAAATTCGAAAACCAGCGGATCGCTTTGTCTTTCGGCGCCTTGATTGCGTGCGTGGTTCGGTATGCGTGTCATGTAATTGCCGGCTGCACCGCCTGGGTCGGCATTTCCATTCCGACTTCGCAGGGTTTTGCGTATTCTCTGATTTACAACGCTTCTTATATGGTTCCCGAAACCATCGTCACCGTTGCGGTTGCGTGGTATCTTGCCAGCGTGATCAATTTCGGCAGCGAGCGGCTCGGTCCTGCGCCGGCGCTTGAAAAACAGACCGGTGTTTCCGGCGTGATGAAAGCCTTTGCCATGTTGTTTGCCGTAGCTTTTGCACTGTTCGACGCCGTGTCGCTTTTTATGTCGGTTCAGACAAAGGACGGCTTTGACATCACCGCCATTTCAAAAGCACCTTTTACGGCAATTATCATTGTCACGGTGATCGGTCTTGTTCTTTCGGTAGCTTGCTATTTCATCAGCCGCGCAACTTCCAAAAAGGTACAGTAAAAACTGTTAAATAATTAACATATAATCACGCAATTCGCATGAATCTTTTGTGTTTTATGACAAATTATTGAAGTTTATACAAAAAAAAAGCAACAATGTCTTGCTTTTTTCGGACAAAGTGGTTAAAATAGAGAAGTAAATAATTATTTGGAGGTTACATTTATGGTTAAAGTAGCTATCAATGGTTTTGGCCGCATCGGCCGTCTCGCATTCAGACAGATGTTCGGCGCAGAAGGTTATGAGGTTGTTGCAATCAACGATCTGACCGACGCAAAAATGCTCGCACATCTTCTCAAGTACGATTCCTGCCAGGGTCGTTACAACCACGACGTGGTTGCCGGCGAAGACAGCATCACCGTAGACGGCAAAAACATTAAAATTTACGCAGAGAAGAACGCTGCTGACCTGCCCTGGGGCGAGATCGGCGTAGACGTTGTTCTGGAGTGCACCGGCTTCTACACTTCTAAGGAAAAGGCTCAGGCTCACATCGACGCCGGCGCCAAGAAGGTTGTTATCTCCGCTCCTGCCGGTAAAGATCTTCCCACCATCGTTTTCAGCGTAAACGAGAAGACCCTTACTGCCGAGGATAAAATCATTTCTGCCGCTTCCTGCACCACCAACTGCTTAGCTCCTATGGCTAAGACTTTGAATGACTATGCCACCATCGAGAGCGGTATTATGACCACCGTTCACGCCTTCACCGGCGACCAGATGGTTCTGGACGGCCCGCACAGAAAAGGCGATCTTCGCCGCGCCCGTGCCGCCGCTGTAAACATTGTTCCGAACTCTACCGGTGCCGCTAAGGCAATCGGCCTTGTAATTCCGGAACTGAACGGCAAACTCATCGGTTCTGCTCAGCGTGTTCCGGTTCCGACCGGTTCTACCACCATTCTTGTTGCTGTTGTTAAAGGCAAGGATGTAACTGTTGAAGGCATCAATGCTGCTATGAAGGCCGCTTCTTCCGCTTCCTTCGGTTACACCGAGGAGCCGCTGGTATCTTCCGATATTATCGGCATCACCTACGGTTCTCTGTTCGACGCAACTCAGACCATGGTTACCAAGATCGACGACGACACCTATCAGGTTCAGGTTGTTTCATGGTATGACAATGAAAACAGCTACACCAGCCAGATGGTTCGCACCATTAAGTATTTTGCTGAACTGAACTAATCGGTTTTGTTCTAAAAAACAGAATATTTTAATGTATCGCGCCGACCGCTTTGTTTTAAAGCGGTCGGCGTTTTTTCGTTTTTTTAATCCGTTTTTTTGCGAAAAAGGAGAGAGGGGAGCTTTCCGCGTCCGCGCCCGTACTAAAAAAGCGGACGCTTTTTTGGTACGGGCACAGGAGGCCTCCGAGCAGGGAATCTGTGCGGTTTTTGGGGCCAGAATTTCGTTGCCCGACCCCGCGCATTGTTTTGGGGCTTTTCGCCGCTCGGAGGTCTCCTGCGCCGCCGGCTATTTTAGCCGGCGGCGCGGGCGCGACCCAACCTTCTTCTCCTGCCGCAAAGCGCCCCCCACATTTTTCTTCTGCCG
>CADAVL010000034.1 GCA_902791335.1 Oscillospiraceae bacterium
AATGCAGTGGTGTGGATTTCTCCGGCGATATGGGCTACAGCATTAATGACAAGAGCAAGAATAAAGAGGTGGCTGCAGATTTCTTGAATTACATGTTCAATGATCCGGAAGCAAACAGTATTCTGCTTACCAACCTTGGATATCCGGCTTCTAAAGAAGCTCAGAGTACCCTGGCGGCTGCCGGAAAGATCGATAAGGTTCAGCAGGATGCGGCAGCTATTTCGGAAAAAGACGCCATAAAGTATACATCTGCCAGCAATAATACAGATCTTGAAACCATTCGTAAAAATGATCTGCAGGAAATGATTTATGGAGAGATGACTCCGGAAGAGACCGCCAAAGATATTATTGAACAGTATACGGATACACTGAACCAGATGAAATCCGCAAAGTGACAGTACATTAAAACAGTCAGGAGGCTACCTGCAGTTCATCCTGCAGGAGCCTTCTTGTTTATTAAGGAGAGGATATATGGATATTCGGAAAGGAAAAGAGAATCAGAGCGCTCCTGCTGTAAAGGTGCGAAAATATCCAAGAACGTGGAAGTGGGGATTGTTATTTATCATGCCGTGGCTGGTGGGATTTCTACTGCTTGAAGCATATCCGCTTGTCATGTCGCTGATATATTCTTTTACAGATTTTTCAATACTAAAATCCGGGAAATTTGTGGGTATTCAGAATTATGTCAAGCTTTTTACGAGTGACCGGTATTTTTTGAAATCGCTGGGGATAACGATTAAATATACGATTATTTCCGTGCCCTGCAAGGTTGCGTTTGCTCTGTTCATCGCAATGATTCTGAACATGAAGCTGAAAGGCATCAACTTTTTCAGAACCGTGTATTATCTTCCGTCGATTATGGGAGGCTCCGTTGCCATTGCGATTCTCTGGCGGTTCATGTTCATGTCAGATGGCATTATCAATAAACTCCTTGGCACGCTTCATATGCCGCAGCCGAACTGGCTGGGTGACCCGGATACGGCACTGGCCACGATGGTATTACTGGTAGTGTGGCAATTCGGATCTTCGATGGTATTGTTTCTGGGAGCATTGAAAAATGTTCCGACGGAATTGTATGAAGCCGCTGCCGTGGATGGAGCATCCAAGCCGCGTCAGTTCTTCAAGATCACACTGCCGATGATCTCTCCGATCATCTTTTTCAACATCATGATGCAGACAATTAATGCACTTCAGGAATTCACCTCGCCATCCATTATTACGAATGGTGGGCCGAATCATGGGACCTATTTACTGGGGCTGAAAATATATGAAGATGCATTTAAGAATTTGAAAATGGGCTATGCATCAGCGACATCATGGGTCCTTTTTGCTATTGTGCTGGTGATTACCGTGCTGATGTTTAAAACTTCTGATGCCTGGGTGTTCTATAATGATGGAGGATTAGATTCATGAATAAGAAAGTCAGAGGTAAAATCATCGCCTACATCTTTCTGATTGTTGTAGGTGTTGTCATGGTCTATCCGCTTGTATGGCTGTTTTTCTCATGCTTTAAAACGAATCAGGAACTGTTTGGTTCGCTCACGTTTCTGCCAGATCATTTTTCCATGGACGGATTTATTAATGGGTGGAAAGGAAGCGGACAGTTTACATATGGCACATTTTACAAGAATACATTCCTGCAGGTAATTCCCACAGTTCTGTTTACGGTTCTCTCCACAGGGTTGGTAGCGTATGGCTTTGCGCGGTTTCGTTTTCCGATGAAAAAATTCCTGTTCCTGCTGATGATTTCGACAATGATGCTGCCAAGTTCTGTCATTACGATTCCCCGGTATGTAATGTTTAATACATTCGGCTGGAATGACACATACATGCCGTTCTGGATTCCGGCACTGCTGGCGACATATCCGTTTTTTATTTTCATGCAGATACAGTTCATGAGAGGAATTCCGAGAGAATTGGACGAATCCGCCTATGTTGACGGATGCAATCCATTTGTCACATATGTAAGAATTATCTTTCCGCTGATGAAACCGGCGATCTTTTCGGTAATAATCTTCCAGTTCCTGTGGCGTTGGAATGATTATTATAATAATCTGATATTCATCAGCAGTACCAAGAAATATGCTATATCATTAGCGTTAAAGATGTCTATTGACTCTACGGGCGGTGTGACAGAATGGAGCAATGTCCTTTCTATGTCATTTCTTTCTATGATTCCTCCGACACTTCTGTTTTTCTTTGCTCAGAAGTATTTTGTCGAAGGCATCACGGCAGGCAGCGTCAAAGGGTAATATGAGCAAGTTGTATTGATAATTTCAGTATACATGCGAGGAGATACCATGGAGAAAAGCAGAAGACCCAATGTCCTTGTGTTTTTTACAGATCAGCAGAGATGGGATACGACCGGTATCCACGGAAATCCCATGGGGCTCACGCCGGTCTTTGATGACATGGCGATCCATGGCACCAATGTGGAGTATGCGTTCACGCCGCAGCCGGTGTGCGGCCCTGCCAGGGCCTGCCTGCAGACCGGCATGTATGCCACGGCCATACAGCATCACAGGAACGGCCTGACGCTTACAAAGAAGAGAAAAAGGATGGCGGACTGCTTCCGGGAAGCCGGATACTATACGGGATATATCGGGAAATGGCATCTGGCGCCCGGGCAGCGGGAAGTTGCCGAGGCAGACCGGGGCGGCTACGAGTACTGGCTGGGAGCCAATTCCCTTGAACACACCTCCACGGCGTATAATACCGTAGTCTATGACGGCGATAACCAGCCGGTCAGGCTTCCCGGCTACCGGGTGGATGCACTGACGGACGCAGCGATCCGCTTTCTGGATGACTGCAAAAACCATAGAGATAAAAATGCGGAGGGAAAGCCATTTTTCTTATTTCTTTCATTTCTTGAGCCGCATTTTCAGAACTGCTTTGATGATTTCCCCGCCCCGGACATCTATAAGAACGGACCGGTTTCGTATATCCCGCCGGATCTGGCCTCTCTGCGGGGGAATGCCTGGGAGAGCCTGTCCGGGTACTACGGGATGGTGAGACGTCTGGACGAGGCGCTGGGGCGCATCCGGGACGCACTGCGAAGTCTGGGGCTGGCGGAGAATACGATTCTGTTGTTTGCATCGGATCACGGCTGCCACTTCAAGACAAGGAATGCGGAATACAAGCGTTCCTGTCACGAGAGCTCCATCCGGATTCCAATGGCTGTTTACGGCGGCCCGTTCACGGGCGGCGGCTGCATACAGGAACTCATCTCGCTGGTGGACGTCATGCCGACACTTCTGGATGCGTGCGGCATCACGCCGCCTCCGGATCTGCAGGGACACTCCTTCCTGCCGCTCCTTTCCCGCCCCGCCGGCACGCTCGGTGCGGATGCGCCGGCCTGGCCGCAGGAGATCTTTGTTCAGATCAGCGAGTCTCAGGTCGGCCGTGCGATCCGCACAAAGCGGTGGAAGTATTCTGTGGAAGCGACGGATGCGAACCCGGTTGCGGACAGTGCGGCGGACGTCTATCAGGAGACATTTCTGTATGACCTGGAGCACGATCCGTATGAACTTCACAATCTGATCCATTCCAGCGCACACGAAATCGTGTGCCGGACGCTTGCCCGCAAGCTGGCGGATCTGGCGGAGAGAGCCGGCGAAAAGCGGCCGGTCATTCTGCCGGCGGACAAGCACCGGATCGGGCAGCGGCTCGTTTTTACAGGAGAGGAGAATTTATAAAGAAAAGCCGCAGACCTCCCGGGGAAGGAGGCCTGCGGCGTGCAGCAGTTCCTGAGTTTAGTTGGAGGAAAACCGGGACTACATTGCTGCCTTGTAGATTTCGGAGATCATGTCGGCACTCACCGCGACCGGCGTGTTGGCAAGATTTCCGGCGGAGACCTTCATGCAGTTCTCCGTGAGCCATGGGATATCGTCTTCGGAGAAGCCGAGGCCCTTCAGATTGTTCTCAAGCCCAAGCTCGTCCGAGAAGGAGCGCAGCAGCGGCGCGGCGTCCTCAGCCGTCATGCCGCCCAGAATCCGGGCGATATTGCCGAATTTATAGCGGTTGCCCTGATACGTCTTTTCGATGACAAATGGGCTCAGAACCGCCAGCCCTCTCCCGTGCACGATGTTCTTAAGCCCGGAGAGCGGGTGCTCCATCGCGTGCGACAGCGTGACACCTGCCTGGCCGATTACCATGCCGCCGATTGTGGCTGCGATAGAGAGACTGGCCCATGCTTCCTTGTCGGAAGGATCTGCGCAGGCTTTCGGCAGATTTTTCACGATGAGCGGCATCGCGTACAGGCAGAGCGCGTCGGTGAACGGCTGCGCGTTGCGCGCGGTGTAGGCTTCCATCAGATGGCAGAGGGCATCGTAGCCGACGGATGCCAGAACCGGAGTCGGCATCGTCATCATGTTCTCCGGGTCGACAATCGCAACCTTCGGGGCGATGGACGCGCAGCGCAGGGACTTTTTGTCGCCGTTGTCCGGGTTGGTCAGGACGGCGAACCCGTTGCCCTCGGAGCCGGTGCCGCAGGTCGTCGGGATGGCCACGATCGGCAGCGCCAGATCGGAGGACTTTCTCGCGTAGATGTAATCGTCGATGGCATCGCCATTGACAGCGCAGAAGGCGATGCCCTTCGCGCAGTCGATGACCGATCCGCCGCCGATGGCCACGACGAAGTCACAGCCCGTTTCTCTCAGGAAGTGCGCGCCTTCCACGGCGTCACTGGTGAGAGGATTCGGCCTTGCCTTGTCAAAGAGCGCGGTCTGAATGCCCTCCGAGAGCAGCGCATGGTTGACTTTATCGTACAGCCCGGACTTTTTCGCGCTGGAATGGCCGGTGACAATGAGCGCTTTTTTGCCGTAGGGCTTCGCGAGCTTACCGACTTCAGCGGTCTTGCCGAATCCGTACTGAACCGAGATCGGAAGGAAGAATCCGAAGGTCTTCTTTTCAACCGGTACAGGAGCAGAGACGGCGAGTTCCTTTGCGCGGATCCGCTCCATGTCGATGGCGACGGATACGTCCTTGGGCGCTGCGGTGACGTTGATCTTCTTGCCCGGCCCTTCATTCTCAATGAGGATGTTGTCCAGGGCGCCGAATTCACTGCCGTACTTCTTTTTGCAGCTCACGGCGAAGATGACGCCGAGCAGACACCATGCGATGAGAATACCCCATTCGATCGGTGCCAGTGTGACGCCGGTACCGGGAATGATGTAGAGGATGACCATCGCGCCGCTCATGATGACGGCCATCACGCCGACGAAATGCGCATGGCGGATCTTGTACGGGCGCTCCATGTCCGGCTCTTTTTTGCGCAGGATCAGGAAGGACAGGGCGACCATGCAGTAGGCGGTGCAGCAGGCAAAGTTGCCGGCATCCATGGCGTATACCAGCATCGAGCGCCCGAGGAGCGGCGCAAGAACCGAGATCACACCGATGAGGAGCAGCGCGTTGACAGGCGTCTTGTGCTTCGGGTGAAGCTTGCCGAAGGTGATCGGGATCATGTAGGACTTCGCCATGGAGTACATGGCGCGGGAAGCGCCGATGAGAAAGGAATTCCAGCTCGTCACGATGCCGCACAGTCCGCCTACGATGACGACCTTGGCCATGACGGAGGAGTGAAACGCCTTCTCCATCGCATCGGCGGTCACAAGGCCGGACGCGGAGCCGACAGCCGCGGCGATCTCACTGCGGTTCAAGACATACCCGACGGCGAAGATGACCAGTGCGTAGAAGCAGACCGCCAGAACGATCGAGAGGATCAGCATCTTTCCGACCTTCTTCAGGGAACCGGAGATCTCCTCGGCAGCCTGCGGGATGACGTCGAATCCGATGAAGAAGAACGGCGTGGTCAGGGCAACTTTGAGGATTGCATTTAATATGCTGCCGGCCGAATCCCCCTCAAACATCTGGCCGTCCAGATTGGATACATTGCCCGAGAAGAGAGAGCCGACGATGAGAAGGATGCCGGCCGCGCCGATGATGACGGTCAGAACGGTCTGAAGGTTGGCGGCTGTCTTGGTTCCGACGATATTGAGAGCCGTGATGAGGATCGCGCAGACCATGGCGGTCACGAGCCAGGTCGCGTAGATGGCGAATCCGTTGACCGTGTAGAGATACCCCTGCAGGAACGGCGGGTACAGGTACGCGATGATGGTGGGAAGCGCGCATGCTTCAAAGCACACGACGCTGACGTAGCCGAAGATGATCGCCCAGGTGCAGACAAAGGATCCGTAAGGGCCCATGGCGCGGTGCGAGAAGACGTGCTCGCCGCCGCACTGCGGCATGGCGGACGTGAGCTCCGCATAGGTCAGGCCGATGAAGAAGATCATGACGCCGCCGATCACGAAGCCGAGCATAGCGCCGATGACGCCGCCCCGCTCGATCCAGTCGCCGCTTGAGACGACCCATCCCCATCCGATCATGGCGCCGAAGGCGATTACCAGGATGTCCCACATGGAGAGGACTTTATTGAATTCTGACTTTTTAGGTTCCATAGGACTGAACTCCTCCAACTTGAATTCAGTTGTTGTGTCAATGCGATGCGAAAATCGTCAGCTGCCGGGCACAGGAAAATATTCCCTGATGACTGGCTTATACGAAAACAGCGCCGGCGGGAAGAGGACATGGCAAGATGCCTCTTTCCCGTCAGCGCCGTTGCTGACGACTGTGATGCCGGTATTACCCGCCGTAGCGCAGATCGATCAGCTCCAGTAGATATCTGGCTGTGTTCTCCCATCCGAGCAGCGAACTGTTCAGAAGGATATCACGGTTGCTCCGATCGCCGCGGTAAGTTCCGGTCATATACTTGTAGCGGACGTGCTCATTTTCGTCGTAGTACTCGACTTTTTTTGTCGCGTCAGCCTTTGACAGATGCTCCAGATCCATCACCGACTTGATTCTGGTTTCCTTCGGGGCATACAGGAATACCTTCAGGGTGTCCTTTCTGTCCTTCAGGATATAGTCGGCACAGCGCCCGATGATGACGCACGAGGATTTTTCTGCCATCTGCCGGATGACATCAAACTGCACATAGATGACGCGGTTGGTCAGGTTCAGGTATCTCGGTCCCAGGGACGTATCGACCTCATATTTGACGTTGGTGTCCACGTCCGTTTTTTCGACGAGATCTCTTGACGCGCCGGTCTCCTCGACGACCTTGTCGACGATGTCCCGGTCGTAGAACTCGATACCCAGGGCGTCAGCGATAAAGCGGCCGATCTGAGGCCCGCCTGCGCCATATTCGCAGCCGATGGTGATGACCATATGTTTCATGAAACTCACCCTGCTTTCTGTAGGCGTCCGGTTTACTTGCTCAGAGCCTCGATGGACTCGCCGATGATTGCAACGGCCTTGTCGCACTCGTCCTTTGTGATGGTGAGCGGCGGGATCAGGCGCATGATATTGCTTCCGATGGCGGTGGTGAGCAGATGTCTGTGGAAGCATTCGTGCTTCATATCAACGCTGTTCAGGTCGGTGAACTCGATGCCGATCATCAGGCCCTTGCCGCGGACTTCCTTTACATGCGGAAGTTTCCTGAGCTCACCCATCAGGTATTCGCCCGTCTCTGCCGCTCTGCCGGCGAGATCCTTATCGAGCATCTCGCTCACAGCGGCAAGAGATGCTGCACAGCACACCGGATGTCCGCCGAAAGTTGTTCCGTGAGATCCCATGGTGAATGCCTTCGCGACCTCAGCCGTCGCGCAGATCGCGCCGATCGGCATACCGCCGCCCATCGCCTTGGCCATGGACACGATATCCGGCTTAATTCCGTAGTGCATGAACGCCATGATCTTGCCGGTGCGGCACCATCCGGTCTGCACCTCATCGATCAGAAGAAGCATGTTCTTTTCGTCGCAGAGCTTGCGGAGTCCCTGCATGAATTCAACGGTAGCCGGATTCACGCCGCCCTCGCCCTGGATCGGCTCAACCATGACGGCGATGGTGTCATCATCGATCTTGGACTTGAAGTCTTCCAGGTCATTGAACTTCGCGTACGCAAAGCCCGGGGTCATGTCGCCGAATCCGATCTGGCAGGCGTTGTCCGGCTGGCCGGTGGCGGACATGGCACCGAACGTGCGTCCGTGGAAGGACTTCGCGGCGGTCACGATCTTGTATCTGTGCGGGCCGTACTTCTCAACGCCGTACTTGCGGGCCATCTTGATCATGGCTTCGTTGGCCTCGGTACCGGTATTCTGATAGAAGATCTTGTCCATGCCGATGGTCGTGCAGATCTTCTCGGCCAGAAGAGCCTGCGGAACGGTGTATGGATAGTTGAATGTCTGCATGATGGTAGCAGCCTGATCCTGAACGGCCTTGACCACTCTCTCATTGCAGTTGCCGACGCTGTTGACGGCGATGCCGGCATAGAAATCAAGATACGGCGTGTCATTCTCGTCGTACATGTAGTTGCCCTTGGCTCTGTCAGCGACAAAGTCGAAACGCTCATAGGTCTCGATCATGTACTTGTTCACAAGTCCTTTGAGCTGCTCTGCTGTAAGTCCCGTGTCCTTCAGTCTCATATTGAAGTTCCTCCTATCCACGTTTTGGGAACCGTCAGGTGCTTTGCGTTTCCTTCCCCACACTTGAAAAAAATAAAAAAGGCGCAATCGAATTCTTCTCGATTGCGCCTTTGCAATGGCCGGTTCCCGGCTACGAGAGTAAAAATAGCACCGTGGTTTTGAAATGTCAACGGTTTAACGCGAAAAAGCAGTCGATTTTTTATGAAAATGCGCAGGCATTCACACACGATTTGTCATAGATGAAACTGCCTGGTTGAATACTTAATGAGAATGGCTCGAATTGGCGGTTTTCTCCGCTTCGTGCCAGAGGCCCGGACGGGACGGCATAAGCCGGATTCGGACGATAATTCGGAAAATAAAAGGAAAATGTTGACAACTTCAATCTGATCCGCTATGGTATTTGCATCGAAGCAAAGACGCTTTTCGGAGGGGAACCGAAGAGCGTCTTTTTTTCTGCTTTTCTTTACCTGTAAACGGATTCAATGGAGGGAAGAGGGTATGGAAATACTGGCAAATGGCCTCGATGTGGGATGGACGCTGATTGCGGGCTTCCTGGTGTTCTTCATGCAGGCGGGGTTCGCGCTCTGCGAGGCGGGGCTTACGCGGGCCAAGAACACCGGCAACATTCTTATGAAGAATCTGATGGATTTCTGCATCGGAACACCGTGCTTCTGGCTGATCGGATTCGGAATCATGTTCTACGGAAAGGGCGCTTTGATCGGCGGCTTTGATCCGCTGATTCGCGGGGACTATTCGTTTCTGGGACTTGACATGCCGATATGGGCGTATGTGTTCTTCCAGACCGTGTTCTGTGCGACCGCCGCGACCATCGTGTCCGGGTCCATGGCGGAGCGGACGAACTTCAAGGCGTACTGCATTTACTCAGCGGTAATCTCCCTGTTTGTCTATCCGGTGTCCGGCCACTGGATCTGGGGCGGCGGCTGGCTCTCCGGGCTTGGCTTTCATGATTTCGCCGGTTCGACCTGCGTGCACATGGTCGGCGGCATCATCGCATGCCTCGGCGCCTGGATGCTCGGTCCCCGCATCGGCAAGTATGATAAAGAAGGCAAGCCGCACGCCATCCTCGGCCATAATATGACGGCGATGGCTCTGGGCGTGTTCATCCTCTGGTTCTGCTGGTTCGGTTTCAACGGCGGTTCCACCATTGCACTTTCCAGCACGGATGCCCAGAACATGGCGTCGCTGGTGTGCTTCAACACCAATCTGTCGGCGGCGGTATCCACGCTTACGGCTATGATCTTCACCTGGGTGCGCTACGGCAAGCCGGATGTGTCCATGACTTTCAATGCGACACTTGCCGGACTCGTCGCCATCACCGCGCCCTGCGATGTCGTGACGCCAATCGGCGCCTTCTTCATCGGTCTGGTGGCAGGCATTCTGGTCGTGCTGTCGGTTGAGTTCTTTGACAACAAGGCAAAGATCGACGATCCGGTCGGCGCGGTTTCGGTCCATATGATGAATGGCATATGGGGCACTCTTTCCGTCGGCCTGTTCTCGACCGGCGCGAACGGAGTCGGGAAGGGCCTTTTCTACGGCGGCGGGTTCAAACAGCTCGGATTGCAATTTTTAGGTATGTTCAGCACCATGGCCTGGACGGTCGTTACCATTACTTTGGCGTTCTTGCTGATTAAAAAGATCTTCGGCCTGCGTGTGAACAGGGAAGAGGAGATCGAAGGACTTGACGCTTCGGAGCATGGCTTGCAGAGCGCTTATGCCGGCATTGCAATGCTTCCCGAATATATCGACGAGGATGCCACCGTGGTAAGCGGCGATGTGCCGGTAGCGGAGGCGGTTGAAGTGAAAGAAATGCCGAAAGCCGCCGCCAAGACGCCCGTATCCCCCGACGGCAAAAAGATGACCAAGGTCGAGATCGTCTGCAAAGAAGCCAAGCTTGAAAAGCTGAAAAATGCCATGATGGGCATTGGTATCACCGGCATGACGGTGACCCACGTTTTGGGCTGCGGCGCGCAGAAAGGACGTCCGGAATATTACCGCGGCGTTGAAGTAGAAGCGGCACTGCTGCCGAAAATTCAGGTGGATATCGTGGTAAGCGCCGTTCCGGTCGCAAGCGTGATCGACACGGCCAAAAAGGTGCTTTATACCGGCCACATCGGCGACGGCAAGATCTTTGTATACGACGTTGAAAACGTGGTAAAGGTCCGCACCGGCGAAGAAGGCTACGACGCCTTGCAGGACGTGGAATAAAAACGTCGCAAGACTTCCCGCAGAATAACGAATCCCGAAATTTATAATTGCACAAAAATTTTGGAATACAAATTTCATAAACCAACCTCAATAATTAATAGACCTCAAAAAACAAATATTCGGCATTTGTTATCATGCTGAACCCCAAAAAAGGCTATGACGAAGAAAAGTACTGTGGTATTTCTTACTTCCCTACAGAGAGTGCATGAAGGTGAGAGATGCATGGGAAGCCCACAGGAAGAACACTTCCGAGCCGCGAACTGAAACCGCGCTTTCTATCCCTTTTTTGCGCGGGAGTAGGGGAGCCGTGATGCCGCACGTCACAGCGGCAGGATTTTAAGTTTTCCTCGCTTTGATACACTCAAAAATCGTTTAGGAGCCGCAACTCTGAAAGATCCGTGTTTAAGCTTGAGATTTAACGTCCGCAGAGAAGTAAGATAGGTGGCACCACGGAAGCGCACAGCTGCACCGTCCTATTCGTTAGGAAACGGCGGCTGTGCGCTTAATTTTTATAAATCACGGAGGAAAAAATTTATGTGTTCTATCATGGGCTATCTCGGCAGTGCACTGTCTGCCGAGGAATTTCAAAAGGGATTTTCTGAAACGATTTCACGCGGACCGGACATGACGCGGTATTTAGACCTGAAAAAAGGGATTTTGGGCTTTCACCGTCTGGCAATTATGGGGCTTCAGGAGTCCGGTATGCAGCCGTTTTCCGACGGCGCTTATTCGGTGGTCTGCAACGGTGAGATCTACGGCTTTCACAAAATGCGCGACGTACTGAAAGAAAAGGGCTACACCTTCAAAAGTGAGTCCGACTGCGAGCTGTTGATTCCGCTTTGGCGCGAATATAAAACCGAGATGTTCAAAAAGCTGGACGCGGAATTCGCCATGATTCTCTATGATTTCGAATCTGAAACCCTGATTGCCGCAAGAGATCCCATCGGCATCCGTCCGCTTTATTACGGCTACGACAAAGAGGGCGGTATCATTTTTGCAAGCGAGCCGAAAAACCTTGTGGGGCTTTGCAAAAAAATCATGCCGTTTCCGCCGGGACATTATTATATGAACGGCGAATTTCACCTTTACTGCGATATAACAAAGGTAGAAAAGGTCTGCCATGATGATCTCGACACCGTGTGTGGCGAAATTCATAAAAGGCTTGTTAAAGGCATCGAAAAGCGGCTTTGCGCCGACGCGCCGGTGGGCTTTTTGTTAAGCGGCGGCCTCGATTCCTCCTTAGTTTGCGCCGTTTCGCAAAAAATCTTAAAAAAGCCGATCAAAACCTTTGCCATCGGCATGGATACCGACGCGATCGACTTAAAATATGCGCGGCAGGTGGCCGATTACATCGGCAGCGACCACCACGAAGTCATTATTACAAAGGACGATGTGCTGAAAGCCCTGCCTGACGTGGTAAAGCTTTTGGGTACTTACGATATTACCACCATTCGCGCAAGCATGGGTATGTATCTTTTGTGCAAAGTCATTCATGAAACCACCGACGTCAGAGTGCTGCTCACCGGCGAAATTTCCGACGAGCTGTTCGGCTATAAATACACCGATTTTGCACCCGATGCGGCGGCATTCCAGGAGGAATCGGTCAAAAGGGTCAAAGAGCTTCATATGTACGACGTTCTGCGCGCCGACCGCTGTATTTCCGTAAACTCTCTGGAAGCGCGCGTGCCGTTCGGCGACCTTGATTTTGTGAAATATGTCATGAGCATTGACCCCGAAATGAAAATGAACAAATACGGCAAGGGAAAATATTTACTGCGCCGCGCATTCTTGGGCGATTACCTGCCCGAAAGCATTTTAATGCGCGAAAAAGCCGCTTTCAGCGACGCCGTCGGTCACTCTATGGTGGACGATCTGAAAGAATATGCAGAAGCGCAGTATACGGACGAGGAGTTCGAAGAGCGCTCAAAAAAGTATGATCACGCAAGACCCTTTACCAAGGAATCCCTGCTTTACCGTGAGCTTTTTGAAACGTACTATCCCGGTCAAAGCGAAATGATCAGGGATTTTTGGATGC
The DNA here is from genome assembly GCA_902791335.1 of Oscillospiraceae bacterium. Lineage (GTDB taxonomy): Bacteria > Bacillota > Clostridia > Oscillospirales > Acutalibacteraceae > UMGS1532. The sequence continues at coordinate 12,742 of CADAVL010000034.1, forward strand.
CGAACCGTTCGTGGGAGGGGTGCGACGTCAGCGATCCGTCCGCCAGAGTTTTGTCGAACTACGGCGACAGCGGCAAGTAAACCGTTTGGGGCATTTCTCAATGTTTTGTGGTTTTAAACCGCTGACCATAATAAAATTCTTAAGGCCGGTTTTAATTTTTATTGCTTTGTCTATCTTTCAGAATGCAAAAGCCCTGTACCATGTAAAATTTTACACGGTCAGGGCTTTTTTACCTTTACTTTTTTATACGGTTGATTTTTTTTAAGAAATACATTATTATATAATCATCAGAATGTACATTCTTTCGATCGGTTTGTTCCTTTTTGTGCAGCATCGGCCGCCATATATCGGGCATTGTACGCCCGATGGATTCGAGTGCCGTACCTTTGTGAATGACAGTTTATAGTCTAAAAAAACTACGTATCCTTAACGAATTTCAAAATAAAGTGAGTGAATGATTTGCTTAGTGATGTCAGCCGCTGCTATCTTGAATTACTGAAAAGCGTTGTAACAGGTGTAGCACCAACCTTTGAAAGCCTCCCCCATTTGGACGAGGTTTTTTCGTGTTCCAAACTTCACAACACCCTGGCGCTGACATGGTATGCGACATCGAAATGTCCGGAGCTTCAGAACAACGAGGCACTAAGCAAAGCAAAGCCGCAGGCCGTGGCGTCGGTCATTGACCAGTGCCAGCGAACCGAAAGCTTTCTTACGGTTTACAATAAGCTTTTGAAAAGCGGGGTAAAGCCGCTGGTGCTGAAAGGGATTGTTTGCCGCGAACTTTACGGAAAGCTTCGGGATTACCGCCCCTCCGGAGACGAGGATCTTTTGGTAACAGTCAAGGATTTTTACAAGGTGCAAAGCGTGCTTTTGTCCGAAGGCTTTATACAACTTCATCATTTTGAAAACGAAAAAGAACTGAAAAAGCTCCAGGAGATCACCTTTGAACAAAAAGAAACCCGTCTGCATTTAGAGGTTCACATCAATGCAATCGGGATTGAAAACGAGAGGCATGCTCGCTTAAATCGTCAGTTTTCGTCTGTATTTGAGCATGCGGTGGCGGTCACTGTGCAAAAGCACACGCTGTATACGCTTTCGCCGACCGACCATTTATGCTATCTTTTTTTGCATTTATATAAGCATTTTTGCCACCATGGTGTGGGCGTTCGGCAAATTTTGGACGTGCTTCTGTTTTTGCGTGAATACCGCGGAGAAATTGATTTTAAACGACTGGAAACCGTAATAAAAGAAAGCCGCACAAAGGATTTTTGGGAAGATCTGTTAACCATCGGAAACCGCTATTTCGGCTTGCAAAACAAGGGGGCTGTCGATCACCACGCCGACGAGCTGCTCGAGGATTGCCTCGGCAGCGGCTCTTTTGGTCTTCGTGTGTCCGAGGAACGGCATTTCGGAAATATCCTTGCAGATCTTGACTTAAAACCGCCGAAAACAAAGCTCCGAGCCGCTTTTTTGATTGGCTTTCCGCCGCCGAAAATAATGTATAAAATGTATCCTCAGCTGCAAAATAAAAAATTTCTACTGCCGGCATTTTGGCTGCGTCGAATTTTTGGGTTTTTGCACAGGTACGGCCCAAAGGGGATTCGCGCTGGCGCGACCGGTGCCGGGATCGGTAAAAAACGCTCGGCATTGCAGAGCAAATATGAGAAATAACCATACGATGATACCAAATTTATGGAAAACAAGTGCATAATTCACATCATTTGCATATTTTTTGCTTTTCAAAAAAGCTGTAGATTTCTTGACAATTCTTAAGGGATAATATATAATATCACTATGCCTATTTACGGCGTTTTTGCGGGCAGTTTTTTATAAAATTTATCTGTTCTTCATCCTCACGCTTTTTGTCGAATGAGGATACACGGTTAATAGCTAAGACCGGCGTACATATAAGAAGGAACAAAATAGCCCCAAAACACAAGATCATAGCGTGAAATCCCCCTTTTTTAAGGATAAATTTTTTGCGGGGTTTACCCGTGGGTGAGGTTGTTTATGTATAAACTCCAAGGGTCGCAGTGGAAGCACTGCTTTCACTTTGTGCTTGCCGACATTCTTTTGTTGCAGATCATTTTATGTATTCCGTTTATATTGGGCAAGGTTGCACCCTCTGCCGTGCGGGAATACCTTTTACTCCAGTTTATTATCACCCTTTGTCAGGTGTGCGCTATTTTTTTTCTGAACCCATACAGCGACATTTACAAGCGCGGCTATTTAAAGGAAATGAAAGCCGTGTTTTTGCAGATCACTTTTGTTTTTGCACTCACGGTAGTGGTGATCTTTCTTTCAAAAAACGCATCGTTTTATTCAAGACTTTCGCTGTTGATTATGTATGCCACAGCGTTAGTATTGACCTATTTCGGCCGTATATTCATGAAAAAGCTTACGCCGCGCATTTTTAAAAATGCGTCGTCCAACCGCAATGTTTTGCTTGTAACGACCAATCAGACGGCCGAGGAGATTTTGCAAACACTGCAGGGCGACCGCACGGACAGCTTTCAGATTTGCGGCATTGTTCTTTTGAACGGCAGCAATGTCACGGGCAAGATCCGCGGCGTTCCCGTTGTAGCAACCGCGCAAAATATGCTCGACTATATTGTTTCCAATGTTGTGGATGAGGTCTTCTTTTGTACCGACGGCAGTATGCACGTGGACGATCAGCTGATCAATTCCTGCGTAAACATGGGCGTGGTCATTCATTACGGCCTCGAAAGCCTTCATGCGGATATGTCGGGCGGCGTAATGGAAAACTTCGGCGGTTATCAGGTCATTACCCGCGGTTTGAAACTTGTTTCGGCAAGAGATCTTTTTTTCAAAAGGCTCATTGATATCGTCGGCAGCCTTGTCGGGCTTTTCATCACCGGTATTGCCGCTTTGTTTATTGCACCGGTCATTTATATAAAAAGTCCCGGCCCCATCTTTTTTTCGCAAACGCGCGTGGGGCTCAACGGCCGACCGTTTACAATTTATAAATTCCGCTCTATGTATATGGACGCAGAGAAACGCAAGCAGGAATTGATGGATCAAAATAAGATGTCGGGCTTTATGTTTAAAATTGACGATGATCCGAGAATTATTAAGGGTATCGGCACATTTATCCGCAAAACCAGTATTGACGAGCTGCCCCAGATGTGGAATGTTTTAAAAGGGGATATGAGCCTGGTCGGCACCCGTCCGCCCACCATGGACGAATACCGGCAGTATGAGCATCACCACAAGGCACGTCTTGCCACAAAGCCCGGTATTACCGGCATTTGGCAGGTCAACGGCCGCAGTGATATTACCGATTTTGAAAAGGTTGTTCAAATGGACAACTACTACATTCAAAACTGGTCCATTGGTCTTGACATTAAACTGATTTTAAAAACAGTATTGGTTGTCTTTCGCGGCGACGGCTCGGTTTAATGCGCTTCGCCGCTGCGTTCCAAAGCCGGTTTGACGCGCGATGACCGATAAGCAAATGAAAGCGATTATTGCAATCATAAAGCGAAAACCTAAATAGCAAACGATTAAAAAGCAAGGTTCGTTATTTTGAGGATCCTTGGTGACACATACAAATCCATTCATTACTATTAAAAAAAGGGAAACGGAGAGATTTATAAGGTGAAAGCAGAAACAACCCTGGTGATCATGGCCGCCGGCATCGGTTCGCGTTATGGCGGCGGGGTCAAACAACTTGAAAAGGTAGGCCCAAACGGCGAGGTTTTAATGCAGTACAGCATTTACGATGCGGTAAAAGCCGGATTCGACAACGTGGTATTCATTATCCGCCGCGAGATCGAAAAGGACTTTTGGGCGCTGATCGGCGAAAAGGCCGAATGCCTGTTGGGCAAAGACCACGTTCACTGTGTTTATCAGGAGCTTTCGGATATTCCCAAGGTGGAAGGCTATGAATCACTTTTGGCACAGCGGCAAAAGCCGTGGGGAACCGGTCAGGCCATTCTTGCCTGCAAGGGGATTGTCACTACGCCGTTTGCCGTGATCAACGCCGACGATTTTTACGGCCGTGACGCGTTCGAGAAAGTGCATGATTATTTGGTAGAGCACGCAAATGATCAGGGAAAATACTGCATGGCCGGATTTATCTTAAAAAATACGCTTTCCGAAAACGGCGCGGTCACGCGCGGCGTCTGTCAGGTGAATGATCAAATGGAGCTTTCCTCCATTTGCGAAACCAAAAACATCGTTTTGAAAAACGGCAAGGCCAACGCTTCGGGTAAGGAACTGGATATGAACGCCCATGTTTCCATGAATATGTGGGGACTTACGCCGGAGTTTATCAATGTTTTAAGCGACGGCTTTGAAGCGTTTCTGAAAACTCAAAAGCCCGGTGATACCGGCGAGTATTTATTACCGACCATTATCGGCGAGCTTTTGGAAAAAGGAAAGATTTCAGTTCGCGTGTTGGAAACCAAGGACCGCTGGTTCGGCGTGACCTACGCTGCCGATAAAGCCGCGGTTGTAAACGACATCGCTGAGTTGATCGAAAACGGACGCTATCCCGAAAAGCTTTTTTAAAAAAGCTTACCACTTCAATGAAGTGCCGTTTAAATGAAATGTGAAAATTAAAGGAGACTTATCTGTGGAAAACATGGAAGCGAAACAAAACGATTTTCAATTGGATATGGGGCAGCTCTTCCGATATTTTATGAAAAAAATCTGGATTATTCTTCTGGCGGCTGTTGTTCTGGCTGCAACCGCATATTCCTACACAAAGCTTATGGTAACGCCGGTCTACACCTCTACCACAAAGGTATATGTGCTGAATAAGGAAAGTACCAACGGTCTTTC